>NZ_JACJFU010000001.1:0-430493 GCF_014164635.1 Paracoccus sp. MC1854 | reverse complement strand
ACAGACGCAAAATGCCCGCTGCGGTGGGCGTGCGCCTCCGGTCGGGGCTACGCCCTCCTCCGTCACATGCCCACCGCGGCGTCTCATCCAGGTTGACGCGGAATCTCATCCTGTTTGTCGCGCAGCAGGGCGAAGCGGTCGAGCTATCACTACAAGGGTCGGCGCCGTCCGCAGGCCGCTTTGACAAAGCGGATCAAGGAATGAGGAGGATCAGGAAATGATCCGGTGGATCATTCCCCGACGAATGCCGAGACACAGACACGGGTGCGTTACGGCTACCGCCGGATCAATGTGCTGCTGCGACGCGAGGGTTGGGAGATCAACGCCAAGCGTGTCTACCGGCTCTACAAGGAGTTGGGCCTTCAGCTGAGGAACAAGGTGCCGAAACGGCGGGTGAAGGCGTAGCTCCGGGATGACCGCTGTCCGCCGGTCCGGGCCAATGAAACCTGGGCCATGGACTTTGTTCATGACCAACTTGCGACCGGAACCAGGATCCGGATCCTGACAATCGTCGACACCTTCTCGCGCTTCTCCCCGGCCATCGTGCCGCGGCCCGGATTCCGTGCCCCGGACGTGATCGCCGTCCTGGAACAGGTCGGCCGGGAGATCGGCCTGCCCAGGACCATCCGGGTCGATCAGGGCAGCGAGTTCATCTCCCGCGACCTGGACCTCTGGGCCTATCAGCGCGATGTGACATTCGACTTCAGCCGGCCCGGCAAGCCTACAGACAACGCGTTCATCGAGAGCCTGAACGGCAAGACCAGCTCTCCTATCTCTCCTACCTCTCCGCCATCCGCTTCGGAACGGCCGGGGCGCTGCGGGGTTGACCGTGTGGCTGCCCTTGTGCGACCCGCGGGGGGCGGCCATTGCCGAAACGCCCGTCCAGCCGAAAGACCACGCCCATGTCCCGTCCCGCCGCCCAGCGCCTGTCCTTCTTTCTTCTGATGGGGGTGACGCTTTACGCCTCGCTCTTCGGCGCGGGCTGAGGGCGGGGCGATGGCGAAACGGTTCGGCGGCAAGTTTTCCCCGGGCGCGGGGCGCGGCGGTGACGGCGTGCCCGCGAGGCCCGCGCCGGGCGAGGTGCGCCATCCGCATGAAGGGCGGACCAAGTGGATCACTGCCATGGCCTCGCCCTTCCTGCTGACGGCTTTCTTCCAGGGCGATCCGGTAGTGATGGCGACCAGCCTTGCGGGGTTCGGCATCACCGCGGGGGCAATGTGGATGACGCGGGAAGGGCTGCAGGCCGAGGCCGCCTATGACGCCCGCCGCGTGGCCCGCAGGCCCGCGATCCCGCGCAAGCTTTTTGGCGGCATCCTGACGGGGCTGGGTCTGGCGGTCGGTTCGGCCGAGCCGGGGGCGCTGGGGGGCGCGCTGGCAATCGGCTTCACCGGCTCGATCCTGCACTGGCTGACCTTCGGCACCGACCCGATGGCCGACAAGGGGATGGAGGGCGTGGACAGCTTCCAGCAGGACCGCGCCGCCCGCATGGTGGACGAGGCCGAAAAGCATCTGGCCGGCATCACCGACGCCATCAAGCTGGTGGGCGACCGGCGGCTAGAGGCCCGGGTGGGTATGTTCGCCGCGACCGCGCGGAACCTGTTCGACCGGGTGGAACAGGACCCCGGCGCACTGGCTGCGGCGCGGCGCTATCTCGGCGTCTACCTGATCGGCGCCCGCGACGCGACGGTGAAGTTCGCCGATCTCTACCAGCGCACCCGCGACGAAGGCGCGCGTCGTCAATACGAGGCGCTGCTGACCGACCTCGAAGCCAGCTTCCAGGCGCTGCAGCAGCGGTTGCATCAGGGTGGGCGCACCGACATGGACATCGAGATCCAGGTGCTGCGCGACCGCCTTGCCCGCGAGGGCGTCCGTCCGCCGGAAACCGCGGCGCTGGAGGACCGCAGCGATCCGACCCTGGACGACCTGTTCCGCATCCCCGAGAAACAGCCGCGCCGGTAAAGCCATGCCGCGCTTTGCGCTGAAGATCGAATATGACGGCGGACCCTTTGCCGGCTGGCAGGCGCAGGCCGACCGCGCCTCGGTTCAGGGTGAGGTTGAACGCGCCTTGGCGGCGCTGGATCCCGGCTTCCAGGCGGGCGCGCGGATTGCCGCGGCGGGACGGACGGACGCCGGGGTTCACGCGACCGGGCAGGTCGCCCATGCCGACCTGTCGCGCGACTGGGACCCCTTCCGGCTGGCCGAGGCGCTGAACTGGCACCTCAAGCCCACGCCGGTCGCGGTGCTGGCCGCGGCGCGCGTTGCCGACGATTTTCACGCCCGCTTCTCGGCGCAGGGGCGGCGCTACCTGTTCCGGCTGCTGTCGCGCCGGGCGCCCGTAACGCATGACCGGGGACAGGTCTGGCAGGTCGCCCATCTGCTGGATGCCGGGGCGATGCGGCAGGGCGCGGCGCATCTGCTCGGCAACCACGACTTCACCACCTTCCGTTCGACCATGTGCCAGGCGGCAAGCCCGGTGAAGACGCTGGACCGCATCGAGATCGAGGAGATCGTGCTGCCCCATGGCGCCGAATACCGTTTCCACCTGTCGGCGCGCTCCTTTCTGCACAACCAGGTCCGGTCCATCGTCGGCACGCTGGAACGGGTGGGCGCGGGGGCATGGGAACCCGGCAGGGTGCGCGAGGCGCTGGACGCCCGCGACCGCGCCGCCTGCGGGCCGGTCTGCCCGCCGCAGGGCCTGTATCTGGTGGGGGTGGACTACCCGGTGGACCCGTTCAGCGCCGCCGCTTCCAGCGCGGGATGATGACGGTCATCACCGTGTTGCCGATGATCCACAGGTCCAGCGCCAGCGTCCGGCGGCGCTGGTAGATCATGTCCAGCCGCAGCTTGGTCGGCAGGCAGCGCCGGTAATAGGCGGCCTCGGTCGCCTCGGGCGAATGGCAGCGGGCCATGATCCGGTCCTCATGCGCGTGATAGATTAGCGTGGCGAGGCCGGTGACGCCGGGACGGGTCCGCAGCACCTCGGCATAGCGGCGGGGAAAGCGGTCCACGTATTCGCGCAAGGGGGGGCGGGGGCCGACAAAGCTCATGTCGCCGCGCAGGATGTTGAAAAGCTGCGGCAGCTCGTCGATCCGCGTCCGGCGCAGGAAGCAGCCGAGCCGCGTGATCCGCCACGACTTGTAGGCGCCGGTCGCGCCCGCGTCCTTGTCCACGGCGGTCATGGTGCGGAACTTGATCAGCCGGAAGGGCTGCCCCGGCGCGCGCATCCGTTCCGACAGGTAGAAGACCGGCCGCCCTTCGAAGACCAGCAGCAGCCCGGCGACCAGCAGCATCAGCACCGACAGCGGCACCAGCAGCAGAAGCGCCAGCCCGACATCGAACAGCCGCTTGCCCGGCGTCATCCCGATGCCGGGCAAGCGCGGGATACCGGCCGAGGCGATCGCGCCTGCATTGCCCAGCGGGCCCGGCCCGTGGAATGGGGCAAGCCCGATCTTTTCGCTGTTCCAGTCGGGTTGGATCGTCACTCGCTCGGTCACCCTCGATCGGTCACGGCCGGGACTCTTCCTCGGCGTTAGCATAGTGGGGGTCCGATGCAAGTGCAGGGCCGGTGCTTTTCCTGGGGGGTTGAGAAGCTGATGCAGTTTTGCGACTCTGGCTCGGCGGAATCTGGCCGAGCTACCAAAGGAACGGGTAATGCGAAAGTTTCTGGTCGTGCTGGATGACAGCAAGGAATGCCTGAACGCGATCCGCTATGCCGCGCTGAGGGCTGCGAACACCGGGGGCGCGGTGCAGGTGCTGTCGGTGATCCCCGCCGAGGAAATCCAGCACGGCTTCGGGGTGGCCGATGTCATGCGGGCCGAAGCGCGCGAGCGGATCGAGGCGCAGTTCGAGGTCTTCGCCAAGTGGATGCGCGACCGTCCGGGGGTCGAGCCGGAACTGGTGATCCGCGAGGGCGATCCCGGGGCCGAGCTGATCGCCCAGATCAGCGACGACACCGCGATCGCCATTGTCGTGCTGGCCGCCGCCGCGGGCGGCAGCGGGCCGGGGCCGCTGGTCACGCGGCTGATGCGTGAGATGGCCTCGCTGCCCTGTCCGCTGACCATCGTGCCCGGCGACATCTCGCGCGAGCGGCTGGAGCAGATCACCTGAGCCGTCGGTCCCCCCGGCCTTGACTTGGCCGGTCCCGGGACCATATCGGACGGGACCGAGGAGCACCCGATGTTCATTCAGACCGAAACCACCCCGAACCCCGCCACGCTGAAGTTCCTGCCCGGCGAAACCGTGCTGGGCAGCGGCACCGCAGACTTCCCCGACGCGGGTCGTGCGGCGGCAAGCCCGCTGGCGCAGCGCATCTTCGCGGTGCCGGGCGTTGCCGGCGTCTTCCTGGGCTCGGATTTCGTGACCGTCACCAAGTCCGACGCGGCGATCTGGGACCAGATCAAGCCCTCGATCCTGGGCGCGATCATGGACCATTACCAGTCGGGCGACGCCGTGCTGGCGCAGTCCCAGGTTGCGGCCTCGGGCGGCCATGCCGCCCATGACGGCCCCGACGCCGAGATCGTGGGCCAGATCAAGGAACTGCTGGACACCCGCGTGCGCCCTGCCGTGGCGCAGGACGGCGGCGACATCACCTTCCACGGCTTCGACCGTGGCGTGGTCTACCTGCACATGCAGGGGGCCTGCGCGGGCTGCCCGTCCTCGACCCTGACGCTGAAGATGGGGATCGAGAACCTCCTGCGCCATTACATCCCCGAGGTCACCGAGGTTCGCCCCGTTGCCTGACGGCCTTCGGGTTCTAGGCTTCGACACGTCGGCCGCGCATTGCGCGGCCGCTGTCATTTGCGGCGACCGCGTACTGGCTCAGGGCGTCGAGCCGATGACCAAGGGCCAGGCCGAACGCCTGTTTCCGCTGCTCGAAGAGCTTCTGGCCGAAGCCGGCCTGTCCTGGTCCGACCTGGATGCCATCGGGGTGGGCGTCGGTCCGGGCAACTTCACCGGCATCCGCATCTCGGTCGCGGCGGCGCGCGGGCTGGCGCTGTCGCTGAACATCCCCGCGGTGGGCGTCTCGGCGACCGAGGCCGTCGCCTGCGATGCGCCACGCCCCTGCCGGGCCGTGGTGCCGCTGCGGGGGGAGGAGGTGGTCTGGCAGGATTTCGGTCTATGCCCCGATGTTCCGGCAAAAGGGGATGCGGCGGATCCGCCTGTCGCGGCCGACGGCCTGCCGGCTGGTGCCGCCTGGGCCGAGGACAGTGCCCGGACAGGGGCTTCAAGCGGCATGGATCATGCAGGCTCCTCCGAAGCGGCTGCCGAGGTCATGCGCGAGGCCTCGGACCATGGACATTCCGAAAAGCCCGCCCTGCCGCCGCACCACTCAGTCATGGCGCGATCATCAGGAACCCCGCACCGTGATTCCCCGATGCGCGATGATGGCCTGCCGGATGGCGCTTCAGGCTTCGCCCCTGCGGAACTAGGTGAGGAGCCGCCGCTGGCGGGATCTGTCGTGCCTGACCAGCCCGGGAGGGCGCCTTCCACGCCCCATCCCAGCAGCGACCCCCATGGCCCGGTGCTTTCCGGAAGGGACCGGCTTCCGCCCGGCCCGCCTGTCTGCCTGCCGCGTCATCCGGTCGCGGTCGCCATCGCGCGGGTGGCGCTCGGGCGTGTGGCAGCGACCGGCGGGACTATGGCCCAGCGTCATGTTCCCAGACCGGCGCCGCTGTATCTTCGCCCGGCCGATGCGGCCCCGCCCCGGGACCCTCCGCCCGTGATCCTGCGATGACTCCCGGCGAGCTTGCCGAGCTTCACGCCCGCTGCTTTGTCACGCCGCGACCTTGGACCGAAGCCGAGTTCACCGCGCTGCTCTCATCCGCCGCCTGCGTGCTGCATGAGACGGCGGGCGGCTTCCTTCTGGGCCGGATCGCAGGAGGCGAGGCCGAGCTTCTGACGCTTGCCGTCGATCCCGCCGCCCGCCGGGCCGGACGCGGGCGCGACCTTGTCCGCCGCTTTCAAGCGGCCTGCGCCGCGGCAGGCGCAGAGGCCGCGTTCCTCGAGGTTGCGTCCGACAATGCCGCAGCGCTTGCGCTCTACCGGGCCTGCGGCTGGTCGCCGGCAGGCCTGCGGCGGAACTATTATGCGCCCGGCGTCGATGCGGTGGTCATGCGGCATGCGCTTTCAGGCTGACGGCCTGCTCGTCACCGGCAACCATGCCTGATCCGTCGTCGGCCATTCTGTCCAGGCGTTCGTGTCACAGGAAACCTCGGGCAAATGCCTGCACGAAGCGGGCCGAGGTCGCTGAACCGCCGCTTGTTCGGCGTAACCAGCACAGTGCCGAGATTCCGCGACGCCATGGCGGGACGTGCTTTCCCGTTTACAGCGATGATGCCTGTCGGTCTGGAACCTCCAGCCGTTACGGTCGGCAGGCCGGGCGCTGCGGGAATGCAGTCCAGCGGACTCCCCCGGCCCTGAATGAATCGCATGAGCCGGGAAGTGGACCGGGCAACAGCCGAAAAAAAGAAGAATGCGAGGATTCCTGCGTTCTCCTGCGCGAAGGTCCACAGATGAGCGGCAGTTCTGCTCGATGTCCTGACCGGACCTGTCCGACGGGGGGACAGAGTGTCGATGCAAGCTACTGGAAGAAGTCACGGCGGACAGCCGCCGGACCCTGTCATCGCCATCACGAGCATGACTGCGCTGCACCCGGCTTCTGCCGGGATGCCCTGACCGGGTTCCGGGACTCGCCGCATCCGCAAGATCCCTTGCCGGTGAAGCAATCCGGCATGTCAGCGAACACCTGACGGACCGGGCCTCCCCTTGCAGTCGGCAGTAATGGTTCCCGAAGGTCGCCCAGCAGATGACCCGGTCAGGTCTGGAAGCCGCCCGGATGGCAGTCCCCCGCTTTGACGGGAATACACGCCGGTGCTGGACGTGCGCCCTGTCATTCGGGTGCGGCAGAGGTCTTCCCCAGTCGGCAGTTGTTGCCCCTGCCGGGACCGGGTTTCAGGGCATGGCGGAGGGAGGCATCCGCAGCGGGAGCCTTCCCGGGATGCTGCGAGTCTCGGACCCCGTGTTGCCACTACCTGAGCCCGTCAATTTCTCCGCTCCGCCTTCCTGCGTTCCTGATCCTCCTTCAGTTGCTGCAGGCGCGACAGTGCCTCGGCGCGACCAAAGGCGAGCGTGGCGGCACGTTGAGCCGCCTCAAGACCAGGCTTCATTCGTGCCAGCGCGACCTCGGCACGTTGCGCCTGGCCGGTGCGGTAAGCCACCACCGCCGTCGTCAGCTGCCACTGGTCCAGCCTGTCCGCACCAGGCGTAGCGATCGCCTCGGCCAGATCGGTGCGAAGGGCGTCGATCTGACGCTGCATGGCCTCGGCATGAACGCGATAGGCGGCATAGCGGCGCAGGTCCGCGTCCGCCTTGATGCGCGCCAGACGCGCAAGCGCCTCGAGTTGTCCGCTCTTCCCGCTCATGACAGGTCCGACCGGATCACCGGCGATCGCCTTGCATCAGCACCAGCCTGGCCAGCAGTGCCGCACCCTTTGGTCAGGCTGCCGCAGCAGCCGTGTGCGGGCAGGAACCGGCCATGCGCCGGGTCGCGCGGGCGGCTGGCACGGACCCGGACCTGCTCCATGCCCTGCACCGTAGGGGACAAAGACAGGGCCGGTGCTGACGAAATGCCGTCAGTGATCCGCGAGGCCCGCATGGGCGCGGCGTTGTGCCTGCAGCGCGGCACAGGGCGGTGCCATGCGGCAAGGCCAGTCATGTCGCGGCCCCTTCCAGATCGCCCTCGTATCCCCGGCGCGCCTTGGCGCGCATCGCTTCGGCAAAACGGATGGCCGCGGCGACGGCGCCGAACTGGACATGGGTGATCTCGTCCCCGATCCCGAGCGTCGCGTGCAGCGCGCGCGCGCAGGGGGGATCGGACCAGACGGGGACCTTGTGGTCGCGGGCACGCTGGCGGATGCGGGCGGCGACTTCGTCCACGCCCTTGGCAAGACAGACAGGCGCCCGGCCGCTGCCCCGTTTCCATTCCAGCGCGACCGCATAATGGGTGGGGTTCACGATCACCACATCCGCCCGCTCAACATCCGCCAGCATCGAGCCGAGCGCGAGATCGACTGCCTTCTGCCGCCGCGCCGCCTTGAGATGGGGGTCGCCCTCGCTGTCCTTGTGCTCGTCCTCGACCTCTTTCCGGGTCATCCGGTTGCGGCGGCGAAAATCGAAATGCTTCCACAGAAGGTCGACGCCCGCGAAGACCAGCGCCACCGCCAGCGCCAGGATCAGCACCTGCCGGATCAGGATCGGCAACGCCTGGGTCCAGGCGGTCGCGCCCATGCGGGCGGCCTGCGCGATCGTCTCGCCCAGCGTGGCAAACAGCAGCGCGCCCCCTGCGGCGACGCCGCCCAGCTTGGCAAGCGAAATTGCAAAGGTCACAAGCCCGTTCCTGCCGAACTTCTGGGCCGCATTCCTGAATGGGTCCACGCGCTTGAGATCGGGGGCCAGCCGTGAGGGCGTGAAGACCAGCCCGCGCTGGATCACCAGCCCCGCCAGGACCAGCCCCGCCAGGACCAGCGCCGCCGGGACCAGAACCGTGCCGAGGACCGCGGCGACAGACAGCAGCCCCAGCGACCGGGCCAGGGCGTCGGAGCTTTCGGGCAGGGGTTCCCCGCCCAGGGCCCGCTGGGCCAGGCCGAGCCATGCGGGGATGACGGTCGCACCGGCCAGAATGAAGGCGCCAAGAAAGCCCAGATAGGCCAGCGCGGTCGTCGCCTCGGCCGAGCGCGGAATGTCGCCCTTTTCGCGCGCGCGGCGAAGCTTCTGCTCGCTCGGCTCGTGCTGGCGGTCGTCCTTGTCCTCGTCACCGCTCATCGCAGGTCCGGCAGTTCAAGCGACAGCACGTCCCCGGCCCAGATCGACAGCAGGCCCGGCATCAGCAGCGCCAGCGCCGCAAGCGCCAGCAGGATCGCGGCAGGGGCGGCCACGAAGACCACCGGCATCGCGGGCATCACGCGGGCAACCACGCCCGAGAGCAACTGGAACAGCAGGCCGCCGAGGATGAAGGGCGAGGCGAGCAGCAGCGCCAGCGTGAAGCTGTGGACAACCAGCATCGGGAACGCGGGCCAGAGCGCCCCGATCTCGGGCCAGAGTCCCGGCGGCTTCACCGCGAAGCTGTCAGTCAGAACCTGGCAGATCATCACCGGCAGGCCCATGGCCATCAGGACCGCCAGCCCCGCCATGTGCATGAGGTTGCCGACCGGATGCGGCGGCATGTCGTCCGAGATCCCCAGCAGCGCCGACATCGAGGCGCTTTGGGCCAGCGCCGTCGAGGCCACGTCCAGTGCCATCGCCACCACCCGGACCATCAGGCCCAGAACCAGCCCCGACACGATCTCGGCGGCCATGAGCGCCGCGAGTTGCAGGGGCGCAGGCGGCGGCATGGGCCGGGCGGCGCCGGCGTAAAGCGGCGTCAGTGCCATCGCCGCGGCGACCCGGACCCGAATCGGCAGGAACCGTTCTCCGATGCCCGGCATCGCCAGCAGGCAAGCCTGGATGCGGGCATAGACCAGCAGAAGCGGCGTCAGCCAGAGAAGGAGGTCAGGCATCACGGCTCGATCGTGCCGACCAGCCGGATGCGGGCCTGCGGATCGACCTCGTCGATGCCGAGAACCGGCCAGGACAGCCCCGCGCTCTTCGCCATCGCGCGGATCAACCGGCGGCGGTGGTCAGGGACGACCAGCGCAGGCTGCGCCTCGGGCGGCAGGCCGGATGCGGCAAGGCGCAGCTTTTCCGTCAGGCGCTGGATCAGCGGCGGCGTGATCGCCCCGGCGGTGCGGCCGGGTTCTGACTCGGCGCGCAGGAACTCGGATTCCCAGCCCGGATGCAACTGCATGACGTCAAGCTGCCCATCCGGGTCGGCCAGCGCCCCGGTGATCTGGCCGCGCAGGCGGCGGCGGACGAACTCGGCCGCGATCTCGGGGTCGGGCGAGCGGCTTTCGTGGATGCCTTCCACGATCAGCGCGAGGTTGCGGATCGAGATGCGGTCATCGAGCAGCAGGCGCAGCACTGCGAGCAGTTGCTCGGGGGCGACCTTGTCGGGGATCATGCTGTCGAAGACGCGCTGGTAGGCCTGTGCCCGCGTTTCATCCGACAGCGAGCGCAGTTCCTGCATCAGCCGCTGCAGCGAACCGAGCGTCAGCAGCGCCGGCATCTGCGACTTGACGGTTTCCATCAAGTGGGTGGACAGCACCTCCATTGGCGTCACCACGCTGGCACCGGAAATGGCGGCCTCGTCCTGGCGGGCGGGGTCGATCCAGCGGGCGGGGCTGTCATAGACAGGCTCGCGCGTGCGTTCGCCGGGAATATGGGCCAGCAGTTCCTCGGACCCCAGAGCGAGGATCTGGTGGGGGTTCAGCCGCCCGCGCGCCCGCACGACGCCGTGGATGCGGATGACATATTCGCCCGGCGCGCTGCTGAGGGCGTCGGTGATCCGCACCTCGGGCAGGATGATGCCGAAGCTGCGGGCAATGTGGATGCGCAGGTTGTTGATGCGCCCGCTGAGGCCCCGCGTCGGGTCCAGCGCCGCCGCGATCAGGTCGGCGCCGATTTCCACGCAGATCTCGTCGGTATCCAGCACGTCGCCGATGCGCGGCCGGGCCGCCGCCGCAGGGGCCGTGTCCTTCGCCTCCTCTGACGCGGCGGATGGGCGGGTGGCGTTGCGCCAAGCGAACCATGCGGCCACCCCGGCGATGGCCAGGAAGATCAGCGTCGGCATCCCCGGCACGAAGGCCAGCACCGCCATGCCTCCGGCGGCGATCGCGGGCGCGTGCCAGCCTTGCGCGATCTGTTGCGATAGAAGATCCGCCGTCGACTCGGTTGAGCCGCCGCGCGACAACAGCAGCGCCGCCGCCATCGAGGTGATGAGCGCCGGAACCTGCGTCACCAGCCCGTCGCCGATGGTCAGTTGTGAATAGGTGGACAGCGCTTCGCCCGCCGGCATCCCGTGAGAGATCAGCCCGACGCCAAGGCCCACGAAGAAGTTGACGGCGGTGATCAGCAGCCCGGCGATGGCATCGCCCTTGACGAACTTCGACGCGCCGTCGAGCGAGCCGTAGAAGCTGATTTCCCGCTGGTCCTGCGCCCGGCGGCGCTTGGCTTCGTCATGGGTGATCGCGCCCGAGTTCAGGTCGCCGTCGATCGCAAGCTGCTTGCCGGGCAGCGAATCGAGCGCGAAGCGGGCGGAGACCTCGGCCATCCGCCCCGAGCCCTTGGTGATGACCATGAAGTTCACGATCGAGATGACGGCGAAGACCGTGATCCCGACCATCAGCGAGCCGCCTGCGACGAATTGCGCGAATCCGCTGATGACCTCGCCCGCCGCATCCGGGCCGGTGTGGCCTTCGGTCAGGATCAGCCGGGTCGAGGAGACGTTCAAGGACAGCCGGATCAGAAGCGAGATCAGCAGCATCACCGGGAAGGCCTGGAAGTCGGTGGGCTTGTGGACGACACTCGCCATCACGAGGATCAGCATCGAGGTGGCGATTGACAGCGCGATGCCCACGTCCAAGAGCGCGGCCGGGATAGGGATGACCATCGACATCACCACCAGCACCAGCGCGCCAGTGATGATGAGCGGCCTTGCCGAGGCCGACAGGCTCTCGCTTGCCGGCGCGACCGCGGTCATGGCTTGTCCCCGGCCGGGCCTGCGGGGGCGATGACCCAGTCCACCGGCATCACCACGTCGGCCAGAAATCCCGCCCGGCGCAGATGGACGATGACCAGCAGCCGCTGGTCTGGCGGCAGGGCCTGCAGATGGACGGGGAAGTCCGGCGCAAGCTCCTCTCCGGCCAGCAGCCGTCCGGTGGCGTCGTCGATGAAGGCGCTCGCGGCGGGGCTGAGCGCTTGGGCGGCGGCAAGGGCAAGGGCCACCAGCATCACGCCGCCTTCCTCATCTCGCGCAGGGCGGTCTCGACCTCGGTGAAGCTGGGGCGCAGATGCTCTGGCGCGGCCTGGCGGCCGACCTCGACGCAGAGGTTGGTGGCATGCTGGTGCAGCCCCGCAATTAGAACCGACTTGATGACCTCGTAGAAGGCGAGGTCCTGCTTCATCACCGCGGCCAGCCGCTGCGCCAGGGGCGCGACCAGCCCGTAGGCGAGGAACACGCCGAGGAAGGTGCCGACCAGCGCGCCGCCGATCATGCCCCCCAGCACCTCGGGCGGCTGGTCGATCGAGGACATGGTCTTGATGACCCCCAGCACCGCCGCGACGATCCCCAGCGCCGGCAGGGCGTCGGCCATGTTCTGCAGCGCATGGGGGACATGCATCGCCTCTTCCTTCATCAGGTTGAGCCGCCGCGTCAGCATGTCCTCGACCTGGTAGGGGTCGTCGTAGTTGAGGCTGGCCGAACGCATCGTGTCGGCGATCAGCGAGACGGCATCCTCGTCCTTCAGGATGTTCGGATAGGCCTGGAAGATCGGGGAGTCCTCGGGCGCCTCGATGTGCTGCTCCAGTTCAAGCGGGTTGGCGCGGGCGATCTTGAGAAGCTGGAACAGCAGGCACAGCATCTGCGTGTTGTCGGCCTCGTGCCAGCGCGCGCCCTTGAAGGCGCGGATGATGCCGGGGACCGTGTGCTTGAGGACGGCGCTATCGTTCGACAGCAGGTACGACCCCACCGCCGCGCCGCCGATCATCATCATCTCGAAGGGCAGCGAATGGGTGATGACCGCCATCTTGCCGCCGGCGAGGATATAGCCGCCGAAGACCATGGCGAAGGTCAGGACAATGCCGATGATGCCGAACATGGGCTTCAGTCTCCGGTCGGGCGGGGGGCGCCCATGTGGGCGGTCAGGATCGCGGCATGGCCGGGGTCGATCTGGGCGATGATGCGCGCGCCGGCGTCGGGCTGGACGCGCGTCAGGATCTCGGCCGCGAAATCGGGGGGGAGGGCCGCGAGGATCGTCGCCGCCTCGGCGGGCTTCATCGCGTCATAGACGGCGATCAGCCGCTCGATCCCTTCGGTCCGGCCTGCCTCCTGCCCGGCGCGCGCATTGCCCAGCGCGCCCTTGGCCTTCTTCAGCGCGGCCAGGCGCGTGGTGATCTGTGCCTCGGCCGCCGCCAGTTCCCGCTTGCGGCGTTCCAGATCGGCAAGCGCCCGGTCCACCGCGATCCCCCGCAACCGCAGCGTTTCAGCCAGCGCCACCGCCTCGGGCACGTCGGTGCAGCCGTCGAGCAGCGGCGTAGCGGCCGCCTCGGCGGAAAGCGCGCGGGCGAGCCGGTCCCCTTGCGCGATGGCGAGGCCGGCGACAAGGGCGACCGCGCCGCCCATCCAGAACAGGCGATCAGGCATCCTCGGCCTCCTTCATGCGGCGGCGCCGGACAGGTCGGCGCGGCGCCAGCGGCGGCATGAACTGCTGCTGCAGCGCCCAGTAGGCGCGTTCGGACCTGGCCTTCTCGATCTCGCGCGCGAGCCCGTCCGAGGCGGTGGTCGCCCCCACCTGCGCCGCCGCCAGTGCCGCTTCCAGCCGGGCGATCTCAGCCGCCATCACGGCGATGGCGCCGCCGAGGCCGGTTTCGAGGTCGTTGAGCTTGCGCAGCCGCCGCGCGAGCAGGTGGCAGTAGCCCGCCACCGCCAGCGCGGCCATGACCAGCGCGGCCTGAAGGATCATGGGAATCGTCATTGGATGCGGAACTCGGTGATGAGAAGGTCGCGGACCGCGGCCTCGCCCAGGATGAAGCCGGTGCGGGTGGCGAGTTCGCCGCGCACGATTTCCAGGATGCCGCGGCGGCTGAAGGCACTGGCGTCGATCTGCGACAGGAAGCCGTTATAGCTGTCCAAGATGCGCGGCATCAGCAGCCGCGCCTGATCCAGCCCGGTCGGCTCGACCTCGATGATGACCGACAGCGCCAGCGTCTGCGTGCGCTCGCCGGGGATGGTCAGCACGATCCGCGGCACGTCGAGGAAGGTGGCCGCAGGGGCGGCGGATGCGGCTTCGGTCGCAGGCTCGGCAGGTCCCAGCAGCGATAGCGGCGACCAGAGGCCGGTGAGTGTCGTCCCCAGTCCGGCCGCGAGCGCCAGCATCGGCAGCGCCAACGGCAGCAGCCGGCGCAACAGCGGCCTGGCCGGGGTCTCGGGCGATGCGCTGATGTCGGTCATCTGATTCTCCGTCCTGTGGGACCGGATTAACAGCCATGGGCTAACCGATTCTTAATGGCCGCCATGCCATGACGATTGCCGTCGGACCGAGAACGATTCGAAAGGGTATCGCGGGATGCAGAAGCTTGCCGAATACTGGGGCGAACGCAGCAGCAGCCAGAAGCAGCTGATCGCGGCGGCGTTCCTGCTGACCTTCCTTGCCGTCGGGGCCTTCGCCTTGCTGGCCAACCGGACGCCGATGGCGCTGCTTTATTCCGGCCTCGACCTGGCGCGGGCGGGCGAGGTGATGGCGGAACTCGACAAGACCGGGGTGCCGTCCGAGATCCGGGGCGACGCGATCTGGGTTGATGCGGGCGAACGCGACCGGGTGCGCTTGGTGCTGGCGGGGATGGGGCTGCCCTCGGCAGGCGGGGCGGGCTACGAGATTCTGGACGGAATGTCGGGCTTCGGCACGACCTCGCAGATGTTCGACGCCGCCTACTGGCGGGCGAAGGAAGGTGAGCTGGCCCGCACGATCCTGACCGTGCCCGGCGTCAAGGCGGCGCGGGTCCATATCGCGGCCCCCGCCACGCGCGGCTATCGCCGCGACGCGGGCGGAGCGGCCTCGGTGACGGTGACGATGGGCGTAGGCAGCTTGGACGCCAAGCAGGCGCGATCCTTGCAGTTTCTGCTGTCCTCGGCGGTGCCGGGGCTTGACCCCGAGCGGGTGAAGGTCATCGACAGTGCCCGAGGCATCGTCTCGACCGGAGAGGAAACCGTCGCCGCCGACCGTGCCGCCGAGATGAAGCGCAACGTGGAACGCATCCTCGAACCGCATGTCGGCCCCGGAAACGCCATCGTGGAATTGAATCTCGACCTCGTGACCGAGACCGAGCAGCTTTCGGAACAGACCTTCGATCCGAACGGCCGCGCCCTTGTCTCGCAGGAGAACGAGGAGACCACCGACCAGTCCACCAACAGCGAACAGGGGGCGGTCACGGCCTCGTCGAACCTGCCGGAAGGCACGGGCGCGCAGGGCGAGCAGAGCCGCTCTACAAGCTCGGAGACGCGGCAGCGGCAGAACTATGAGGTGAGTCGGGTCACGCGCGAGATCCTGCGCGAGCCCGGCGCCACCCGGCGGCTGACGGTGGCGGTGCTGGTGAACGGCACGCCACAGCGCGTGGCCGACGGGAGCGAAGCCATCCTGCCCCGCAGCGAGGTCGAGCTTGAGGCGCTGCGCGAACTCGTGGCCTCGGCGGTGGGCTTTGACGAGGAACGGGGCGACGTCATCACCGTCAAGTCGCTGCCCTTCTCGGTCATGGGAACAGACGGCACGCTGGCCGAGCCGGGCGGCATCATTTCGCGGCTGGCGCTGAACGATCTCGCACGGCTGGCCCTGATCGGGTTCTTCGCGCTGGCGGTCGCGATGGTGGTGATGCGGCCGATCCTGCGGTCGCGGGCGGTGCAAGCGCAACTGGACAACTCGGGCGCGGCCTCGGGCGAGATCCTGCCCCCTGCATCTGCGGCACTGGCGGCCGAAGCCGTGCCGGCCCTTGTCCCGGTATCCGCCGATCTTGACGTGATGCCGCCTGCGGCCCTTGCCGATCCTGTGGCACGCCTGCGCGAACTGATGCGCGAGCGGCGCGAGGAAAGCGTCCGCATCCTGTCCGGCTGGATCGCCCAGAAGGAAGAGACATGATGGGCGCGGTGCTGCAACTCGAGCGTTTCGACCGCGAGCCGGTCGAGCCTTTGCCCGCCGTCTTTGCGCAAACCGATCTGGACGCTGCCTTTGCACGCGGGCTGGACGAGGGCCGAGGGCTGACCGAGGCCCGGCAGGTGGCTGCGCTGTGTGACGCAGTTGATGGTCTTTCCCGGCGGCTTGACGCCGAGCAGGCGGCGCGCGGCGCGGCCGGCGCAAGCGACGTGAGAAGGATCGCGCCGCTGATCGAGGCACTGCTGGACGCAGTCGTCCCGGCCGTCGCGCGCGCCCGGCTGCAGGGCGCGCTGCTGGAGGAGATGCTGAAGCTTTCCTCGGCCGTTCCGTCCCTGACTGCCCGCATCCGCTGCGGTCCCGATCTTGCGGCTTTCGCGGCCGCCTGCCTTTCCGCGACGGGGGCGGCGGGGATCGAGATCGACCCCACGGCGCCTGAAGGAACCGCCGAGGTTGAACTGCTGGGCGGCCGCATCGCCTGGGACATGGCGCAGATTGCCGCCGAGCTGCGCAAGCTCGTCAACGAAGTGACGGAGGTGGAGTGAGATGGAACCCGAACACAGCCTGATCCCGACCGAGCAGATCCAGATCGAGATCGCCATCCGCATCGGCCGCACCCGGCTGTCGGTGGCCGATCTGGCGCGACTGCAGGCCGACGACGTGCTGCCGCTTGAACAGGACACGGCGGATGGCGTCGAGATCTGCATCGGCGAGAAGGTGGTCGCGCGTGGCGAGTTGGTCGAACATGGCGGCGAGGGCCGCCTGGCCGTCCGCATCCTGGGTCCGGCGGCATGAGGCGAGGGCCTGGTCCGGGCATCGGCCGCGCTCGGCCTGCCGCAGACCGGCCGAGCGCAGGGCGGGAATGTCGCGCGCACCCGGCATGGCGGCGCCTTGGCGGGCAACTCCGGGCGCTGCGTCCTGCCATCGTCCATCTGCCGCTCTCCGCCCGCCGCCACTCTCTGCCACAGTCGAGCGGTCCGGGAACCGGACACCTCTGCCCTTCGCTTGCGGGCTGTGGCTGGCGAGTGCCGGCCCCTCGCCCTGTCCTTCGGCCCGAGGCAATGCTCTTTCGCTTGTGCCGACAGCCATGCGGGCGCGATCCGGATTTGCAGGCAGGCAAGACATGCAATGTCCTTCGCTGCTGTGGAGCGGCGCACGGGAACCTCCCGACACCGGGGGATGCTGCCGCCCCTCGTCGTCCGTGCGCGCCTGTTCCGGTGGCCTCCGGGTCGGGCAGCGTTGCCGGGCGTCCGCGTCGAGGCTCGGACATGGTGGATCGGCTGCAATACACGCGGCCGGTGCAGCCACGTCGTCGCGGTTTATCCGCGCGCGTTCGGCCCTTTGTCGGAGCTCTCGGGCTTGCAGTCCTTCCCGGCGCGGTGATGGCGCAGGGCCTGTCGGACCTTGCCGCCGGTGCCGCAAGCGGGGTCGGGCAGAACGCGGTGATCCTTGTCCTCGGACTCACGCTGTTGTCGCTCGCACCCGGCATCGCGATCATGGTGACCTGCTTTCCCTTCATCGTCACGGTGCTGTCGATCATGCGGCAGGCGATCGGGCTGCAGCAGTCGCCGCCCAACATGCTGATCGTCAGCCTCGCCATCTTTCTCAGCTGGTATGTCATGGACCCCGTGCTGCGGGATGCCTGGACCGCCGCCGGGGCGCCCCTGCAGCGGGGCGAGATCACGCTCGACACCGCCTTCGAGCGCGGGATCGAGCCGTTCCGCCGCTTCATGTCGGACCGCATCGACCCCGACACCATGGCCGCGCTTGCCGAGGTCGCGCCGCAACCCGAAGGCGCCCCGCCCTTGCCCGAGGCGTTTGACCCGCAGGTGGCGCCGCTGTCGCTGCTGGTGCCGTCCTTCATGCTGACCGAGATTCAGCGCGCCTTTGCGATCGGCTTCCTTGTCTCGCTGCCCTTTCTGATCATCGACCTGGTGGTGTCGGCGATCCTTATGTCGATGGGCATGATGATGGTGCCGCCCACGGTCGTGGCGCTGCCCTTCAAGCTGGCGTTTTTCGTGGCCGTGGACGGCTGGAGCCTGATTGCGGCGGCGCTGGTCCGGGGCTATCAGGGAGGATAAGCGTTTTCCCGAAGGCACGAGCCGACTTGCGCCTTCAAAAAGGGCATCCGGGGCGGAAAAAGGCCGCGCGAGTGCGCCCGGCAGGTCGTTGGCAGCTGCCGGGGCGCAGGATGTCAGGGAATCCGGATCTCAAGGGTGGATCGGGAACGCCGCCTGCCCGCGAAGCAGGGTACTCAGGGGATCGGCGGCGGTTAAAGGATAATGGCTCAGGCGAGCAAGGAGGCCCGTGCATGGCTGGGGAACGCAGTTCGCTATCCGCCAGACGCGCGAAACGGCCCGACAAGCGGCTACGGTAGAAGGTGACTTTCCTGTGGGGGTAGCCGCATCCGCGAGGAAAATCGGAAAAGCCTCGTCATCCGGCTGGATCATATGTGCCCCTGCCGTTCGCTCGACGCCGCCGGGGAAGCGTCGGCCGCTGTTGCAGGGATGCAGCCACAGGACGCCCGCGTTTGTTCTGGTCCGATGGCCTTTTGCAGCGGGCACTGGACATCCCGCCCCGGTCCTGGTGTGCCGCCGACGTCGTCGCCACTGTCGCAGTTGCAGGCGCAGTCCCCGGGCCGGGACCTTGCGGCTCAGGCCGCCAGACCCCGCGATCCCATGTCGAGGAATTTCTGCCGGCGGTCGCGGATCAGGTCGGCGGGCGACTTGCCCTGCAGGTCGCGCAGCAGGCGGGCGATCTCGTCGCCGACGGAACGGATCGTCTCGTCGGGTTCGCGCTGGGCGCCGCCCAAGGGTTCCGGGATGACGGCGTCAATCACGCCCAGCTTCTTGAGGTCCTGCGCGGTCAGCTTCAGCGCCTCGGCCGCCTCGCGCATCTTGTCGGCGTCCTTCCACAGGATCGAGGCGCAGCCCTCGGGCGAGATTACCGAATAGATGGAATGTTCCAGCATCGCCACCCGGTCCGCCGTGGCGAACGCCACCGCGCCGCCCGAGCCGCCCTCGCCGATCACCACGGAAACCAGCGGCACGCCGATCTGCAGGCATTTCTCGGTCGAACGCGCGATGGCCTCGGACTGCCCGCGTTCCTCGGCGCCCTTGCCGGGATAGGCGCCGGGGGTGTCCACCAGCGTGATGACCGGCAGGCGGAAGCGGTCGGCCATGTCCATCAGCCGGATCGCCTTGCGATAGCCCTCGGGCCGGGCCATGCCGAAGTTGCGGTGGATGCGCGAGCGGGTGTCGTTGCCCTTCTCGTGCCCGATCACCACCACCGCCTGATCGCGGAATCGTGCCAGGCCCCCCATCACCGCATGGTCGTCGCCAAAGGTGCGGTCGCCCGCCAGCGGCGTCCATTCGGTCAACAGCGCCTCGATGTAGTCGATGCAATGCGGCCGGTCGGGATGGCGCGCGACCAGCGTCTTCCGCCAGGGATCGAGGCTGCGGTAAAGTTCGCGCAGCAGGTCCTGCGCCTTGCGGTCCAGCGCTGCCGCCTCTTTCTCCAGATCGACGCCTTCGCCCTTGCGCGCGAGCGCCCTCAGCTCCTCGGCCTTGCCTTCCAGGTCGGATAGCGGCTTTTCGAACTCGAGATAGGTCATGCGCGGGCCTTTCGCTGATCGCCGCCTATATGCGGGGCAGGCCCGCAAATTGCAACGAAGCGCGGCCTTCCCGCGCTTGCCAGCAGGGCGTGTCAGGCGCGTCCTTGGAAAGCAGCCCGAGGTGCCCATGCCCGCGATCCTTCCGCGCCTGCATCCGCCCCGTCCCGATTTCCCCAACGCCGCAACCGCCGCCGAGGAGCAGGCGATGACGCGCCATGCCGCCTGGTGGCAGGAGCGGGCGGACGCAGGGCAGGCGGTCGCGGTCGGGCCGGTGCTGGACCCGGCCGGCGTCTGGGGCCTTGCCATCATCCGGGCCGAAAGCGAGGCGGTTGCCCTGAAGCTGGCCGAGGACGATCCGGCGATCGCCGCCGGTTTGGGCTTCCGCTATGCGGGGATGCAGATGGGCGGTCTGATCCTGCCGGGGATCTAGACCTGCCAGCGATCCAGAGCGGCCTCGTCCTCGTCCTTCGCGGCGACCCAGCCGCGTGAGCCGTCCGGGCCGATCTCGCGCTTCCAGAAGGGAGCGCGGGATTTCAGCCAGTCCATCAGGAAATCGGCGGCGTCGAAGGCCGCGCGCCGGTGAGGGGCGGCGGTGGCGACCATCATGATCGGCTCGCCAATGTGGATGCGGCCATGGCGGTGGACGACCAGAACGTCGGTCAGGGCGAAGCGGTCTGCGGCCGCCTGCGCGTGGTCGGACAGGGCGCGCTCGGTCATGCCGGGGTAATGCTCGATTTCCAGCGCCGTCAATCCGTTGTCGGCGCGCACGAGGCCGGTGAAGGTCACGACCGCGCCCGCACCCGCGCCGAAGCCGTCCGTCAGGGCGGCGGCGTCGAAGGGCTCCGCCTGGAGGAGGACGCGCATCAGCCGCCCGTCATCGGCGGGAAGAAGGCGACCTCGCGCGCTTTGCCCAAGGGCGCGTCCAGATTGGTCAGCGTCTGGTCCACCGCGACCCGCACGGCGCCGAGGTCGGACAGCGCCGCCGCGTGGCGGTCGCCGCGGGCGATCAGTTCCGCCACCAGCTCGCGCACGGTGGCGGCCGAGGTTTCCACCCGCTCGCGCGGCGCCCCGATGCGCTCGCGCAGCCAAGCGAAGTAAAGGACATCCAGCGTCATCGCACATCCCTCAGCCAAGGCCGGGCCTTCTGGAAATAGTCCCAGCCGGTGATCGCGGTCAGGATCGCGGCGATCCACATCAGGACCAGCCCCAGATGCGTCGCCAAGTCGGACCAGTCGCCGCGCCAGACCCGCCCTACGCCTACCCGTGGGGACAGGCCTCTTTCATAATAGTCGATGCCCGTTCCCAGGAACATGACGGCAATGGCGATCATCTGGGCTGTGGTCTTCCACTTGGCAAGGGGCGTGACCTTCAGCCGGCCGGCGTCCGCCCCCAGGAACTCGCGCAGGCCGGCGACGAAGACCTCGCGGAAGAGGATCACGGTCGCGGGCAGGATCAGCCAGGGGTTCATGCCGGAATAGCCGGTGATGACCACCAGCGCGATCACCACCATGGCCTTGTCCGCGATCGGGTCCATGGCCGCGCCGAAGCGGCTTTCCTGCTGCCAGCTTCGGGCGAGATGGCCGTCGATCCAGTCCGTCAGCGCCGCCAGGACGAACAGCGCCAGCGCCGCGAAATCGGCGAAGGGCCGGCTGAGGAACAGGAACATCAGCGGCACGGCCGGAGCCGCGAGCAGCCGCATCAGCGTCAGCAGGTTGGGCAGGTTCCATCTCATGGCGCGCAGGCTAGTGGCTTGCCGAGGCGGGCGGAAGAGCCTGCGGTCACTTCTTCGTTTTCCCGTCCGCCGAGTCCTCGCCGAACAGCCCCTTGAGGCCGCGGGCCATGAGGTTGCCGACCTTGGGCCTGCGCGCCTGGATGAAGGGCAGGGGGCGGCAGACCTCCATCGCGGCGATGCCGACGCGGGCAGTCAGCGCGCCGTTGACGACACCCTCGCCGAAGCGGCGGCTGAGCTTGGCAAGGATGCCGCCGCCCGCGACCGTGTGGATGAGGTCGTCGCCCGCCGCGACCGCGCCGGTGGCGATCAGGTGGGTGACGACGGTGCGGGCGAGCCGCCAGCCGCCCACGGCGCCTGCGCGGCCGCCATAGATCTCGGCCATGCGCCGGATCATCCGCAGGTTCGCGGCCAGCGCCGTCAGCACATCGGCCAGCGCCAGCGGGATCAGCGCGGTCGCCGCGGCGACGGTGCGGGCGGCGGCCTCGATCTCGCGCCGGGCAAGCTGGTCGAGGGGGGACAGCAGTTCGGCTTCGGCCATCGCCAGCAGCACCTCGGCGTCGAAGCTGTCGTTGCGGCGGCGGGTGACGTTCTGCCGCGCCCGCGCCATTTCGGGGCGGCGGGCATAAAGCGCATCGAGCTTGTCCAGCACCTTCTGCGCCTCTGTCAGGTCGCCGGCGGCAAGTGCCCGGCCCGAATCGCGGTGGATCTCGTCGATTCGGCCCAGCCGCGCCCAGGCGGCGTATTCGCGGATTGCCAAGGCCAGCGTCGCCAGCGTGAAGGCGGCAAACAGGCCCACGCCGATCCAGCCCAGCACCGGCGAGCGGGCCATCAGGTTGTCGAAGAACTCCAGCGCCGCCATGGACAGAAGGAATGTCAGCAGCGCCGCAAGCGTGTTCAGGAAGAAGCCTGTCACGCGGGAAGGCCGGCGGCCGACGATCCGCGTCACCAGTTCCATCGTGCGCGGGCGGGGCAGGGGAATGGTCAGCCCGTCGTCGATGGGCGGCGCATCGGCAGGCGAGGGGTCGGGAGGGGCGTCCTTGAGGCGAGGGGCACGGGCATCGCGGGGCGGCTCGCGCCGGGCGGAGGCGGGGGACTCTCTGGGCGATGCGAGGGTGGGACCGGGGTCCGGGGCCGGTTCGGTCGGCTCAGGGCGGGGCGCGGGTTCGTTGGGGGCGGATGATGCCGCGGGACCGTATTCGATCAGAACCGGGCCACGGCGCGGGGGCTGCGGGGCGTCAGCCATGGTGCTGCCTCCGCAGGGTCGGCATGGGTATCTGGGCCAGAAAGAAGCTCACAGCCGGTCTCCGATCAGAAATTCGGCGGCGCGGTCCAGCCGGATATGGGGCGGGCCGTCGCCGGGGCGGAGCGTGTCCGGGGCGGGGGCGAAGTTCATCACGGCATAGTCGGCGTCAAGCCAGCGATGCGCGCCCTCGGCGGCAGGGCGAAGGAGATCGACGGGGTTGTCGGGCAGCTCACCGGGGTAGAAGGCGGCCTTGCGGCCGTCCATCAGGGTGCCGCGGACGGCGGGCAGGTCCTGGCCGTCCTGGCGGATGATCTCCTCGGTCGTGGTGCGAAGGGCGGCGATGGCCAGCGAATCGGTCCGGGCGCCCTGAAAGTCGGCGCGGTCGCGGGCCTCGCGCAGCATCGCGGTCAGGATGTTCGACAGCCGCGCGTGCTGAAGGTGGTGCAGGTGGTCGGCCTTGGTCGCGGCGAACAGGATGCGTTCCACCCGCCGCGTGCCCAGAAGCTGCGCCAGCCAGCCGATGCGGCCGGGGCGGAAGGCCGACAGGATGTCGGCCATGGCGCGGCGGGTGTCCTCGACCGCCCGGGGGCCGGCGTGGATGGCGCCGAGGACATCCACCAGCACCACCTGCCGGTCGATGCGGGCGAAATGGTCGCGGAAAAAGGGCTTGACCACGCGCGACTTGTAGGCGTCGAAGCGGCGGCGGAACTCCTTGTAGAGCGGCGAGGACGCCAGCGTCTCGGGCAGGGGCGCGAAGGTCAGGGCGGGCGAGCCCTCCATTTCCCCCGGCAGCAGGAAGCGGCCCGGCGTGGTGTCGGAAAAGCCTGCGTCGCGGGCGGCGGCGAGATGGGTCGTGTAGGCGGCAGCCAGCCGCTGGGCCAGGGGCTCGGCAAAGCGGGCCCGCGCGTCGATGCCGCCCAGTTCGGCGTGGTAGCGGTCGGCGCCGGGGCGGTGCTCGATCCGTTCGAGCACCTCGGCGGACCACTGGGTGAAGCTGCGTTCCATCAGGCGCAGGTCCAGAAGCCACTCGCCGGGATAGTCCACGATGTCGAGATGGATGTTCTGCATCCCCCGAAGGCCCGACAGCAGCCCGCGCGGCTGGACCCGCAGCGACAGGCGCAACTGGCTGACAGCGCGGGTGCCCTCGGGCCAATGCGGATCGGGGCCGGTCAGCGCCGCAAGGTGGCGTTCGTAGTCGAAGCGCGGCACCGTGTCGTCGGGCTGCGGCTGCAGCCAGGCGGCGCGGATGGTGCCGTCAGCCGCGGCACGCAGGCCCGGCATCCGGCCCCGGTCCAGCAGGTTCGCCACCAGCGAGGTGATGAAAACGGTCTTCCCCGCCCGGCTGAGACCCGTGACGCCCAACCGGATGACCGGATCGGCCAGCCCCAGCCCGCGCATCAGGCTGCCAGTGGTGTCGGACAAGGCCATGCGGTCCCCCGTGGAATCAACGGCCTGTCAGATAGGCAGTCGCCGTCTCAACGACCAGAGCGGGCGTTGGGTTCAGGCAGGGGCGAAGGCGGCGCCCCTTCAGGCGGCCTGCGCCGGTTCCATATCCTCGCTGCTTTCCACGATCGCGGCCAGCAGCTCGGCGGTGCGGTCGAGCCTTTCGCGCGGGTCCTCGATCGCCTCGCGCAGAACGAGGCAGTCCTCCTGGCGCTCAAGGCCTTCCGCGTCCGGCGCCACTCCTTCGCGCGGGTAAAGGACGATGCCCGCCGGACCGGCGACGACGCGGGCAATGCCTGCCGCATGGGCGGCCTCGCGCAGGCGGACGATCTGCAGGAGGGTGCGGGCCTCGGGAGGGATATCGCCGAAGCGGTCCTCGAGTTCCGCTTCCAGCAGGTCCACGGCTTCCGAGGAATCCATGCGGGCAAGGCGCATATAGATTTCCAGCCGCGTATCCGGGTCGGCGATCCAGTTTTCCGGCAGCCGCCCCTGCAGGCCCGGTTGCAGGTTGGGAATCCATCGCTGGTCTGCGCCGCCCCGCGCCGACAGGGCGTCGGCCAGAAGCTGCTGGTAAAGCTCGATCCCGATCAGCTTCATGTGGCCCGCCTGTTCCTCGCCCAGCAGGTCGCCCGCCCCGCGCAGGTCGAGGTCGCGGGCGCTGATCTCGAAGCCCGCGCCCAGCCGGTTCAGCGTTTCCAGCGTCCGCAGCCGCTTGAGCGTCAGGTCCGGGATCGTCTTGCCGGCCTCGGTGAAGATCAGCATGTGGGCGCGCTGGTTGCCGCGCCCCACGCGGCCGCGCAACTGGTGCAGTTGCGACAGGCCGAAGCGGTCGGCCTTGCAGACGACCATGGTGTTGGCCTGCGGCACGTCCAGCCCCGCCTCGATGATGTTGGTGGCCAGAAGCACGTCGCCTTCGCCGCGGGCGAATCGGATCATGGCCTCGTCGATCTCGGCCGCGGGCAGCTTGCCATGGGCCTGCAGGATCTCGAAGCCGGGCAGAAGCTCGCGCAACTCGGCGGCCATCGGCTCCATGTCTTCGATCCGGGGGACGACGACGAAGCTTTGCCCGCGCCGGGCGCGTTCGCGCAGCAGGGCCGCGCGCAGGCTGGCCGCGTCGAAGGGCGCGACGGAGGTACGGATCGGCTGACGCCGCGCGGGCGGCGTGGCGATGACCGACAGTTCCTGCAGGCCCACCAGCGCCGATTGCAGCGTGCGCGGGATGGGCGTCGCGGTCAGGGTCAGGACATGGCCTGCGGACAGGTCGCGCAGCTTCTGCTTGTCGGCGGTGCCGAAGCGCTGCTCCTCGTCAATGATGACGAGGCCGAGGTCCTTGTAGGCCACCCCCTTGCCCGCGACCGCCCCTGTGCCGATCACGATGTCGATGGTGCCGTCCGCCAGCCCCTCCTTCACCGCCTTCCTTTCGGCGGCGGTGGACAGGCGATGCAGGGCGCCGACCCTTTTGCCCAAAGGGGCGAAGCGGCGCCCGAACGTCTCGACATGCTGGCGGGCCAACACGGTCGTCGGGGCGGCGACGGCCACCTGCCGGTCTTCCAGCACGACGATGGCGGCGGCGCGCAGCGCGACCTCGGTCTTGCCATAGCCCACGTCGCCGATCACCAGCCGGTCCATCGGGCGGCCGGAGGCGAGGTCGTCGCGCACCGCCTCGATCGCGCGGGCTTGGTCGGGCGTTTCCGTGAAGGCGAAGCCCGCGCCGAAGCGTTCGTAATCCGCCGGCTCGCCTTCCAGCACCGGGGCCTGCTGCCCCTTGCGCGCCTCGGCCAGTTCGGCAAGTCCTTTCGCGGTTTCCGCCACCGCAGCCTCGACCTCGTCCTTGCGCTTGCGCCAGCTCGACCCGTCCAGCCGGTCGAGCGTCACCGCCTCGGGCTCGGCCCCATAGCGCCAGATGCGGTGCGCCTGAAGGACCGGGACCAGCCGCACGCCGTCCGCCGCATAGGTCAGGCGGATCGCCTCGCCGGGGTCGCCCTCGCCCAGGTCGGGCAGGGGCTCGATGCCCGCGACCACGCCGATGCCGTGGTCCTCATGCACCACCACGTCGCCGATGCGGATGCCGACCTGGTCCAGCAGCGTCTGGCCCGTGGCGACGGCATCCTCGCGCAGGGCGCGGCTGCCCAGCAGGTCGGCGGCGGCGACGGCCAGTACGCCCTGACGCCGGAAGCCGCGCTCTGCGGGCATGGGAAGGGAAAGCAGGCTGCCCGGATCGGCCTGTATGACCTCCTCCCACGAATCGGCGGCGCGGATCGTGCGTTCCAGAAGCCTCGCCGCGCGGCGGGACAGGAAGCGCAGGTCGCGCTCGCTGCCCAACAGGACCAGCCGCTCGCCCGCATCGAAGGCGGCGTGGGCGGCGCGGGTGAAGGCGCGTTCGGGCGCGCGGCTTTCGACGAAGCGCGGGGCTGGGTCGCCCGCGCGGTCCAGGTCCAAGGTCTCGCCGCCCTCAATGGAAGCGGCCCAGGCGTCGTCGGGCAGCACGCGGCGCAGGGCTGCCGCACCGCCGATCTCGGCGGCCAGCTTCAGCACGTTGCGGCGGCGCTTGTCGGCGGCCGGCGAAAGCACCAGCCGCGCGCCGGGCAGGTGGTCGGGCAGGGCGCAGCGTGCGTCGCCCAGGGGCGGCTCGATCGCGGGCGCAATGGCGCAGGAGTCGACTTCGGACAGCGTTCTCTGATCGACGAGATCGTAAAGACTGATCCAGGCGACCTTGCCCTCGGCGACCTCGATCCGCACCGGATTTTCCGATTGCGCGGGGAAGACATCCAGCACCTGACCGCGCAAGGCAGTCTCGCCCGGCTCGTCCACGCGGTCGTCCTCGGCATAGCCCAAGGCCAGGATGGAATCGCGCAAGGAAGGCAGGTCGATGGCGGTGCCCACCGTCACCCTCAGCAGTTCGGCGGGAACCTCGGACGGCGCCGGCCAGGACAGCGCCAAAGCGTCTGCCGTCGTGATCAGGGCGGCGGGCCCGCCCTCGTGGCCGCGCAGCCGCGACAGCCCCGCGTTGCGCAGGCCGATATTGGCGGGCGAGGCGGGCGAGCTGTCCCCCGGCAGCGCGTCGCTTTCTGGCAGCAGGATCACCTGCGCGTCAGGCGCGGCGACGGCCAGCGCGCGGGCGACGGCGAGGGCATCGGTTTCCGTTTCGGCGGCGAAGATGATGTCGCCCTGCGGCAGCTGCTCGGCAAGGGCTGCAGCGCATTCGGCGTTTCCAAGGCGGCCGTCCGCGCGGCCGGTCTTTGGGGATCTGGGCATGATGGCTTTCGGGCGAAGGGTCGGAGGTCGGGCGTCCGGGACCTGGCCCGTCCGCGCCAGCGTCAACCAGCGGCGCGCATCCGGGTTCCCCGCGGGTTTGCACCGCCGCACGTTTTGCGCCACCACACGCGCCATGACCGACGCCCTTCCCATTGATGACGCAATTCCCGCTCTGCGCGAGGCGCTTGCGGACCATGGCCGCGCGGTGCTGGTGGCCCCGCCCGGCGCGGGCAAGACGACGCGGGTGCCGCTGGCGCTGCTCGATCTGTTCCCCGGCCGCATCGTGATGCTGGAACCCCGCCGCCTTGCCGCTCGCGCCGCGGCCGAGCGGATGGCCATGAGCTTGGGCGAGGCCGTGGGCGCGACCATCGGCTACCGCATCCGGGGAGAGTCGGTGCCCGGCGCGCGGATCGAGGTCGTGACCGAGGGCATCCTGACCCGCATGATCCAGTCCGATCCCGACCTGCCCGGCATCGGCTGCGTGATCTTCGACGAGTTCCACGAGCGCAGCCTGAACGCCGACCTCGGGTTGGCGCTGGTCTGGGAAAGCCGCGCGGCTTTGCGGCCCGATCTTTCCGTGCTGGTCATGTCCGCCACGCTGGAGGCGGAACCTGTCGCGGCGCTGCTGGACGCAGCACCTGTGGTGCGGTCACTGGGCCGGGCCTTTCCGGTGGAAACCCGCTGGCTCGGCCGGCCGCTGCCTGCGGGCGCCAGGCTGGTCCCCGAGGCCGCCCGGCTGATCGCCGAGGCCGAGGCCGAGACGCGCGACAGCGGCGGCACGATCCTGTGCTTCCTGCCCGGCGAGGGCGAGATCCGCCGCGTGGCCGCGATGCTGGACGGCCCTGCCGAGATCGTGCCGCTTTTCGGCGCGATGGAGTTGTCGGCCCAACGTGCCGCCCTCGCGCCTCCCGGCGACAGGCGGCGGATCGTGCTGGCGACCTCCATCGCGGAAACCTCGCTGACGATTCCGGGGGTGCGGGTGGTGGTGGATGCGGGGCGCGCGCGGCGGGCGCGCTTCGATCCCGGTTCCGGTATGACGCGGCTGGTGACGGAACGCGTGAGCCGCGCCGAGGCTGAGCAGCGCCGGGGCCGCGCAGGCCGGGTGGCGCCGGGCATCTGCTACCGGATGTGGACGCGGGCCGAGGAGGGCGCGCTGCCCGCCTTCGCCCCGCCCGAGATCGCCACCGCCGATCTGGCCGGGCTTGCCTTGGAATTGGCGGCATGGGGGTCCGGGGAGGGGCTCGCGTTCCTGACCCCTCCCCCCGCCGCCGCGCTCGCCGAGGCGCAGGCGCTGCTGAAGGATCTGGGCGCGCTGCGGGTGGGCCGCATCACCCCGCATGGCCGGGCGCTGGCCGCGCTTCCCTTGCATCCCCGGCTGGGTCACATGCTGCTGACGGCCGGGCGCGAGGCGGCGGAGCTTGCCGCGCTGATGGCCGAGCACGACCCGGTCCGGGGCGCCCCCGCCGACCTTGCCCTGCGGCTTCAGGCCATCCGCGATCCCCGCGCCTATGCCGAGCGCCACCCTTGGCCCGCCGACCGCGGCGCGGTCGAGCGCATCCGCGCGGAAGGCCGCCGCCTGCGTCGCCTTGCGCCCAAGGTCCCGGTGATGAGCCTCGGCAAGATGGCGGCGCTTGCATACCCTGATCGGATCGGCTTGCGCCGCAAGGGGGATGCGCAGCGCTATGTGCTGTCAGGAGGCAAGGGAGCGGTGCTGGCCGAGAACGATCCGCTGGGGGCGAACCAGTTGATCGTGGCAACCGACCTCAACGGCGACGCCCGCGAGGCGCGAGTGCGGATGGCGGCCGCGCTGGACGAGGCGGACCTGCGGGCGCTTTACGGCGACCGGATCGAGGCGGTGGAACTGGTCGAATGGTCCCGCCGCGAGGGCCGGGTGCTGGCCCGCCGGCAGGAGCGGCTGGGGGCGCTGGTCCTCTCCGACCGGGCGCTGGATGACCCCGATCCCGAGGCAGTGGCGCTTGCGGCATGGGAGGGGCTGCGCGACCTCGGCCTGCCCTGGACGCCCTCGGCGCGCCGGCTGCGGGCGCGGATCGCGCTGGTGGCGGATATGCCCGAGATCAGCGACGCGGCGCTGCTGTCCGACCCCGGCTGGCTGCTGCCGTGGCTGGGCAAGGCGCGCACGGCGTCCGACTTGCGGGCGCTGGACCTGACCGAGCCGCTGAAGGCGCTGATCGGCTGGGGCGGCCAGCGGCGGCTGGACGAGGCCGCGCCGGCGGCGTTTACCACGCCGCTGGGCCGCCGCATTCCCATCGACTACGACGCCGAGACGCCGACCATCGAGGCGCGGCTGCAGGAACTGTTTGGAGTCACCCGCCACCCTATGGCGGGCGGCCGCCCCCTGCGCATCCAGATGCTGTCGCCGGGCGGCAAGCCCATCGCGGTGACGACCGACCTGCCGGGCTTCTGGGCTGGGGGCTATGCCGATGTCCGCAAGGATATGCGCGGCCGCTATCCGCGCCATCCCTGGCCCGAGGACCCCATGACGGCCGACCCGACGGTGCGCGCCAAGCCGAGGGGGACGTGAAAGAGGGGGCTTTGCCCCCGCCGCACTGCGCGCGGCTCCCCCAGGATATTTGGGCAAAGAAGAAAGACCATCCGAGTGGCTCATGGCCTGATCTCGACCTCGATGCCGAGGGAGCTATGGGCGAAAAGCTCGCGAATTTCCGGGTTGGTGACGGCGATGCAGCCGGCGGTCCAGTCGCCCTTGACCCTGAAGCCTTCCTCCACCTGATTCGGCTGGCCGTGGATCATGATGTCGCCGCCCGGATCGACGCCTTGCGCTTGGGCGCGGGTGCGGTCCTCGGGGCGGGGGTAGTCCAGCCCCAGCGACAGGGTGAAGCTGCTGCGGTCGTTCAGGCGGTCCACCTTGAAAATACCCTCGGGGGTCTTGCCGTCGCCTTGTTTCACCTTGTCGCCCGTGGGCGCGAAGCCGAGGGCGATGGGCATCACGCGCGGGTTGCCATCGCGCTGGAAGATGGTCATGCGGCGGGCGGATTTCTCGACCAGAATGCGCTGAACCGGGCTGGTGATCGCCGGCGCGGGTTGGGGGATGCGGATGTCCGGCAATCGCGGCGGGCGCGGGATCGGGATGTTCGTGGTCGGCGGCGGCACTGGCAGCGGCAGGGTTGGCGGCAACGGCACCGGCAGGGGGATCCCGCCGGTCCAGGCGAGCCACCCGGCCAGAGCCACCGCCCCCAGCGCGGCCATGCGCAGCGGCCTCATTGCAGGTCGGCGAAGGCCTCGCGCAGGCGGGATGCCGCCTCGGCCACCCGCGCGCGGGGCGTGGCGAGGTTGAAGCGCATGTGACCCGCGCCGCCCAGGCCGAAGCTTTCGCCGTGGTTGGCTGCGATCCGCGCGCCCTGTTCAACGCGGCGGTGGATTTCCGCGGGCTCCATCCCGGTGCCGGTGAAGTCCACCCAAGCGAGATAGGTCGCCTGCAGGGGCATGGACCGGATGCCGGGAATGGCGTTCACGGCCTCGTCGAAGATGCGGCCGTTGCCGGCGATGTAGTCCACCACCGAGTCCACCCAGGCCGCGCCCTCGGGCGAGTAGGCCGCCGTCACCATCTGTAGGCCGAAAAGCCCGGGCGAGATGCCCAGTGCCATCATCCGCGCCTTGTAGCGGTCCCGCAGCGTCTCATCGGCGATGATGGCATTGCCCAGATGCGCGCCTGCGATGTTGAAGGTCTTGGTTGCCGCCGTCAGCGTCACCAGGCGGTCGGCGATCTCGGGAGCGGCCAAGGCCGTGACCGTGTGGCGTGGAGTGCCGGGCAGGACGAGGTCGTGGTGGATCTCGTCCGACACGAGGATCAGGTCGCGGGCGCGGCAGAATTCGGCGATCTCGCGCAGTTCCTCGGGCGACCAGACCCGGCCGCCGGGGTTGTGGGGCGAGCAGAGGATCAGCATCCGCTCGCGGCCGGTCAGAATTGCCTTCCAGCCATCCCAGTCCAGCGCATACTGGCCGTCGCGGACAGCCAGCGGCAGTTCCGTCACCGTGCGCCCGGCAGCTTTGATGACGCGGGCGAAGGCGTGGTAGACGGGCGTCATCAGCACCACCGCATCGCCTGTTTCGGTGAAGGCATCCACCGCCAGCGCCGTGCCGTTGACGAGGCCGTGGACGGAGAGAATATGATCCCGTTCCACCTGCCAGCCGTGGCGGGTACGCATCCACCAGCGGATCGCGTCGAGATAGGGCTGGTTCACGCCGGGATAGCCGTAGACGCCGTGGGCGACGGTTTCTTCCAGCGCCCGGCGGACGCCGGCAGGCGCGGCGAAGTCCATGTCGGCGACCCACATCGGCAGGGCGTCGGGCGCGTCCAGCCCGAAGACCGTGCCCATGTCGTCCCACTTGTTGCACATCGTCCCCCGCCGCTCGATGGGCGTGTCGAAGTCGGGGGCGAAGTCGGGGTCGGCGAAGCGGTCGGGTCTGTTCATGGGGGTCTCCTGTCACGCGCGCCCGACCATAGCGGCTTGTTGCGCGGCGGGAAGCCTTGTCCTATGTGCGAATGCCATGACGCGCCCCATCCTTCTGTTCCCCGATCCCCGGCTGAAGAAGCCCTGCGACCCCGTGGGCCTGATCACGCCCGAGATCGAGGCCCTGGCCGGTGACATGCTGGCCACCATGTATGCCGCGCCGGGCGTGGGCCTGGCCGCGCCGCAGGTGGGCGTGCTGAGCCGCCTGTTCGTCATGGACTGCACCAAGGACGCGCAGGCGCCCCGCGCGCCGCTGGTGATGGTGGACCCCGAGATCGTTTTCACCTCGGAAGCGCTGAACACCTATGAGGAGGGCTGCCTGTCCTTCCCCGAGCAATATGCCGATGTCACGCGCCCGGCCGAGGTGCGGATGCGCTGGACGGGCCTGGACGGAAAAAGCCACGAGCGGGACTTCGACGGGCTCTGGGCGACCTGCGCGCAGCACGAGTTGGATCATCTGAACGGCAAGCTCTTCATCGACCATATCGGCCCGATGAAGCGGCAGATGATCTCGCGCCGCATGACCAAGATGAAGCGCGAGATGGCGCGGGCCTGAATGGCGGTCCGGTCCTTCGTCCCCTATGCCGACCGGCGGCTGCATACCGCCGCCGCGCCCGTCGAGGCGGTCACGGACGAGATCCGGGCGATCTGGGACGACATGATCGACACGATGGAGGCGATGCCGGGCCTGGGCCTTGCGGCGCCGCAGGTGGGCGTGATGCTGCGGCTGGCGGTCGTGGATGCCTCGGAGGGGCGGGGGCAGGCGGTGCGGATGGCGAATCCGCAGATCCTGCACGCCTCGGTGAAGCTGCGGTCGCACGAGGAGGCCTCGCCCAACCTGCCCGGCGTCTCGGCGGTGATCGAACGGCCGCGGGCGGTGACGGTGCGGTTTCTCAACGAAGGCGGAGAGGTCGAGGAGCGGGACTTCGTGGGCCTGTGGGCGACAAGCGTGCAGCACCAGATCGACCATCTGGACGGGCGGGTCTATGTGGACCGCCTGTCGGCGCTGAAGCGGCGGATGCTGGTGGCGAAATCGGCGAAGCTGGCGCGCAGGTAGAGGCGCCGGACCGGGGCGCTGTCCCACTCGCCGCTGCCTTTTTCGCTGACAACAGTCTGCCGGACTGTTTTCCGGGCGCTCAAAAGCTCAGGATATTTCACGAAGAAGAAAGAGGGGAGCGGGTGATGCGCGTCGTGTTCATGGGGACACCCGATTTCTCGGTTCCTGCGCTGCAGGCGATCGCCGCGCGGCACGAGGTGGTCTGCGTTTACTCTCAGCCGCCGCGGGCGGCGGGGCGGGGGCAGAAGCCCCGGCCCTCGCCGGTGCAGGCAGCGGCCGACGCCTTGGGCATCCCGGTGCGGAGTCCGGTGCGGCTGAAGGGGACCGAGGAGCAGGCGGAGTTCGCGGCGCTGGGCGCGGATGTGGCGGTGGTGGTGGCCTATGGGCTGATCCTGCCGCAGCCGCTGCTGGATGCGCCACGGCTCGGGTGCCTGAACATTCATGCCTCGCTGCTGCCGCGCTGGCGGGGGGCGGCGCCGATACATCGGGCAGTGATGGCGGGGGATGCGGAAACCGGCGTCGCTATCATGCAGATGGAGGCGGGGCTGGATACCGGCCCGGTGCTGGCCGAGGCGAAGACGCCCATCGGACCTGAGGAGACCACGGCCGACCTGCACGACCGGCTCTCGCAGATGGGCGCGGCGCTGATCGTCGATGTGCTGGACCGCCTGCCGCTGCCCGCCGTGCCACAGGCCGAGGATGGCGTGACCTACGCCGCCAAGATCGACAAGGCCGAGGCGCGGATCGACTGGACCCGGCCTGCGGCTCAGGTGGACCGGCTGATCCGGGGCCTGTCGCCCTTTCCCGGCGCCTGGTGCATGGCAGGCGGCGAGCGGCTGAAGCTGCTGCGCGCGCGGCTAGCCGAGGGGCAGGGCCCGCCGGGCAAGGTGCTGGGTGGGTTCACCATCGCCTGCGGCACAGGCGCGGTCGAGATCACCGAACTCCAGCGCGAGGGCAAGCGGCCGATGCCCGCCGCCGAGGCGCTGCGGGGGATGGTGCTGCCGGCGCGGCTGGAATGAAGGTCGGCGCCCGATCGGAGGTCCGCCGATGGAACCTTGCTCGGCAGCCCGGACCTGCGACGAGGGAACAAGGCTTCCGGCCTCGGACTTGATGGCAGGTTTCCGTTCCGGTGGGAACGCTGCCTGGCTATGCGCCCATGGTCCTTTGACAAGTCGGGCATGACTTTCACCCTGTGTCCAGCGCAGGGCCTTGCGCCCATGAGGGACAGCCCGCCCTGTCGCATCGCTTGAGCCGACGAGCCCCTGTCTTGCCGAGAGGAAAGGCCCGAGGCCGCTCGTTCGGGCGATGATGTCTCCTTTTGCCAGCAGGCCGGGCAGGGTTGCAGATGATCGTGAAGGCCCGGCACTTGCCTGGGCGCAGCGCCACGTTCCGCGGCCGCCGGGACGGGCGGAATGCGGAATGCGGCAACAGGCACAAGAGGACAGCGCGCCCTTGTCGCCGCGGCTGCGGTCCGCCTTCGGGTCGGTGGGCTTCCCGTGAAGCCCGAATGCGGATAACGGGCGAGGCATGAGCCTGCGCCCGCATCTGACCGCCACCTTCCTTCTCGGCCTGCCGCTGGTGGGCACCCATGTCAGCCGGATGCTGATCGGGGTGACGGACACCGTGCTGATCGGCCGCTACGGCGTCGATGAGCTGGCGGCGCTGGTGCTGGCGACCTCGTATTTCTTCATCCTGACGATGCTCGGGTCGGGCTATGCCTTGGGCGTCATGGGGGTGATCGCCAGCGCGCGCGCTCGCGGCGACGCGGTCGAGGTGCGGCGGGCCACGCGGATGGCGCTGTGGCTGTCGGTCCTCCATTCCCTGCTGATCGTGCCGCTTCTGTGGTGGTCGGGGCCGATCCTCTCTGCCTTGGGGCAGGAGCCTCGGATCGCTGCGCTGGGGCAGGAATGGCTGCGGGCGATGATCCCCGCGATGCCCGCGGTGCTGGCGGGGATGGTGCTGAACAGCTATCTCGCGGCGCTGGGGCGACCGAACCTGGCGCTTGTCGTCAACCTGATCGGGCTGCCGATCAATGCGCTGTTCAACTGGCTGCTGATCTTCGGGGAATGGGGGCTGCCGGAACTGGGCGTGCGCGGCTCGGGGATCGCCAGCCTTTCGGTCAACTGGATGCAGCTTGCCGCGCTGGCGGCTTGTGCCGCCTGGGTGCCCGAGGGGCGACCCTATCACCTGTTCCAGCGGTTGTGGCGGCCGGACTGGGCGGCGTTCCGGTCCGTCTTCGCGCTGGGCCTGCCGATCGGGCTGACGCTGGTGGCGGAAACGGGGATGTTCACCGGCGCCAACGTCCTGATGGGCTGGTTCGGGGCCGAGCCACTGGCCGCCCATGGCATCGCCCTGCAGATCGCGGGTCTGACCTTCATGGTGCATCTGGGCATTTCCAATGCGGCGACGATCCGGGTGGGATCGGCGCACGGGGCGGGGGACCCGCAGGGGCTGCGCCTGGCGGCGCTGGCGGCGATCCTGCTGTCGGCGGGCTTTGCGCTGGTCCCGATGGCCGCTTTCCTGACGATCCCCGAGGCGCTGACCGGGCTTTACCTCAACCCCGCCGACCCGAGGGCGCCGGTGATCGTGGCGCTGGCGGCCTCGCTGATGCTTTACGCGGGGCTGTTCCAGCTGGCCGACGCCATGCAGGCCATCGCGCTGGGGCTGCTGCGCGGGGTGCAGGACACGCGTGTGCCGATGGTGCTGGCGGTTGTCAGCTACTGGCTGATCGGCCTGCCTGCCGGCTGGCTGCTGGCCTTTCCGCTGGGGATGGGGCCGCCGGGGCTGTGGCTGGGACTGCTGGTCGGGCTGACCGCCGCGGCCGCGCTGCTGATGACGCGGTTCTGGCGCTGGGCGGGGGCACAGGGCGCCGCTCTGGCCCGCGCGCCGCAAGCCCGCTAGACTGGCCCGCGCCCCTGCCTTCGAGAGGTTCCCATGCGTCCCGTCTTCGTCCAGTTCCGCTGCACCCCCGGCAAGACCTACGAGGTCGCCGACGCCATCTACGACCGGGAGGTGGTGAGCGAGCTTTACTCGACCTCGGGCGAATACGACCTGCTGGCCAAGGTCTATGTCCCCGAGGATGAGGACGTGGGCCATTACCTGTCCGAACGGCTGTTCGACATTCCCGGCATCAACCGGACGCTGACGACGATGACCTTCCGCGCCTTCTGAGGCTCAGCCGATCATCCAGGCAAGGGTCGCGGCCAAGACCCCGGCAGCGGGCAGCGTCACGACCCAGGCGGCCAGCGTCCGCAGGACGGCGGCGCGGCGCACCAGTTGAAGGCGGCGCAGTTCCTCGGGTGGCAGCGGCTTGCGGGCGCGGGTCCGGGCGCTGCGGAAGCGGCGCTCCTCCCATTCGCGGTAGAAGCCGACGCCGAAGACGCCGCCCACCGCGACATGGGTGGTGGACACCGGCATTCCCAGCCGCGTCGCGGCCAGCACCGTCAGCGAGGTCGCCAACGATACGCAAAGCGCGCGGGCGGTGTTCAGCCGGGTAATCCGGCTGCCGACCATGTGGACGAGCCGCCGGCCGAACAGCAGCGCGCCCACCGCGATCCCGGCGCCGCCCAGCGCCAGCAGCCGGATCGAGGTCGGCTCGGCCTGCGGCCACAGCTCGGTGGACCGCCCCAGCACTGCAAGCGGCGCCACGATGTTGGCCACGTCGTTCGAGCCGTGGCTGAATCCCATCAGGATCGCCCCCAGCACCAGCGGCGGTCCGAGCATCCGGTCGAGCATCTGCCGGCCGGGATGCCCGGCCGCGATCTCGTCCGCCATGCGGATGCGGGCGAAGACGACGGACGCGGCGCTGACCGCGAAGGTCGCGCCAAGGACGACGGGTGCGCCGACGCCGCTGAGCGAAAGGGCGTTGAGGGTCAGCACGGCGGCGATGCAGCCCACGACCCATGGCAGCAGGCGCGCGGCCGCGCGGGCGCGGTCCGGCGCGCGGTGGATCGCCCGGCGCAGCACGGCCAGCAGCGCCGCCCCCGCCAGCGCCGCGACGATGGGCGCGGCAATCCATGCGGTCGCGATCCCGGCCAGCCCGCGCCATTGCAGCGCCCCCGGTCCGAAGACGACCAGTCCCGCGCCCGAGATGCCGCCCACGACGGCATGAGTGGTGCTGACCGGCGCCCCCGCCCAGGTCGCCAGCGTGATCCAGATGGCGGCGGCCAGCATCGCGGCCAGCATGACGGTGGCAGGCTCGGTTCCCTGATGCATCAGGTCGGCGGGCAGGATGCCCGTGGTCAGTGTTTCGGTGACACGTCCTCCGGCCAGCATGGCGCCCGCGATCTCGGCCAGCGCCACGAGGATGAGGCCCGCGCTCATCGAGATCGCGCCCGCGCCGACCGGCGGGCCCAGCGCATTCGCCACGTCATTGGCCCCGATGGACAGCGCCAGGAAGGTCGCCACGAGCATCCCCGCAACCAGCATGCCCGACAGGGCGGCGCCCGCCAGCGTCCCGACGATCGCGACCACCGCCGCGAAGGTCAGCGCAAGGCCCAGCCGGAAGACGGCGCGCGTCGAGTGAAGCCCCGCGCTTTCGGCATTCGCGACCCGGTCCAGATCCTTGTCGAGAATTCGGAACTCGGCCATCCGCGCCCTCAGGCGCGCGTGGAAAAGGGCGCGGCCGGGCGGCGGGGCGCAAGCGTGGACAGCAAGGCGGCAAGCTCGGCCTCGGACACCAGCCCGGCCGCCTTTTCAGGGGCGAACCAGCGCCGGGTGCGCTGCGGCTGTTCGGGCCAGCAATCGGCCAGCGCCTCGACGGGGACAAGGAACACCCTGACCTCGACCGGGATGGCGAATCCGCGGTCATGCGCCTTGTCATAGTGATAGATGCCCAGATCCTCGGCCGCATGGGCGTGGACGCCCGCTTCCTCCCACGCCTCCTGCAGGGCGGCCTGCGCCAGGGTGCGGCCGGGCATGGGCCATCCCTTGGGGATGATCCAGCGGCCGGTGTCGCGGCTGGTGATCAGCAGCACCTTGCCCGTCGCCGGATCGCGGCAGATCGCCCCGGCCTGCAGCCGGGGCGTGCGGGCGCCGAGAAACCGGGCGAGCCTGCGGCGCAGGTCCTTCATCCGTCCTCCGCCGTGCCGGCAGGGCCGCGCAGCGCCTTGATGGTGCCCCGCTGGGCCTTGGCGGCAAGCCTGCGGCGCTGGCTGCCCAGCGTCGGGCGGGTGGCGATGCGGGGGCGGGGCGCGGCCAGGGCCGAGCGGATCAGGTCGGCCAGCCGTTCGCGCGCGATTTCGCGGTTGCGGGCCTGGCTGCGGGTGTCCTGCACCTGGATAAGGATGGCGCCATCCCCGGTCCAGCGCCGGCCCGCAAGCCGCCGCAGCCGCGTCTTGACGGGAGCGGGCAGGTGAGGCGAGCGCTCGGCCTCGAAGCGAAGCTCGACGGCGGTCGAGACCTTGTTGACGTTCTGTCCCCCGGGTCCCTGTGCGCGCGTGAACTGCTCGAACAGTTCCCAATCGGCGATGGTGATGGTGTCGTTGATCCGCAGCATGGATGAAAGATGCAAATCCGGGACCGGGATGAAAAGGGGCGAAAGGGTGATTCAGGCGAACTTCCGTGACCTTGCGGGGCGAATCGGCAGCCTGCGGGGGCACCGGGCGGGGTTTCTTCTTGCAGGGTGATCGCGGCTTTCTCTTTCCTTGTCGTGACTGTCAGGCTTGCAGGCGCCGGAAATGGAACCCATGCGGGAGGCTGCGCCAGCGTGGAAGCAGGCCCTCGGCCCCGATCATGCTGCCTGCGAAGCCGACGCGCTTCCGCCCTTGACCGCCCGTGCCAGCACCGCGACCGACACCGGCCCCGCGCCCGCCGCCGCAAGCGCCGAAGCGGCCGCCCCCAGCGTCGCGCCCGAGGCCATCACGTCGTCGATCAGCAGCACCGGCCTGCCTTCCAGCCGCAGCCGGACCCGCGCCGCCACCTCAACCGCGCCCTCGACATTGGCGAAGCGGTCGGCGACCGAGCCGTAGTCCTGCATCGGCGTGTGCCGGGTGCGGCGCAGTGCCGCAGCCTCAAGCCGCAGCCCGTGCGCCCGCGCCACCGCCGCCGCCAGCAACGCCGACTGGTTGTATTTTCGCGCCATCATCCGGCGCGGATGCAGCGGCACCGGCACCACCAGCATGTCCGGCCGCAGCAGAGGCCCCGCTGCCGCAGCCAGCCACCGCCCCAGCGAGGGCGCCAGATCGGGCCGGTCGCCATGCTTCAGGGCCAGCACCAGCCTGCGCCCGCTGCCCGCATAGACCACCGCCGCGCGGCCCCTGTCCCATGGCCGGGCCACGGACAGGCATTCGTCGCAGGCAAGTCCCGCCTCCTCGCCGCCGTCGCCGGGCAGGGGGATGCCGCAGCACTCGCAATGGCAGGCGCCGATGAACTCGGCCTCGCGCCAGCAATCGGGGCAGAGCGCCCCGTCCTCGGCCACGCCCGCCCCGCAGTCGAGGCACTGCGGCGGGAACAGAATCGCCCGCCCCGCTTTCATCACCGAGCCGAACGACCTAAGTTGCAGTCCCATGTCCGCTTCTCCCCCTGACTTCGACGGCCCGCCGCGCCTGACCGACCGCACCGCGCTTTCGCGCAACCGCGCCCGCGCGGCCCGCATCGGGCGCGAGGACTGGCTGCACGCGCTGGTGCAGGGCGAGATCGAGGATAGGCTGTCAGAGATTAACAGGACGTTTACGGCACCTGCCGTGGTGACCGGAAATCCCGCTTTCTGGACCGCCGCCATGCCTGAGGCCCGTGTCGTGGGGGACGAGCCGGTGCTGGCGCTTCAGCCCGGTCAGCACGATCTCGTGATCCACGCGCTGGCGCTGCACTGGGCCGACGATCCGGTGGGCCAGTTGATCCAGTCGGCCCGCGCGCTGGTTCCAGATGGCCTTTTTATCGCCGTGCTGCCGGGGGCTGGGACGCTTGCCCCCCTGCGCGCCGCCTTGGCGCAGGCCGAGGTCGAGGTGACCGGCGGCCTTTCCCCCCGCATCGCCCCTTTCGGCGAAATCCGCGACCTCGGCGCACTGGTGACGCGGGCGGGGCTGGCCCTGCCGGTGGCCGACCAGATCACGCAAGCCGTCAGCTACCGCGACTTTCTCCACCTTGCCCGCGACCTGCGCGCGATGGGGGAAACCAACGCGCTCGACCGCCGCCTGCGCCATCCGACCCGCCGCACGATCCTGCGGCGCGCGGCGCAGATCCTTGCCGAAACCGCCCCCGACCCGCAGGATCCCGGCCGCATCCGGCTGGGGCTGGACCTGATCTTCCTGACCGGATGGGCGCCCGCCGACAACCAGCCGAAACCATTGCGCCCCGGCTCGGCCCGAACCAGCCTTGCCGCGGCGCTCAGCCAGAGGACCCCATGAACCAGCACGCCCGCCCCCAAGACCCGAGCCAGCCGCGCCACGCCCCCGCAGACCATCCCGCCTTGCCGCAGCCGAAGATCGGCATCCTCGTCGCCAACCTTGGCACCCCCGACGGCCACGACTACTGGTCGATGCGGCGCTATCTCAGCGAATTCCTGTCCGACCAGCGGGTGATCGACTATCCGAAATGGAAATGGCAGCCGCTTTTGCAGGGGATCATCCTTTCGAAGCGGCCCTTCACCTCGGGGGCGAACTACCGTTCCATCTGGAACAACGAGGCGAATGAAAGCCCGCTGCTGACGATCACCAAGGCCAAGGTGGCCAAGCTGCGCCAGACCTGCGCCGAACGCTGGGGCGACCGCGTGATCGTCGATTTCTGCATGCGCTACGGCAATCCCTCGACCCGGTCGGTGGTGGACGGGATGGTCAGGGCGGGCTGCGACCGCATCGTCTTTCTGCCGATGTATCCGCAATATGCGGGCTCGACCTGGGCCTCGGCGAACGACCAGTTCTTCCGCGCGCTGATGACGCAGAAATGGCAGCCCTCGGCCCGCATCTGCCCGCCCTATTTCGACCGTCCCGACTATATCGACGCACTCGCGCAGTCGGTCGAGCGCACGCTTCAGGGCCGACGCCCGCAGAAGCTGGTGGCATCCTATCACGGGATGCCGAAGCGCTACCTGCTGGAAGGCGACCCCTATCATTGCCAGTGCCAGAAGACCTCGCGCCTGCTGCGCGAGCGGCTCGGCTGGCCCGAGGACTCCATCGACACCACCTTCCAGTCGGTCTTCGGGTCCGAGGAATGGCTGCGGCCCTATACTGTCGAGCATGTGGCGGACTTGGCCAAACGCGGCATCGCCGACATCGCCGTGATCTCTCCGGCCTTCAGCGCCGACTGCATAGAGACTTTGGAGGAGATCAACGGCGAGATCCGCGAAGCCTTCGAACACGCGGGCGGCAAGGGCTTCACCTACATCCCCTGCCTGAACGATGACGACGCCCATATCGCCGTGCTGACCGAGGTGATCGCAGAGAACATGGCCGGCTGGGCCTGACCTTGGGTTGCGGCGCGGGCCTGCCTATATCGGCAAGCAACGCCGCGCCGCACTTTTGGCGCGCAGATTTCCGAAAGGCCACCATGACCACCATCAACCAGATCGCCTGGGACGATACCGTTCTGCCCTTCCAGCTTGACCGCTCCGGCGTGCGTGGCCGCGTGGCCCGTCTGGACGGTGTGCTGGAACATATCCTGTCGCGCCACAATTACTCTGCGCCGGTCGCGGCGCTGGTGGCCGAGGTTGCGCTGCTGGCCGCGCTGATCGGGCCGACCATCAAGCTGCGCTGGAAGCTGTCGATCCAGGTGCGCGGCAACGGCGCCGTCCGCACCATCGCCGCCGACTACTACGCGCCGTCGTCCGATGGCGGTCCCGCGCGCATCCGCGCCTGGGCCAGCTTCGACGCGGAGCGGCTGGACGATCGCCCGCCCTTCGAGCAGATCGGAGAGGGCTATTTCGCCATCCTGATCGACCAGGGGGCGGGCAACCTGCCCTATCAGGGGATCACGCCGCTGTCGGGCGGGTCGCTGTCGTCCTGCGCGGGGACCTATTTCGCCCAGTCCGAGCAGATTCCGTCCAGCTTCACCCTGTCCTACGGGCAAAGCCGGATGGCGGGGGATGCGGAACGCTGGCGCGCGGGCGGGGTCATGCTGCAGACCCTGCCGGCGCAGCCGATGGACGCGGGCAAGGGCGGCTCGGGCGAGCATGGGCTGATCGAGGCCGCCGACATCCTGCAGGGCGTAGAATCCGAGGACTGGAACCGCGCCAACCACCTTTTGTCCACGGTGGAACCGATCGAGTTGATCGGGCCGTCCGTCGCGCCCACGGACCTGCTGGTGCGCCTGTTCCACGAGGAAACGCCGCGCGTCTTCGACCCCCAGCGGGTCGAGTTCGGCTGTTCCTGCTCGGCCGACCGGGTGCGGGGGACGCTGTCGATCTATTCGGCCAAGGACATCCGCCACATGACGACGGACGAGGGCACCGTCACCGCCGACTGCCAGTTCTGCGGCGCGCATTACGAATTCGACCCCGCCTCGCTGGGCTTCGAGGCCACGGTGGACGCCGAGGGCAATGCCCTGCCCGCCGAGGCGTCGGAGGAAGGCCGCTGATGCTGCAGGCGGCCGAGGTGCGTGAAAGACTCAAGCGGGCGCTCGATGTGCCCGCCGGGGCGACCTCGGACTTCGACCAGAACGGTTCTGTCCCGCCGGGGCTTGAGGCGCGGCCTGCGGGCGTGCTGGCCGCCTTCCACGAGGACGGACGCCTGCTGCTGACCAAGCGGGCGAGCGGGCTGCGCCACCATCCCGGCCAGATCGCCCTGCCGGGCGGCAAGGTCGATCCGGGCGACGCGGATGAGGTCGCCGCCGCGTTGCGCGAGGCGCGCGAGGAGGTGGGGCTGGACCCCGCGCAGGTGGAGGTGCTGGGGGTGCTGCCGCCACATCGCACCGTCACCGGCTTTGCCATGACGCCCGTTCTGGCAATGATCCGGGGGCCTTTTACCCCGGTGCCCGAGGCAGGCGAGGTCGAGGAGGCCTTTACCGTCCCCTTCGCCCACATCGCCGATCCGACGAACTACCGGCTGGAGCGGCGGCTTTGGCGTGGCGGCTGGCGGTCCTATCACGTCGCGCCCTGCGGTCCCTATTACATCTGGGGCGCAACGGCGCGGGTGCTGCTGGCGCTGGCAAAAAGGCTCTCCACATGAGGCTGCCCGAGGCGATCACGGCGGACCCCTCGCTGGGGCGCGTGCTGGCGGCGCTGGCCCCGCACCGGGCGCTGGTTGTCGGCGGCGCGGTCCGCAACGCGCTGCTGGACGAGCCGGTGGACGACATCGACATCGCGACCGATGCGCGACCTGAAAGGGTGGTGGACCTGGCGAGGGCCGCGGGGCTGAAACCCGTGCCCACGGGGATCGAGCATGGCACGATCACCGTGGTCGCTGACGGGCGCGGCTTCGAGGTCACGACCTTCCGCCGCGACGTAGAAACGGACGGACGGCGCGCGGTCGTTGCCTTCTCCGACCGGATCGAGGAGGACGCGGCGCGGCGCGATTTCACCATGAACGCGCTTTACGCCGAGGCTTCGGGCCAGGTGCTGGACCCTGTCGGCGGACTGCCCGACCTTGCTGCCCGGCGCGTCCGCTTCGTGGGCGACCCGGACGAGCGCATCACCGAGGATTATCTTCGCATCCTGCGCTTCTTCCGCTTCCATGCCCGTTACGGTCGCCCCGGTGCGGCGGACCCCGAGGCGCTGGCGGCCTGCGCCCGCCATGCCGGGGGGCTTGCCCGCATCTCGCGCGAGCGGATCGGGGCCGAGATGCGGAAGCTCCTGTCCGCTGCCGATCCGCTGGAGGCCGTGCGGCTGATGGAGCAGGCCGGTGTTCTTGCGCAGGTCCTGCCGGGCGCAGGGTCCGAGGGGCTTGCTGCAATGATCGCCGTCGAAGCGGGGACTGTCTGCCCCCGCACCCCCGAGGGTATTTCAACCAGAAAGAAGGACTGGGAGCTGCGGCTTGCGGCTCTTGCAGCGGCTGACGCGGTGGATGCGCTGCGTCTTTCACGCGCTGAGGCAAGGGTGCAGGAGGAGTTGCGCTCTGATCTGCCGCTGGCCGAGGCGGCCTATCGGCTGGGGGCCGGGCGTGCGGAGCAGTTGGCGGTGCTGCGGGCTTCGCGGAACGAGGAATTGCGCCAGGACTGGCGCGAGCAGATCGCCTTCGCCGCGGGGCAGGTGCTGCCGATTTCCGCCGCCGACCTGTCGGATCGGCTGTCGGGGCCGGCGCTGGGACGCGGGCTGCGCGCGGCCGAGGCCGCATGGATCGAGGGTGGTTTCCTGATGCCTGCGCCCGCGCTGGTGGACATCGCGCTTCTGGCAGGAGAAGGCCCATGATGCTGCACCAGACCTTCGAGCGGCTGATCGACGCATTCCGGCCGGCCGACGGGCCGCCGCCGCGCACACTGCTGGCCTTCTTCCGCTGGGCGCTGTCGGGCGCCTGGGGGGGCTTGGGGGTCGCGGCCTTCGCCTCGGCTCTGTCGGGCGCGGCCGAGGTCGCCTCGGCCACGCTGCTGGGACTGGTCGTGGATGCGGTGGCGCAGTCGGGGGGGCGGACGCTGGTCGATCACGGCTGGCTGATCGCCGCTTTCGCCGGGTTCTTCCTGGTCCTGCGGCCTGCCATCATGGGCCTGTCGGCGGCGTCCTCGAACGTCATCATCGGCCCGAACATCCTGCCGCTGGTGCTGTCGCGCCTGCACCGCTGGACGATGGGCCATGCCGTCACCTTCTTCGACAACGACTTCGCCGGGCGCATCGCGCAGAAGCAGATGCAGACCGCCCGGGCCGTCACCGATGTGGCCAGCGAGATGGTCAACACCGGCACCTTCGCCCTGTCGGCGGTGCTGGGCTCGGCCATCTTCCTGGTGACGATCGACGCCTGGGCCGCGCTTGCGCTGGTCGTCTGGCTCGGGGTCTATCTGGCGCTGATCCGCTTTTTCCTGCCGCGCGTGCGGGCGCAGTCCAAGGGACGCGCCAGCGCGCGGGCCATGATCACCGGGCAGGTCGTCGATACGATCACCAACATCAAGACCGTCAAGCTGTTCGCCAGCGCCGAATACGAGGACCAAGCGGCCCTTGGCGCGATGGAGACCTTTCGCGACCGCGCCATCGACTTCGGCCGGCTGAACACCTGGTTCCGGCTATCGCTGACCATCGTGTCAGGCATCCTGCCGGTGGTGCTTGTCGGCGGCGCGGTGATGATGTGGCAGCAGGGGCAGGCCACGCCCGGAGACGTGGCGGCATCCGGCGCCATCGCCATGCGGCTGGCGCAGATGACCGGCTGGGTCAGCATGGCGCTGATGGGCATCTGGGGATCCATCGGCGAGGTCGAGGACGGGATGCAGACGCTGTCGCCGCCGCACAGCCTGGTCGATGCGCCCGACGCGGTGGACCTGGGCCGGCTGCGCGGGGAGGTCGTCTTCGACGGGATCAGCTTCGCCTATGGCCGCGAGGAAGGGGGCATCGGGGATCTGTCGCTGCGGATCGCGCCGGGCGAGCGGATCGGCATCGTCGGGGCCTCGGGCGCGGGCAAGTCCACGCTGGTTTCGCTGCTGTTGCGGCTTTACGACGTCGAGAAGGGTGCGGTCCTGGTGGACGGCCAGGACGTGCGCCGCGTCACCCAGCAGTCCTTGCGCCAGAACATCGGCATGGTCACGCAGGATACGGCGCTGTTCAACCGCTCGGCGCGCGACAACATCCTTTATGGCCGACCGGGCGCCTCGGAGGAGGAGATGGTCGCCGCCGCCAGGGCCGCCGAGGCGCATGACTTCATCCTGGGCCTGCAGGATTCGGCAGGCCGCAAGGGCTATGACGCGCATCTGGGCGAGCGGGGGGTGAAGCTCTCGGGCGGGCAGCGGCAGCGGATCGCGCTGGCCCGCGCCTTCGTCAAGGACGCACCGATCCTGGTGCTGGACGAGGCCACCAGCGCACTTGACAGCGAGGTCGAGGCGCAGGTGCAGGAATCGCTGCACCGGATCATGCAGGGCAAGACCGTGCTGGCCATCGCGCACCGCCTGTCCACCATCGCCGAGATGGACCGGATCGTGGTCATGGACGATGGCCGCATCGTCGAGCAGGGGCGACACGCCGAACTGCTGGCGAGGGGCGGCCTTTATGCCCGCTACTGGAACCGCCAGTCGGGCGGCTTCCTGGGGACCGAGCCCGAGGAGGCGCAGGCCGCCGAATGACCCACTGGACGGTCGAGCGGCTGGGGCGGCGCGGCGACGGCGTGGCGCTGCGCGGGGACGAACGCGCGCTCGCGCCCCTGACGCTGCCGGGCGAGCAGATCGAGGGCGAGGCCAAGGCGGGGCGCATTGCCCGGCCGCGGATCGTGACGCCCTCGGCGGATCGGGTGAAAGCGCCGTGCCCGCATTACAAGGTCTGCGGCGGCTGTTCGCTGATGCATGCGAGCGACGGCTTCGTGGCCGGATGGAAGGCGCAGGTGGTGCGGAATGCGCTGGCCGCGCAGGGGATCACGGCCGAGATCGCGGCGGTGCATACCTCTCCGCCGCGGTCGCGCCGCCGGGCGGTGCTGTCGGGGCGGCGGACGAAGGCGGGGGCGCTGATCGGGTTCCACCAGCGCGCCTCGGACGTGATCGTGGATGTGGCCGAGTGCCTCGTGGTCCGGCCCGCGATCCTGGCCGCGCTGCCCGACCTGCGGCGGATGGTGAGCCTTGGCGGCTCGCGCGCCGGTGAGCTGTCGCTGGTGGTGACCGAGACTGCGGCGGGGCTGGACGTCGCGGTGACAGGCGGCAAACCGATGACACCGGGGCTGTTGTCGGATCTCGCGGCGCTGATGAACGCGGCGGCTTGGGCGCGGCTCGACTGGAATGGCGAGGCAATCGTGGCGCGGCCTCCGGCGATTCCCTTCGGGCGGGCGCAGGTGGTGCCGCCGCCGGGCGGGTTCCTGCAGGCGACGGCGGAAGGCGAAGCCGCGTTGCTGACCGCTGCGCGCCGGATCGTCGGCCCGGCGCCGCGGATCGCCGACCTGTTCGCCGGCGCGGGAACCTTCACCCTGCCGCTGGCCGAAACCGCCGATGTCCATGCGGTCGAGGGGCTCGCCGCGCCCCTTGCCGCGCTGGACGCGGGCTGGAGGGCCGCACCGGGGCTGCGCCGCGTGACGACCGAGGTTCGCGACCTCGCCCGCAGGCCGCTGCTGCCGGATGAACTTGCGCGATTCGACGCCGTCGTGATCGATCCGCCGCGTGCAGGGGCGGCGGCGCAGGCCGCCGCGCTGGCCCAGTCGCGGGTGCCGGCCGTGGCCTGGATCAGCTGCGATCCCGTGAGTTTCGCTCGCGACGCCAGGACCATGGTCGAGGGCGGCTACAGCCTGGGCCGGATCGAGGTCGTGGACCAGTTCCGCTGGTCGCCCCATGTCGAACTGATTGCGACTTTTACGCAATAGCGCGAAGAAAAATGCCGAGGATCGTCATTGCTGGCAGTTGGCGGAAAACCGCCGGTTGTGGTAACTCTGGATCAAGAAAACGCAAATAAGCGATTCTGGGGCAGTGATGATCTCGACTATCCGCAATTTTGTTGCGCTGACCGCGCTTGTCTTGCTGACAGCCTGCGGTGGCGGCGCCAAGCAACCTGTCAGCAAGTTCCGCAGCTACAGCGGCCCGCCCGTGACCCAGATCGTGGTCGAAAAGGGCGACCGGCAGATGTTCCTGCTCAGCGGCAGCACGGTGCTGAAGGCTTATGACATCGGGCTGGGCTTCCAGCCCATCGGCCACAAGATGTACGAAGGCGACGGCCGCACACCCGAGGGCATCTACTACATCAACCGTCAGAACCCCAACAGCGCCTATCATCTGTCGCTGGGGATTTCCTATCCTGACCCGACCGACAAGGCGCGAGCGATGATGCTGGGTCAGCAGCCCGGAGGTGATATCATGATCCACGGCCGCGGCCCTAATGGCAACAAGGCCACGGCGCGTGACTGGACCGCAGGCTGCATCGCGGTGAACGATCGGGAGATCGAGGAAATCTTCTCGATGGTCCGCCCCGGCGTTCCGGTCGTGATCTATCCTTGACGATCGCGTGGCCGGGGCAGGTCGCGCCAAGGCCCTTGCCAGACTGCCGGGTCGGCTGCTACCAAAGTCGCGGACGACGGGAGACGCTGGCGCAGGCCAGGGCCGAAGGAGCAACCGCCCCGGTAAACTCTCAGGCAGAAAGACCGCGTCCGCATAAAACTCTGAAGAGTGGCTGTCCGCAGGGATGGCCCGCCGAAGGATAACGATCTCAGGCGCCCCGGCGGGGCAGGGACAGAGGGGGCATCGACACGCGGCCGCACGCCGCCAAGGGGAGATGCCATGACCGAACTGCGCCGCACGCCGCTTTACGACCTGCATACCGAACTCGGTGCCCGGATGGTGCCTTACGCCGGATGGGAGATGCCGGTCCAGTATCCCATGGGGGTGATGGGCGAGCACCTGCACACCCGCAAGGCCGCCGGGCTGTTCGACGTCAGCCACATGGGGCAGGTGATCCTGCGCGGCGAGGGCGCGGCGAAGGCGCTGGAACGCCTGGTGCCTGCCGACATCATCGGCCTTGCGCCGGGGCGGCAGCGTTACGGGCTGTTCACCAATGAGGATGGCGGCATCCTTGACGACCTGATGATCGCGGGCAAGGGCGACCACCTGCTGCTGGTCGTCAACGCATCCCGTGCGGAAGCGGACATCACCCACATGACCGAGGCCGGGCTGGCGCCCGAGGTCGTGACCGACCGCGCCCTTCTGGCGCTGCAGGGACCAGGGGCCGAGCGGGCGCTAGCCGCGCTGGTGCCGGGCGTGGCCGATTTGCGCTTCATGGATTCGGTCGATCTGCAATGGGAGAGCGAGGTGCTGTGGGTCAGCCGCTCGGGCTATACCGGCGAGGACGGGTTCGAGATCAGCATCCCCGCCGAACGCGCCCTGGACTTCGCCCGCGCCCTGCTGGCGCAGGAAGGCGTGGTCCCCATCGGCCTCGGCGCCCGCGATTCGCTGCGGCTTGAGGCGGGGTTGCCGCTTTACGGCAACGACATGGATGCCACGGTGTCGCCCGCGCAGGCGGGCCTCGGCTGGTCGATCCCCAAGGTCCGCCGCGCGGGCGGAGCGCGCGCGGGCGGCTTTCCGGGCGCCGACAAGATCCTGCCCGAACTGGGAAAGGCCGCGCATATCCGCCGCGGGTTGCGCCCCGAAGGCCGCGCGCCCATGCGCGAGGGCACCCCGATCTACGCCGGTCCCGAAGGCGGCGAACCTGTAGGGCGCATCACCTCGGGTGGCTTCGGCCCCTCGGCCGGGGTGCCCATTGCGATGGCGACGCTGGCCGCCGGGATTGCCGAGGGCACCACCGTTTACGCCGAACTGCGCGGCAAGCGCCTGCCGGCAACGGTCGCGCCCATGCCATTCGTTCAACCCACCTACAAACGCTGAGGCGCTCATGCTGAAATACACCCCCGAACACGAATGGCTGCGCGCCGAGGGCGATGAGCTTGTCATCGGCATCACCGCCCATGCCAGCGAGCAACTGGGCGACGTGGTCTTCATCGAGCTGCCCGAGGTCGGCCGCGAGGTCGAGGTCGGCGAGGAGATCGTGGTGATCGAATCGGTCAAGGCGGCGTCCGACATCGTGTCCCCGGTCGCGGGCACCATCACCGCCGTCAACGAGGCGCTGGCCGATGCGCCGGGCGACGTGAACTCGGACGCGATGGCGGCCTGGTTTTTCCGCGTCAAGCCGGCGGACGGCACGTCGCTGGACGGCTTCATGGACGAGGCCGCCTATCAGGAACTGATCGGCTGAAATGTATAAACGCGCTCGGATATTAGGTCGGCGCGGTGGCTGGACGGCTGAAGTAGAAGGACGCGAACTCGCCGTCCTGCATAACTCAATCTGGCAGCGCTCACGTCCCTATTATCGTGACTCCTACGATCCTAAGTGTCTCGGCGGGAAAGAATATATGCGCCTCACAGCCGCATTGCGGACCCACGATGCTGTAGTGATTCAACATGACGTCAGCGCGTCGGATCTAACGCGTGACGGCTATGTGGGAGTGTTTCGCTTTCAGGATCTCGCCATAACAGACGCTGGTGAGATTTCTTTGTTGGTCACCGAGCGTCTAGGATGAAACAGAACGCATGACCCGCTGGAACCCGACCTCCTACAACCCCGATGATTTCGCCAACCGCCGTCATATCGGCCCTTCGCCCGCCGAGATGGAGGAGATGCTGAAGGTGGTGGGCGTGGACAGTCTTGACCAACTGATCGAGCAGACCGTGCCGGAAGCGATCCGGCAGGACGGATCGCTGGACTGGCCGGCGCTGTCCGAGCGCGAGCTGCTGGCGATGATGCGCGAGGTCGCGAGCCAGAACAAAGTGATGACCAGTCTGATCGGGCAGGGCTATTACGGGACCGTCACGCCTCCTGCGATCCAGCGCAACATCCTGGAAAACCCGGCCTGGTACACCGCCTACACGCCCTATCAGCCCGAGATCTCGCAGGGGCGGCTCGAGGCGTTGCTGAACTACCAGACGATGGTGGCCGACCTGACGGGGCTGCCGGTGGCGAACGCCTCGCTGCTGGACGAGGCGACGGCCGCCGCCGAGGCGATGGCCATGGCGCAGCGGCTTGCCAAGTCGAAGGCCAAGGCTTTCTTCGTCAGCGAGAACCTGCATCCTCAGACGATCAGCGTGATCGAGACGCGGGCCGAGCCGCTGGGGATCGAGATCATCCGCGGCAAGCCCGATGACTGCGATCCGGCGCAGGTTTTCGGCGCGATCTTCCAGTATCCCGGCACCTTCGGCCATGTCCGCGACCTCACCCCGCACTGCAAGGCGCTGCACAAGGCGGGCGCGGTTGCGGTGGCTGCAACCGACCTGCTGGCGCTGTGCCTGCTTAAGGAACCCGCCGCAATGGGCGCGGATATCTGCGTGGGCTCGGCCCAGCGTTTCGGCGTGCCGATGGGCTATGGCGGCCCGCACGCGGGCTTCATGTCCTGCCGCGACGAGATGAAGCGGGCGATGCCGGGCCGCATCGTCGGCGTTTCCATCGACGCGGCGGGGCGGCAGGCTTACCGTCTGGCCCTGCAGACGCGCGAACAGCATATCCGGCGCGAGAAGGCCACGTCCAACGTCTGCACAGCGCAGGCGCTGCTGGCTGTGATGGCGTCCTTCTATGCGGTGTTTCACGGGCCGGTGGGCCTCAAGGCGATCGCGCAACGGGTGCACCTGAACGCGGTCACGCTGGCGAATGCCCTAAGGTCGGCCGGGGCCGAGGTCGAGACGGACGCCTTCTTCGACACCTTCACCGTGCGGGTGGGTGTCGGCCAGATGGGCATCCTCGCCGCCGCCGAGCAGCGCGGGATCAACCTGCGCCGCGTCGGCCGCGACCGCGTCGGCATCAGCGTGGACGAGACGACGGATGCGGGCGTGATCGCGCGGGTGCTGGATGCCTTCGGGATCACCGAAATGGCCGAGCCCGCAACGGGACCGGCCATCCCCGACGACCTGCTGCGGGAAAGCGACTACCTGACCCATCCGGTCTTCCACATGAACCGGGCAGAATCCGAGATGATGCGCTACATGCGCCGCCTGTCGGACCGCGACCTGGCGCTTGACCGGGCGATGATCCCGCTGGGGTCCTGCACGATGAAGCTGAACGCGGCGGCCGAGATGATGCCGCTGACTTGGCCCGAGTTCGGGATGCTGCACCCCTTCGCCCCCGAGGCGCAGGCCGCCGGCTATCACCGGATGTTCGCCGACCTGACCAACAAGCTGTGCGAGATCACCGGCTATGACGCCTTCTCGCTGCAGCCGAACTCGGGCGCGCAAGGGGAATATGCGGGGCTGCTGACCATCGCCGCCTATCACAAGGCGAACGGAGAGGACCGCGACATCTGCCTGATCCCGGTGTCGGCGCATGGCACCAACCCGGCCAGCGCGCAGATGTGCGGGATGAAGGTTGTGGTGGTGAAATCGGCGCCCAATGGCGACATCGACCTTGAGGATTTCGCCGACAAGGCTGCGAAGGCCGGCAACAAGCTGGCAGCGGTGATGATCACCTATCCGTCCACGCATGGCGTCTTCGAGGACACCGTGCGTGACGTCTGCCGCATCACCCATGAACATGGCGGGCAGGTCTATATCGACGGCGCCAACCTGAACGCGCTGGTGGGGCTGGTGAAGCCCGGCGAGATCGGCGGCGACGTGAGCCACCTGAACCTGCACAAGACCTTCGCCATCCCGCATGGCGGCGGTGGCCCCGGCATGGGGCCCATCGGCGTCAAGGAGCATCTGGCGCCCTACCTGCCGGCCGATCCGCGCGAGGGGGCGGGGGCGGTCTCGGCCGCGCCCTGGGGGTCGGCCTCGATCTTGCTGATCTCGTGGGCCTATATCCGCATGATGGGGGGCGCGGGGCTGACGCAGGCGACCCGCGTGGCGATCCTGAACGCGAACTACATCGCCTCGCGGCTGGCGGGGGCCTACCCGATCCTGTTCATGGGCAACCGTGGCCGCGTCGCGCATGAATGCATCGTGGACACCCGCGTCTTCGCCGAGCATGGCGTGACCGTGGACGACATCGCCAAGCGTCTGATCGACAACGGCTTCCATGCGCCGACCATGAGTTGGCCCGTGGCAGGCACGCTGATGGTGGAACCGACCGAGTCCGAGACCAAGGCCGAGATCGACCGCTTCATCACCGCCATGCTGGCGATCCGGGACGAGATCACCGAGGTCGCCGAGGGCCGTATCAGCGCTGAAGCCAGCCCCCTGCGCCACGCCCCCCACACGGTCGAGGACCTGGTCGCCGAATGGGACCGCGCCTATTCGCGCGAGCAGGGCTGCTTCCCGCCCGGCGCCTTCCGGGTGGACAAATACTGGCCTCCGGTCGGGCGGGTGGACAACGCCTATGGTGACCGCAACCTGATCTGCACCTGCCCGCCCTTGGAAGCCTATGCCGAAGCAGCGGAATAGGCCGGTCCGATCCTCTGATCGCAGAAGCCGCGCCTGCATGGCGCGGCTTTCTTCTGCCGGGATGGCCGGTGCCATCACCCCGCAGGAACCGCATCCCTGTCGGGACGTTTGCCCAGAGTCATGAACCGAAAGGAAAATACCTCATGAAGGGCATCATCGCCTGGTTTCTCGGCATCCCTGTCGTGGTCATCATCCTGCTTTATGTCGTCGGCATCTTCTGATCGCCCATGGCGCTGAAGCTGACATGCCTGAGCTGCGGTCAGGTCAACCGCACCCCGCGCGAGCGGCTGTCTGCCGCTCCCAAATGCGGCGTCTGCGGGGCGGGCCTGCTGCCGGCCAAGCCAGTTTCGCTCGACTTCGCCATGCTTGAAAAGGCCGCCCGCACCGACGACCTGCCGCTGCTGGTGGATTGCTGGGCGCCGTGGTGCGGCCCCTGCAGGATGATGGCGCCCGAGTTCGAGAAGGCGGCAGTCCTGCTGCAGGGCACCGCGCGGCTGGCCAAGATCGACACCCAGTCCCATCCCGACGCCACGGCGCGCTGGAACATCCGCAGCATCCCGGCCTTCATCCTGTTCCAGAACGGGCGAGAGCGGGCGCGGCTGGCCGGCGCAAGGCCGGCGGCGCAACTGACGGAATGGGTCCGGGAACAGATTGCGGCGGGGTGAACGCGGGCGCTTGACAACCCCCGGACGACCCGTCAAATAGCCCGCCTGTGGGGCCGTAGCTCAGTTGGTAGAGCGCGTCGTTCGCAATGACGAGGCCAGGGGTTCGATTCCCCTCGGCTCCACCAGAACACTAGGAAATCAGCCTGCCTTGATGCGTCGTTCCATGCGGCGGGCCTTTTCGCGCAGCCACAGATGCGCGGTCAGCCACAGCGCCGCGATGGTCCACAGGTCCACGCCCAGCCGCGCCGCGCCCTTGGGCAGGCTCAGCGCCATGGCGTCGCCCAGGACCGACAGCAGCACGCAGGCGACAAAGGCCACCAGCCCGCCCTTGCCGATCGTCCCCAGCGCCCGACCCGGGGCCGTCCCCGCCGCCCAGGCGAACAGGTCCGACAGCGGCACCGCGACCAGCCAGCTTGCCGCCATGATCGCCACATAGCGCACCCAATCCAGCGACCATTTGTCCACGCTGCCCACCGCGTGCCACATGATGTCGGCCAATCGCTTGCCCTCGGGACCAAGGCGCCACAGCGTGACCATCGCCAGCGAATAAAGCGTGATCGCCACCGAGATGGCGGTGAGCCAGCGGCCATGGCGGCGCAGGACCGGCATGAAGCGGTGGCGGAAGGCCCCCATCGCCACGCCCGTGTGGAACACAAGCTGCCAGCCGAAGGGGTTGAACAGCAGCCCGCCCTCGACCCGGTGGTTGGGCAGGGCGGCGTTCAGCGGCACGGCCATCAGCCAGATCGCCGCCGAGCCGACGAAGAACGCGACCGGCCAGCGCAGCATCAGCGGCACCAGCATCGGTGCCAAGGCCAGGACGATGACGTAAAGGGCCAGCACGTCCAGCAGGTTCGGCTGCAGCCACATCAGCGCCAGCGTTGCGATATAGCCAACGGGCACCTCGATGATCCAGCGGGCGTATTCGTTCCAGATCGCGGTGTGGCGGAAACCCAGTTCCAGCAGCCCGCGTGACAGCAGCGCCAGCAGGATGCCGCCGAGGACCAGCGCCAGCCAGACCTGTCCGGCGCGACGGGCAAAGCGCCATTGCGCGGCCAGCCGGCCTTCGGCGCGCTCGACCTTCATCCAGACAAGGCCCACAAGGAAACCCGACAGAAGCACGAACAGCTCGGCCGCGTCGTAGACGGCGAAGTTGGTCAGGGTGAACTGCCGCAGTACGCCCACCGGCATGTGGTTCAGCATGATGCAGACCAGCGCGTAGCCGCGCAGCATGTCCAGCGAAACGATCCGGCTCATTTTGGCAGCGCGGCCCAGCGGTCCAGAAGGCGCGGGTCCGACAGCAGGGCGGCACGCTCGGGGCGGTCGAGGAAGGCCAGTGCCTCGGCCTGCGAGGCGGCGGCGGCGATCTTGGCCTCGGCGGCGATGGCGGGCAGACGCTCGGCCGCTGGCGCGTCGGGCACGGGCGGCAGCAGTGCGATGTGACGGGCGCGGGCGCGCGGGTCGCGGCCCAGCAGCGGCGTGTCCCCGACCGCCGGGCGCAGGCGGCGGACATGGGCGGTGCTGGCGGCGATGACGGGCGGCGGCACCCGTTCCTCGGGCGTGACCAGCAGCCCGGCCATCCGCGCCCAGCGGCCGAAGACCGGCGAGGCGGTCCAGCGCGAGATGGCCGGCGACAGGATCAGCCCGGCGAGGATCGGTGACAGCCAGATCGCCAGCCCCGGCGACAGCGACACCGCGACCACCAGCGTGACCAGGCCCGAGACGACATGGATGCCGTGCCGCCGCAGCACCAGCCCCCAGGGCGGCATCGAGCCCTTGCGGACCTGGCTTTCCCAGCCAGAGTTTTTTCCCCGCAGGATTTCAAGGATCTGGCGCGTCTGGATCAGCATCTGCACGGGCGCGATCAGCGCCGACATCACGGTTTCGAACAGCGCGCTGAGCAGGACGCGTGAGCGGCCGCCCGCCGCGGCCGCCAGCGGCCGCTGCCAGGCCCGTGCCACGGCGACGAACTTGGGCAGCAGCAGCAGGCTCATCGCGGCGACGAACAGCCAGACCATGCGGCGGGCGTCGAAGGTCGGCCATTCGGGGAAAAGCTGGTAGCTCTGCGGGAAATACTCGGGTCGCGACAGGATCACGTTGGCGGTCAGCGCCAGGCCCACGAGGATCATCGCCAGCCAGACGGGACTCATCAGGAAGCCGAGGACGCCGACGGCAAAATGGACGCGGCTGATGGCGGTGAAGCCGCGGGCGCCGACCAGCCGCAGGTGCTGCAGGTTGCCCTGCGCCCAGCGGCGTTCGCGCACGGCCATGTCCAGCAGGGTGGGGGGGCAGCCTTCGTAGCTGGCGCGCAGGTCCCAGTCCAGACGGACCTTCCAGCCCGCGCGCCGCAGCAGCGCGGCCTCGACGAAGTCATGCGACAGGACGGTGCCGCCCCAGGGGGGCGCGCCCGGAAGCTCGGGCAAGCCGCAGCAGGCGGCGAAGGCCGGAACGCGGATCATCGCGTTGTGGCCCCAGAAATTGCCGTTGTCGCCCGACCATGCGGCGACACCCCGCGCGATGGGCGGGCCATAGACGCGGCCCGCGAACTGGATCACGCGGGAAAACAGCGTCTGCCCCCCGACCAGCACCGGGATCGTCTGGATCAGGGCCAGCGCAGGATCGGCCGTCATCCGCGCGCTCATGGCGCGGACGACCTCGCCGCTGACGACGCTGTCGGCGTCCAGCACCACCATCTGGTCATAGCGCCCGCCCCAGCGGCGGACGAACTCGGCGATGTTGCCGGCCTTCCGGCCGGTGTTGTCGGTCCGCCTGCGATACCAGACGGGCAGGGGGCAGGTGTCGCGCAGCGCGGCGATGCCCAGCGTCTCGGCGGCGAAGACATCCGGGTCGCGGCTGTCGGACAGCACGAATATCTCGGCCCGGTCAGCCATGCCGGCCTGCGCCAACTCGTCGGCCAGCGCGCCCAGCATCCCGAGGCTGTCGGCCGTGTCCTCGTGGTAGATCGGCATCAGGATGGCGACCCGCGCCCGACCGGGGTCCGCCGGCGTGACGGGCGCGCGAGCGATCAACCCCGCCAGCAGCGAGCAGAAGCTGAAGCCGACCCAGCCGAAGGTCAGGGTGAAGAAGGCCAGCAGCGCCCATTGCAGCGGCAGGATGTTGGCTCCGAAGGCGACCATCATCTGCCAGCATCCCGCGACGGTGATCGCGGCCGCCCCGCCGAAGGCCAGCAGCCGCGCAGCCAGCACCCGGCCCGAGGCCGGCGGGCGCGGTGGTCCCGGTGGCGGGGGCGCGCGGAAATCCTGCAGGGGCATCGCCAGCGGCGCTTCCGGCGGGACTGGCGGCATCCGCCCGATCCAGCCGCCCGCCTGCGCCCCGGGCACGACCGGGGCGCAGGCGGGCGTGGTCCCGGTCGGACGCGCGGTGCCGGTCAGAAGCGGGGGATCGGTGCGGTCCAACCGCTCATCCCCTTGTCCAGCGGTGAAGCCAGGTTTCGCTCAGACGACCTTCGGGGCCTTCCAGCCGGGCGGTGATCTCGGCCAGATCGGCGCGGTCGGGCCGGAACTCAAAGGCAAGCCGCAGCAGCCCCTCGTCGGGCAGGCGGACGACATAGGGATGCTCGACGCTGCCGGCCGAGGTGCTGACCACGGCGGTCGGATCGGGCTGATCGCGGAACAGGTCGAGGTCGAAGTCGATGAAGAAGCTGCGCGCCCCCTGCGCGTTGACCGAGCGGCCCGAGCGCGTATGGCGCACCCGCGCCACCGGGAAGCCGTCGCCCGGCGTCGCGCCGAAACGCTGGCCATAGGCGAAATCATGGCGCACCCCGGCCAGCAGCGGCTGGGCGGGCTTCCAGAAGCTCACGATGTTGTCGTGGAACTCGCTTTCCAGCGGGATTTCCACCAGCACCACCGCCCCTTCGCCCCAGCCCTCCGCAGGCTCGATCCAAGCCGAGGGGCGCAGTTCGTAATGCGCCTCGGCGTCCTGATAGTCGTCGAAGTCGCGGCTGCGCTGCATCAGGCCGAAGCCGCGGGGATCACGGTCCGCAAAGGCCGAAATCTGCAGCGTCGCCGGGTTGTTCAGGCCGCGCCAGAGGCGCTGGCCCGAGCCCGTCACCATCTCGAGCCCGTCGCTGTCGTGGACGGCGGGGCGATAGTCGTCGAATGTGCCGCGGTCGCCGGGGCCGAACCAGAACATCGAGGTCAGCGGTGCCACGCCCACATCCATCAGGTCGCGCCGGGGGACCAGCGCCGCGCGGGTCGCCACCATCGTGTTGTCGCCGACCGTCAGCACGAATTCAAAGGCGCCAGAAACCGAGGGGCTGTCCAGCAGCGCGTGCACCGTGACCGACTGGTTCACCGGGTCGGGGGTATGCACCCAGAACTCGCGGAAGAAGGGGAACTCCTCGCCTTCGGGGCTGCCGGTGCCAAGGGCGAGGCCGCGCGCCGACAGGCCATAGCGGTTGCCGCGGCCGAGGACGCGGAAATAGCTCGCCCCCTGGAAGACGGCCAGTTCGTCCAGGAATCCGGGATGGTTCAGCACCGTCCGCAGGCGGAAGCCGGACCAGCCCATGTTGCCGGGCGGCATCTGCGCCGCATCCGGTGGAAAGGTGTTCTCGTCGAAATCGAAGACCGATGGGTCGAAGCCCAGCGGCCGGACGACGCCCCCTTCGACCAGATTGATCCGCACTGCCTTGGTGAACAGCATGCCCGGCGGCAGCAGGTCCAGCCCGAAGCCCGGAATATCGGCCCAGGGATCGGCCTCGCGCCGGAAGCGGATGCCGCGATAGGCGTCATAGCCGAGGTCGCTGAAGGGCGGATCCAGCGTGGAAGGCGGTTCCACATGGGCCGCGCGGGCAAGGTCGGTGGCGATCCGCGCCACCTCCTCGAAGCCGAAGGCCACAGGGACGGGCTCGGAAGCGGCGGGGACCGCCTGCGCCAGCCCGAGGCGCGGCACCATGACGCCGCTTGCCAGCGCGGCGGTCATCGTGCCCATGAAATGACGACGTTCCACGAGTATCCTGATCCGAGGGGTGCGGCGGTTTCCGAAGCATTAGAGAATGCCCCGTCACCCTGCAAGATCACAAGGTTAGTCGCGCCGGGCCGGGCGGGATGCCGCCACGTTCTCTATGCGCGAGTGGCGCAAGTCTCACTCGCCTAGTAGTCGCGTTCGAAGAAGACCCCCAGTGTGCTTTCCCCGTCACTTGCGACCGATCCGCGCGCGGTGATCGCCTCATTCACGTCGAGATTCAGGTTGATGCGGGACCTTCCGTCGGCATCCACCGAAACATCGCTGTAAAGATTTCGTGACAGATAGCGTCCGGCCCGGACCGAGATATTGCCCTCGTCATCGGTGGTCAGGTCCAGGTCATCCAGCCCCGCGGCGTTGCGCAGGCTGCCGACCAGACCCGCGCCCCCCCGGCCCGCCAGCACCGCCACGGCATTGGCAAGCTGCGCCGCCTGCAGGGGCGAGATCGTCTCGATCCCGCGGCCGAACAGCAATTGCGACAGAACCTCCTCCTCGGGCAGTTCGGGGTCCGACTGGAAGGTGATCTCGGGGTCGCGCAGGTCGCCGTCGATAATGATGCGGGTGGTGATCTCGTCCTGCTGCGTTTCGGCCACCAGCCGCAGCACCGGCACGAGGCTGCCCTGCATCTCGATCAGCCCTTCGGTCATGTCGAAGCGGCGGCCCAGCAGATCCACCCGGCCCCGGATCAGTTCAAGCTGGCCGATGGGGATGACGTTGCGGGCGGTGCCGGTCAGGCGGATCTGGCCGCCCAGTTCCGCATCGACGCCGCGGCCGCGCACGAAGACCTGGTTGGGCGCGTTGATCGTCACGTCCAGCCGCGCGGGATTCGCGGGGGGCGTGGCGGGGGGCGCGACCATGCCGGCGATGCGGCTGTCGGCGCTGGGAAAGGGCAGCAGCCCTGCCTTGGCGCGGGTGGCGCGCACCGGCGGGCGGTCGTTCAGGTGGATGATGTCGGGGATCGCCCGGCCGCCCAGCCCGGTGTTGGGGATGCGGAACTCGACCGTGCCTAGGTTGATGGTGCCCGCGACCAGCGGCCCGTCCGCCGGGTTGCCGGAAATCGAGACGGTGCCGCTTGCCACGGTTTCGTAAAGATTGGGGTCGCGCAGCACCACCTGGTTCAGGGTCGCCTGCAGGTCCAGCGTGGTGCCGCCCCGCAGGTCGACCGGCCCCGTGACCGTCAGCGTTCCGCCTTCGGCGATGGCCCCGGTCGCGTCGATGGTGATGAGGCCGCCGTTCAGGTCGGCCGTGGCGGTCAGGTTCTCGACCGACAGGCCGATGTTCGGGTCCGACAGCCGGGCGCTGGGCAGGCTGATCCGGCCGGTCACGTTCTCCAGCGCGGGCGCTCCCTGCAGGCGCAGGTCGAAATCGACCTGCCCCGCGATGGACCGGGTCCGCAGCATGGGGTTGGCCAGCGCCGCGTCGCTGATGCCCGCCACGCGGATGTCGGCGGTCGAGAAATCCGCCGCCGCGCTGCCGGCGATGGTGGCGCGGGTGCCGCCCGGCGCGGTGGCCGCCAGGTCCAGCACATAGCCGGTCCCGGTCTGCCCCACGCTGCCCGAAACCGTCGCCGGGCCCGTCAGCCCCGGCACCAGCAGCGCCAGGTTCGACAGCGCCGCATCAACGTCCAGCGCGGCGGGCGAGCCTTCCGCGCTGATGCTGACCTGTCCGTTCCGGGCGTTCAGCCGCTCGATTCCGACCGGGCCGCGCGCCGGCAGAAGCGCCGCTACGTCGAACTGCGTCGTCCCCGCAAGCAGCCGGTCCGCTTGTTCGTTCCCGACCCGGAGGCCGGTCGCGCTGCCCTCGGCCGTGACCCGGCGGCCGCCCTGCGCATCGGTCAGCCGGGCGGTGGCGTTCAGCGCCCCGCCGATGCCGCCGCCAAGAAAGCCGAGGCTGTCGGCCCGCAACTGCGCCGTCACGTCGGTCTGCCCGCCGCCCAGGGTGCCCTGCGCCGTGGCGTTCAGCCGGGCGTTGTCCACCACCGCCTGCTCGATCGTCAGCACACCGTCGCGCTCGGCGCCCCGCAGGATCAGTCGCGTCTCGCCCGCAAGCGCGGCATCCGCCTGCGCCTGCCCCAGCGACAGGTTGTTCGCCACCCCGTCCACCACCAGCCGCCGCACGCCGGTGCCATCCTCGGCAAAGCGGCCCTGAGCCTCGAACGAACCGCGCCAGCCCATGCCCAGCGCCGACAGGTCGCGCAGGTCCACCTCGCCGCTGACATCCGTGCTGCCATTGCCGATGGTGCCAGAGATGTCCGCGCGGGCGCTGGGGTTGTCCACCAGCGCCTGCTCGATGGTGAAGACCTGGCCCGCCTGCGTGCCGCGCACCGTCAGCCGGGTTTCCCCGGCCAGCACCCCGTCGACATTGCGCTGGCCAAGCGACAGATCCTGCCCGGTGCCGTCCACCGCCAGCCGCCGCACCCCGCTGCCGTCGTCCTGCAGGCTGCCGTTTACGCGCAGCGCGCCCTGCCATCCCCGCCCGAAAGCGGCGAGCGAGCGGATCTCGGCGCTGCCGCTCAGGTCGGTGACATTCTGGCCCAGCGTCCCTGCGACCTGCGCCTGCATCTGCCGGTTCTCCAGCCGCAGGGCGTTGATGGTGATGGCCCCTTCGCGCTGTTCGGCGGACAGACGGAACTCGGTCGTGCCGGTCAGGGCGCCGTCCACGTCCTGCTGGCCCAGCCGCAGGTCCTCGCCGGTGCCCGTGATCTCGATTGCCCGGGCACCGTCGCGGGTGCTGACGCGGCCCGTGGCCTGCACCGCGCCCGACATCTCGGGGCGCAGCGCGGTCAGCGAGGGAACCTCGACTTCCAGCGCGGCGTCCAGCACCTCGCCGAAGCTGCCGGCGCCTTCCACCACGATCTGCGGGTTCGCCAGCCGGAAGCTGTCGATGACGAAGCTGCCGTCGCGTTCCTGCGCGACCGCGGTCAGTTCGGTCTGTCCCTGCAAGGCGGCGTCCAGTTCGCTGATGCCAAGCACCAGGTCGGTCGCCATCCCCGAGACGCTGACGCGCCGGGCGCCGGGCGCGCCGGTCACGGTTGCCTCGGCCTCCAGCCCGCCCGCCATCGCAGGATCGGCGTCGGTCAGGCTGGCCAGCCGCAGCGTCGCCCGCAGGTCGGTCGCGGTCGAGCTTATGAGGCCCATAGCCTGGCCCGTCAGCCGTTGGGAATCGACGCTGAAATCGCGGATCTCGATGCCGGTCTCGTCCCGGCGGGCGCTGGCGGTGATGCTGATATCGCCTGCAAGCAGTCGATCAAGCTGTTCCTGATCGACTGTCACATCCATGCCGTTCAGCGTGATTTCCGCGTCAAAACCGCGGGTCAGCAAGGTGTAAAGCCCGCTGACCTCGGCCGAGACCTGCCCTGACAGCGGGCGCCCGGCCAGCGCCGACAGATGCGAGGCGTCCTCGTAGGCCGCGTCCAGCGTGCCCGAGACGGTGATCCCCGACTGCAGACCGTCGATCAGGATTTCGCCGCCCAGCCCATAGTCGCGGCCCGACAGGCTGAAGCCCGCAAGCTCCAGCGCGTTGCCGGGGGTGAAGTCGAAGCCGGTCTCGCCCGAGATGCTGCTGCCCAGCGCGGCCTGCACGCCCGCGTCCGACAGCGCAAGGCCCTCGGCCCCGAAGCCGATCCGGCCAAGCACCGCCTCAAGCCCGCCGTTTTCCATGACGACCGAGCCGCCGCCGTTCAGCGTCAGCGCGCCGATGCGGTTGGCGCCGCGCGTCACGTCGCGGATGCGGCCGTTCAGGGTCCAGGCGTCGCTTTGCGCGGCGTCATAGCTGATCTGCAGGTTGCCCGACTGCACGTCGATGGGTTCGCCCCGCAGGGGCAGGCGGGCGGGCAGGGTGGTGGCGCCCGCATCCTCGCCCAGCGTCATCAGCAGCACCACCGACTGCGGCGCGCCCTGGTCGTTCGTCGTGACCGAGCCGGTGAGGTTCAGCGATTCGGTGTCGATCAGCAGCGCCGGGATCGACAGGCGGCCGTTCTCGCCCCGCCAGCCTTCGGCCAGAAGCTGCGACTGCGCGCCGAAGAAGGCGCGGTTCTCGGGCGGCAGCAGGCTTGCCACGTCGCCGCTGAGTTCCAGCCGGAAGGCGGTGCCGGGGGTGCCGTCCTGTCCCGGCTCGGCGTGGGCCGAGGCGCGGCCGGTCACCCGGTCCTGCCCGTCCGTCGCCAGCCGAAGGCCCGCGGAAAAGTCGCGCAAGGGGCCTTCGCCCCGGATCTCGGCCTGCACGGCCGGGCGGTCGTGAAGTTCGACGAGATTGGCGAACAGCCCGCCCGCGTCCTCGTCAAGCCTCAGGTCAAGCCGCAGGACCGTGGTTTCGTTGGAATAGGATGCGTCCACGGCAAAGACGCCGCGCTTGCCGTCCACCCGGTTGATCGCAAGCTGCGCCGCGCCCTCGCCGCCCGCGAGGTTCATCGAGCCATCCACGGAGACCACCGCCGCCTCGCCGATGATCGGCTCGCCCAGCGCCACCCGGGCGGCGCTGAGGCGGGCGATGTTGATGCCGACGGGCAGGGTGGGCAGGGCGAATTCCCTCGCCTCGGCCGTGGGGCCGGACTCGCCGCCACCGGGCAGGCGAGGGATGATGATTTCCCCGGCCGAAAGCTCCTGGATGTCGATGCGGCGGGCGAACAGCGCGGAACGGTTCCACTGGATCGCGCCGTTGCGGATGGTGATCCAGACGCCCTCATCATCAGCGATGGTCAGTTCCTCGAAGGTCGCGCGCGAGGAGAGCGCGCCCTGAAAGCCCCGGATCTCGACCTGCCGGCCGGCATCCGAAAGGTTGCGTTCCAGGAAGCGGGTGATGAAGCCACGGTCATCCTCGACCTCGGCGGAAATCGCGGCGGCGTCAGTGGCGATGTCGCCGGTCTCGGCCGGGGCGGGCGCAGGAGGGTCCTGTGCGGCCACCGGCGACAAGGGCAGCAGCAGTGCGAATGCCACGGCGGCAAGAAGCTTTTTCATCAGAACGCCTGCCCGAGTCCAAGGTAAAGTTGCACGCCGTCGCCAGTGTCGCCGCCTACCGGGCCTGCCACGTCCAGCCTGAGCGGCCCGATAGGCGTGTCATAGCGCACCCCCAGCCCCGCGCCCCCGTGCCAGTCGGTTTCGCCGTCGAAGGTGCTGTCGGCCCAGACCCGGCCCGCGTCGGCAAAGGCGACGACGCCGATGCGCGGGCGGACCTGCACCCGCGCCTCGGCGGTCAGGTTCGCCACGCTCATGCCGCCGGTCTTGACCGTTGTCCCCTCCGGTCCCTCGATCACCCGCACGCCCAGCGATTCATACGGCTGGCCACGGACCGAGCCGCCGCCGCCCGAATAGAACAGGTAGTCGCGCGGGGTTTCCTCGATCTCCGGCCCCCAGATCGACCCCGCCCGTGCCCGGCCCGCCAGCGTGAAGCGGTCGTCCGTGCCGAAGCTGCGATAGGCGCGGCCCTCGCCGACAAAGCGCAGGCCCGATCCGGCCTCGTCGTTCAACCCGGTGAAGGGGGTCGCGGTGCCGGTCAGCCAGGTGCCGCGGCGGGCGTTCGTCGGCTCGTCCCGGCGATCCCAGGTGACCGAGGTCGGCAGCGCCAAGACCTCGAAATCCGTGGTGCCAGTGTCGTCGGTCACGCGCGAGCGGCGGTATTCCAGCGTCGTCTGGCCGGTCAGCCGCTCGCTTGGAAGCCAGGTCAGGCCGAAGCCGAAAACGCCGAGGTCGAGGTCGTAATCCTCCTCGCGCAGCCGTTCGGCCCGCGTCTCGACGGATGCGGTGATGTCGGGGGCGATGGTGGCGGGCCGGTCGATCCGCACCCCCAGCTTGTAGTCGCGCCCCGAGGTGCCCGATCCGAGGTCCTTCGCCTCGGCATCCACCCGCAGCCGTTCCGCACCCCCCAGCAGGTTGCGGTGCATCCAGTAGCCCGAGACCAGCGCGCCGTCGTGGCTGCTGATCTCGAATCCCGTGCCGATGCGGCGGGGGCGCTGTTCCAGCACGGTCAGGTTCACGTCCATGCTGTTGTCGGGGTTCAGCGCCTCGGCTTCTTCCAGGTTGATCGAGGAAAAGACGCCGGTGCGTCGCAGGCGGCGGCGGACCTCCTCCAGCGTCTCGGGGTCGAAGCGGTCGCCTTCCGGGAAGCCCGCGATCTTGTAAAGCCGCCGGGTGCTGAGCCGTTCGTTGCCGGTGGCGCGCAACTGGCCAAAGCGGACCAGCGGGCCGGGCGTCAGGGCGATGCGGCTGTCCACGCGGTGGATTTCATGGTCGGCGATGATCTGGGTCGCGGCGACATCGGCCTTGGCATGGCCCTGGTCGCGCCAGCCCGTGACCCCGGCGCGGGCGGCCGTGCGCATGTCCGAGGTGCGGGCAATCTCTCCGACCCGGTAGTCCTCGGGCAGTTCGGTCCCTTGTGCCACGGGCGCGATGTCGGCGCGTGCATAGCGGAAGGCCTGCCCCGGATCGACGGTCACGACGACCTGCCGGACAATCTGCGGCGCGTCCAGCGGCGCGATGCCTGCGGCCTCGACCCCGTCCAGCCGGATGTCGATCATCGCGTCGTAATAACCCTCGTCGTAGAGCAGCCCCAGCAGACGGGAATAATCCGCCCGCGCCGCCGCCAGCACGTCCTGCGCGGTATAGCGTCCCTCGACCAGCGCCCCGGTGATGCGCGAGGTGTTCCGCAACTGCCGTTCCAGATCCTCGTCGCCGGTGGTGACGCGGAATTGCAGGTCCACCGGCGCGTTGGCCACCGGATCGCCGCGCGAGAACAGCCCTGAGAATGGCGAGGACGCGGCCGATCCGCTGCCGGTCTGCGCTGCCGCCGTGCCGGCCAGCACGCATCCTGCCGCAGTGGCCGCGACAGTCATCATCCACCAGTTCGTCATCTGCCTGTCCGCCGCCCGACGTTATTATTTTGAGTCGAGTGTTGCAGGGACCGGGCCTGATTTCCACCCTTCCAGACGATCGCAGCGGTTTTTTCCCAAATGACTTGTCCAGCAATATCAGGCTGCCCTGCAGGCCCTCACAGCCTTGTCAAGCGACTTTTTCATGCCATCTTGGAACTTGGTCCCGACCGTGGCCGTTTTATCACGACGCAGATGAACTGCCCTGAACATCAAGAAAGGCGTGTCCCATGCGCTTTCGCCATATTGCCCTTGCCGCCGCCATTGCCACCATCCCGGTTTCCGCCGCGCAATCCGCCATCCTGCCGTCGCCGGCCCTGAGTGCGCCCGTGAGGGGCTGGACCGCCGTTGCCGGCCTGTCTGGCCCCGAGGTGGTCGAGCTTGCCCGCAGCCTGCCAGTCGAGACCGAGGCCAGCGGCAACTTGCCCTGGTGCGATGCAGCCCCGGTCATCAGCGGCGCACTGAAGGCCGAGTTCGAGGAGAACCTGATCGCCCGCCGGGCCGACGGCACCCAGCTTTGGGGTTCGGACCTGATGGGGACGTGGACGGTTCTGCTGGAACGCGCCGACAATACCAACTGCGTGATCGCTTCGGGGATCGGCTATCAGGACGGCGTCGATCCGGGGGCCTTCTATGCCAAGGTGGGCCTGATCTGATATCGGGAACACCGCGTCAGCGTCAAAGCCGCGTTGCCTTTCGGGGCGGTCTGTGACAAGGGCCGGCCTTGTTCCATTCCCCATGAGGCCTTCGATGAATCAGGTAGCCCCTCAAGACTATCTTGTGCGCGACATCAGCCTTGCCGAGTTCGGCCGCAAGGAACTGGACATCGCCCAGACCGAGATGCCGGGCCTGATGGCGCTGCGCGCCGAATTCGGCGCGGCGAAGCCCCTAGCGGGCGCACGCATTGCGGGCTCGCTGCACATGACGGTGCAGACGGCCGTCCTGATCGAGACGCTGGTGGCGCTGGGGGCCGAGGTGCGCTGGGCGTCCTGCAACATCTATTCGACCCAGGACCATGCCGCCGCCGCCATTGCGGCCACAGGTGTCCCGGTCTTCGCCGTCAAGGGCGAGACGCTGGAGGAATACTGGACCTACACCGACCGCATCTTCCAGTTCCGCGACGGCGCGAACATGATCCTCGACGATGGCGGCGACGCCACGATGTATATCCTGCTCGGCGCACGCGTCGAGGCCGGAGAGATTGACCTGATCGCCGCCCCCCAGTCCGAAGAGGAAGAGGCGCTGTTCGCCCAGATCCGCAAGCGGATCGACCAGACCCCCGGCTGGTTCGCCCGCCAACGCGAGGCGATCCGCGGGGTTTCCGAGGAAACCACCACCGGCGTCCACCGCCTTTACGACCTGCACAAGCAGGGCCGCCTGCCGTTCCCGGCGATCAACGTGAACGACAGCGTCACCAAGTCCAAGTTCGACAACAAGTATGGCTGCAAGGAATCGCTGGTGGACGGTATCCGCCGCGCGACCGACGTGATGATGGCGGGCAAGGTCGCCGTCGTCTGCGGCTATGGCGACGTGGGCAAGGGCTCGGCCGCATCCCTCAGCGGCGCGGGCGCGCGGGTGAAGGTCACGGAAGTGGACCCGATCTGCGCCCTGCAGGCGGCGATGGACGGCTATGAGGTCGTTGTGCTGGAAGATGTTGTATCTACCGCCGACATCTTCGTGACAGCCACCGGCAACAAGGACGTGATCCGCATCGAGCACATGCGCGAGATGAAGGACATGGCCATCGTCGGCAACATCGGCCACTTCGACAACGAGATCCAGGTCGCCGCCCTGCGCAACCACCGCTGGACCAACATCAAGGACCAAGTAGACATGATCGAGATGCCCTCGGGCAATCGGATCATCCTGCTGTCGCAGGGGCGCCTGCTGAACCTCGGCAACGCCACCGGGCATCCGTCCTTCGTCATGTCGGCCAGCTTCACCAACCAGGTGCTGGCGCAGATCGAACTGTGGACCAAGGGCGACGAGTATCAGCCCGGCGTCTACATCCTGCCCAAGGCGCTGGATGAAAAGGTCGCGCGGCTGCACCTGGGCCGGATCGGCGTCAGGCTGACGGAACTGTCGCGCGATCAGGCCGATTATATCGGCGTGCCGGCTGACGGCCCCTTCAAGTCCGAGCATTACCGCTACTGATGCGCCTTCTCTGGTGGATCATCGGGATCCTGGCTGTCGTCCTGGCCTTCGCCGGGACGGTGCTGCCGATCGTGCCCACCGTGCCCTTCCTGATCGTGGCGGCCTTCGCCTTCAACCGCTCGTCGCCGCGGTTCCACCACATGCTGATGACGCATCGGGTCTTCGGCCCGCAGATCCGGGACTGGCAGGAACACCGGGCCATCGACCCCCGCGTCAAGGTGATCGTCTGCGTCAGCATGGCGATCGGGCTGTGCATAAGCTGGTTCATCCTGCCCCATCCCTTCTGGGCCGTGCAGGTAGCGGTTCTGGCGGCGGTCGCGGTCTTCATCGTGACCCGCGCCAACCCGCCGACGCATCCCTGAGCCTCAGCCGCCCCGGATCAGCCGCTTGATGCCCGCCACGTGATCCTGCGTCGCGCCCAGCGCGTCGGCGGCCAGTTCCTCCGCCGTCTCCATCAGCGCGTTCCCCGGCACGATCCGGTCCAGCAGGCCCCAGCCCAGCGCCGTTTCCGCCTCGATCCGCTGCCCTGCCATCAGGATCATCGCCGCCCGCGACGGCCCCGCCAGCGCCGCCAACCGGGCGGGGTCCGAGGGCTGCGGCAGAAAGCCCAGCTTCATCACCGGGTAGAAGATGCGCGCCTCGGGCACCGCGATCCGCAGATCGCAGGCCAGCACCATCCCCAGCGCGCCCCCGGCCGCCGTTCCGTTCAGCGCGGCAATTGTCAGCGCAGGGGCCTCGGCGATAGCGGCCGACAGTTCCTCCCACAGCGGCGAGGTTGCAAGCCCCGCCCGCGCGGCTTCAAGGTCGGCTCCGGCCGAGAAGACGCGGCCTTGCCCCGTCAACACGATGGCGCGGGCGCCCTGGGCCGAGGCGTCACGCAGGGCGGCGATCAGCGCCTGGATCATGCCCTCGGTCAGGGCATTGGCCTTGTCGGGCCGGTTCAACAGGATCGTGAAGAACCCGTCCCGCGTGCAATTCGTTTCGATCAAACCCACTGCCTCCTTTGATGCGGCGCCCGGATATGCGAGATTCGCCCTGCCGCGACCAACCACGCCGCCGACGTTTCTTGAAGGAATCGCTTTATGTTCTTGCGAACGACCACCTCTGTACTGGCCGTGCTGGCCTGGGCGGCCCCCGCGATGGCCGATGTCACCCCTGCGGAAGTCTGGCAGAACTGGGTCGAATACTACAAGGCCAACGGCTACACCGTCACCGAGGGCGCGCGGGACGAGGCGGGCGAGACCCTTACCCTGCGCGACGTGGTGATCGGCTACGAGGTGCCCGAGGACGAGACGCGGGTCGAGTTCCGCACCCCCGAGATCACCCTGACCGGCACCGGCGACGGCCGGGTGCGGACCACGCTGGCGGAAACCACGCCCGCGACCGCAAGCTTCCGCAATTCGGACGGAGAACAGGTGACGCTGAACGGATCCCTGACCGCGCGGGACACCGAGATCGTCTCGGGCGGCACCGCCGCCGACATGACCCATGACACCCGCTCGGGCGAACTGACGCTGGCGCTGGATACGGTGCAGACCGGGGAAGAGACGCGCCAGGTGCCGGTCACGCTGAAGCTGCTGAACGCCACCAGCCGCCAGCAGATCGTGGATGCCGACCTCATGCGCTTCGACGCGACCATGGCCGCCGAGCGGGTCGAGTTCGCCGCCGCCTATGCCGACCCCGAGGATGCGGAGTCGCCGGGCCGGGTCAACGTGACAAGCTCTCTGACGGGGCTGCAGGGTTCCAGCACGGGCACCATTCCCAAGGGGGCGGATGCCTCCGAGGACATGGCGGCCGCCTTGCGGGCGGGCATGGACGTGAGCGCGACGATCTCGGCCGGACCGGGCAGCCTGGACCTGGACTTCGCCGGGAAGGACGAGGAAGGGCAGGAGGACACCGTCCGCGCCAACTCGGCCCTGCAGGGGTTCGAGGTGACGCTGGCGCTGGGACCGGACGGGCTGAAATACCAGGGCGCGCTCGATTCGACCCGGACCGAGCTGACCGTCAGCGACCTGCCCGCGCCGATCAGCTATGCCATCGAGGAAGGCACCTTCGACGTGCAGTTCCCCGTGCTGAAAGCCGACGAGCCCGCGCCCTTCAAATTCGCCTATTCCGTCGCCGGGCTGACGCTGGCCGACAGCGTCTGGGACCTGTTCGACAGCGCCCGCACCCTGCCGCGGGACCCGGCCAGCATCGACATCGACCTGACCGGGTTGGTGCGCGTGGCCATGGACCTGTTCGACCCGGCGCTGATGGCCGCGGACGGGCCGACCCCGCCCGGCACCGACGAGATGCAGGCCGACGGCAGCGCCGCGCTGCCCGATCCTGCCGAGGAGGAGGCGCCCAGCCCCTTCGAGCCGGTGCAGGTCACCATTAACCAGTTCGCCATCGACGCGCTGGGCGCCAGCATCGACGCCTCGGGCGAGTTGGCGGTGCCGGAAGGCGGCGACCCGGACCAGCCGGTGGGCGCGGTGAATGCGCGCCTTGAAGGCATCGACGGCCTGATCGACCGGCTGGTGCAACTGGGCGTCATCGCGCAGGAGGAAGTCGCGGGCTACCGCCTGATGCTGGCGCTGTTCGCCCGCCCCGCGCCCGAAGGCGGCGACGCCATGGTGGCGGATTTCGAGTTCCGCGAAGGCGGCCAGATCTTTGCCAATGGCCAGCAGGTGAAGTAACACCGGGCATCGACGCCATATCGCGGGGGCCGGCGCCGTCCGGCCCCTTCGCGCATCCAAGGGAAGGCATGTCCATGACCCGATCCGACCCCCATGACCTCGCCCGGCTGACCGGGGCGCTGCTGTCAGCCGCCCGCGCGGCCGGCGCGACCGAGGCCGACGCCCTGGCCGTCTCGGGCGAGTCGCTGTCGGTCGAGGTCCGGGGCGGGGCGCTGGAACAGGCCGGGCGCGCCGAGGGCGTCGAGATCGGGCTGCGGGTGATCGTCGGCGGCCGGCAGGCCTGCGTCTCGGCCAGCGAACGGTCCGACCGCACCATCCGCGAGATGGCCGAGCGCGCCGTGGCGATGGCCCGCGAGGCCCCGGTGGATGACAACGTGGGGCTTGCCGACCCCGCCCAGCTTGCGCGCGACCGCGACGCGGCGGCGCTGGAACTGGACGACGGCGCGCCTGCGCCGGAACCGCCCGCGCTGCTGGACATGGCGCTCAGGGCCGAGGCGGCGGCGCGGGCGGTCGAGGGCATCAGCATGGTGGAATCGGCCGGCGCCTCGGCCATGCACCGGCGGATGTGGCTGGCGGGCACCAACGGCTTTTCAGGCGGCTACGACCGCAGCAGCCACGGCCTTTCCGCCGTCGCCATCACCGGCGAGGGTCTGGGGATGGAACGCGACTGGGCGGGCGAGGCCCGCGTCTGGGCCGAGGACCTGCCCTCCCCCGAGGAGATCGGCCGCCTTGCGGGCGCGCGCACCGTGGCGCGCAAGGGCGCGAGGAAGCCCCCGACCGGCGCCTTCCCGATCCTTTACGACGAGCGTGTGGCGGGGTCGCTGCTCTCGCACCTGCTGTCGGCGGTGAACGGCAGCGTGGTGGCGCGGGGGTCGAGCTGGCTGCGGGGCGACATGGGCCAGCCGGTGCTGCCGCCGGGCTTCGACCTGTCCGAGAACCCGCGCCAGCCGCGTCATCCGGCCTCGCGCCCCTTCGATGCCGAGGGGCTGGCGACCGCCCCGCGCATGATCGTGGCGGATGGGGTGCTGCAGGGCTGGACGCTGGATCTGGCGACCGCCCGCAAGCTGGGGATGGCCTCGACCGGGAACGCCATGCGCGGCACCTCCTCGCCGCCCTCGCCGGGGATCACCAATGTCGCGCTGACGGCGGGAAAGGCCAGCCCCGAGGACCTGATCCGCGGCATGGGGCAGGGGCTGGTCGTGACCTCGATGCTGGGGGCCTCGATCAACGCGACGACGGGGGATTACTCGCGCGGCGCGGCGGGCTTCTGGGTGGAGAACGGGCAGATTGCCTATCCCGTGAACGAATGCACCATCGCCGGGAACCTGCGCGAGATGCTGATGCGGATCACCGCCGCCGATGACCTGCCCGACTGGCGCAGCCTGCGGGTCCCAAGCCTTCTGGTCGAAGGGATGACCGTTGCCGGAAGCTGACCTCGACCTGATCACCCGGGCAGCCGAGGACGCCGGGCAGATCGCCTTGGCCCATTGGCGCGGCGAGTATCGCCATTGGGAAAAGGACGCAGGTGCCGGTCCCGTGACCGAGGCCGACCTGGCCGTGAACGCCGCGCTTGAGCAGGTGCTACGCGCCGCCCGTCCCGATTATGGCTGGCTCAGCGAGGAAAGCCCCGAGGACCCGCGCCGCGCGGATGCCGCCCGCGTCTTTGTCGTCGATCCCATCGACGGCACCCGCGCCTTTATCGCCGGCGAGGACGGCTTTGCCGTAGCGGTGGCCGTGGTCGAGGATGGACAGCCCATCGCCGGCGTCGTCCACCAGCCTGCCCGCGGCGTGACCTATGCGGCCGCGGCGAATGGTCCCGCCACCCGCAACGGCCAGCCGATCCGCCCGCGCGCCGCGCGGCTGGAGGGCGCGGAGGTGCTGACCACCAAGGCGGCGCTGGACCCGATGTTCTGGCGCGGCGGGCGGGTGCCCCCGTTCAGGCGCAGCTTCCGGCCGTCGCTGGCATGGCGGCTGTGCCTTGTGGCCGAGGGGCGGTTCGACGCGACGCTGTCGATGCGCCCGGTCTGGGAATGGGACATCGCGGCGGCAAGCCTGATCGCCGAGCGGGCGGGCTGCGGCGTGACCGACCGGCGCGGGCATCCCCTGCGCTTCAACCGGATGCCGCCACTGGGGGACGGGCTGATCGTCGCAGCCCCTGCGTTGCACCGCGAACTGATCGCGGCGCTGGACGTTGAGCCGCCGGAACTCGCGGGGCTTGGAACCGGAAAGGCCGCAGGATGATCCGACTGCCCCCCGAGACGCTCGACCGCCTGGCCGATGCGATCAGCTTTCAGCCCGACAACGAACCGGGTCGCGTCTTTCGCGAGGCATTGGGCCGTTTCGCTACCGGCGTTACGGTGGTGACGACCACGGGGCCGCAGGGACCGGTGGGGATGACGGTCAACAGCTTCACCAGCGTCTCGCTGGACCCGCCGCTTGTGCTGTGGTGCCCGGCGCGGTCTTCCTCGCGCCACGCGATCTTTGCGGATACCTCGGCCTGGTCGATCCATGTGCTGGGGGCCGAGCAACTGGACATCTGCCTGCGCTTCACCCGTGGCGGTCCGCAGTTCGAGGGGCTGGAGCTTGGCAAAACCGCGCTGGGCACGCCCCTGATCCCCGGCGTGGCGGCCCGTTTCGACTGCCACGCCCATGCGGTCCATGACGGCGGCGACCACAGCCTGCTGCTGGGCCGGGTGGCCGAGGTCACGGTCGGCGGGCCGGACGACCATCCGCTGGTCTTCGCGGCGGGCCGCTTCGGCGCGTTCCAGCCCGGCGAGTAGGCCTCAGCCCAGCGGCTCAAGGTCCGGCAGGGGCTCCAGCGGCGGCAGCGGGTCCAGCGTGAAGATCGGGTCCGTGCGCGGCACGCTGGTGCGGACTGTCGCCCCCGGCCCGCCCAGCGTCGCGATCTGCGCCGCAAGCTGGGCGATGGCCGCGTTCTGGGCGGCGGCGATGGCGCCGGGCGCGGCGGGGGGATTTCTTCCGCTGGCGGGTTGCGCCCCGGGGATCGGAACGGCGATGTCGAAGTTGCGGGCATGGTTGGTCCCGCCCGCGCTGTCCTGCGAGACGTAATAGCGCCCGCTCAGCCGGTAGACCCCCTCGCGCTGCGCCAACGCCTTTTCCACCCGCACCAAAAGCCTCCGCCGCGGTGGCTCGGCCAGCGGCCAGGGCTCGGCGATCACCGTCGCCCCCGACATGTCCGAGATCGCGCGGGCGAGCGTCAGGGTGAAGGCGCGTTCCGGCACATCGGCCCACAGGTTGCGCGGATTCGACCGCACCGCGCCGTCGGCGGTCTGCCAAGCGATCTCGCCGTTCCCGGCATATTCCGGCAGCGACACGTCGGCCAGCTCGGCGGTCCCGAGATTGTTGGCCACCCGCATGGCCGGGGTCGGCGGGTCGATCAGGAAGCGCGCCGTCTTTTCGGGGTTCGAGCAGCCGGCCAGCGCCGCAAGGGCCAGAAGCGAGATTGCAAGGCGCATGGTCTTATCGTCCCAGGATAAAGGCGCGCGGGTTGCGCTCGATGGAGGAAGCGAGGCTGCCGAAGGATTCGGCCGCCCGGCGCAGGCTGCGCAAGGTGTTGACGGTTTCGGTGTTGAAGGCGCCCCGGTCGCCATAGGCGGCGATCACCGCCTCGGCCCGCGCGGCAAGCTGCTGGAAGCGCAGCGACAGGCCGGGCAGGGTGCTGGCCGCCTGCGCGATCTGGTCGGCCGCCCGCCGCGCCGATTGCAGCGCCGCGTTCAGGTTGCCGGCGGCGCCGCCTTCGCGCAATTCGTTCATCAGCGCCGAGGCCGCCTGCAGCGTGTCCGAAAGGTTGCGCGGCAGTTGTTCGGCATCCTCGCTGCCCAGCATTGCGCGCAGGTCCTCGATCAGGCCAGTGGCCGAGGCGCTGATGCCGGCGAAGTCGAACTCCTCGACGGCGATGGCGGCTTCCTCCATCTCGGCCACCATTTCCGGCACGTCGGCGGCAGCCTCGGTGACGGCGGCGGCGGCGGCGCTGGCCTCGTCCATGAAGCTGGCCACGCGTTCCGCGATCCGGCCCTCGCGCATGTCGGCGGCAATCGCCCCGATGTCGCCCGCGGCGGAACCCAACTGGTCCACGGCATCGCCCAGCCGTCCGGGCAGGCTGCGCGCGGCATCGGTCCCCAGCACGCCGCGGATGTTATCAACCGCCGACTGGATCGAGGCGCCCAGGCTGGCGAAATCGACCTCGCGGATCGAATCCGTGGCGGTTTCCACGTTCTCGGCGATCTGCGGCAGGCGGTCGGCCACGCCGTTCAACTTGCCTGCGATCTCGTTGGCCGTGGCGGTGGCGCCGGCCACGTTTTCCACCACGCCCGAGGCGCGCAGTTCCTGCGTGGCGCTGCGGATCTCGGTCATCGTGACATTCGCCTCGTCGATGGTGCGGCGCAGCGATTCCGGGATCGCGCGGGTGTCCTGCGAGCTTGTGATGGCGGTGACGCTGTTCATCATGTCGGTGGCGGATTTCAGCAGTTCCTCAAGCCTGAGGTTGCCGATGCGGGCCATGAAGCCCTGCGCCGTGGTCGAGATGTCCGACAGGTCCGGGGGCGCCGAGGGGATGATGGGATAAGGCTCGGCATTCGTAACGATCCGCGCGGCGGGCACGTCGGGCAGGTCCACCAGTTCCACCATCAGCGAGGTGCCGAGGAATCCCGCGCCGGTCACGCGGGCGCGCAGGCCCTGTTCGACGCCGCCGGCCAGGAAGGCCAGCGCGTCCTCGGGTCCCGCATCGTCCGGCAGGCCCATGCGCTGCGGAGAGACCGCCAGCGTGATGTCTTGCAGCACCTGTCCCAGCTGGCCATCGGGTCCCTCGGTCACGCGCACCGAAAGGCCCGTGACCCGTCCGACGGTCAGGCCCTGGAACTGGACGTCCGCGCCTTCGGTCAGCCCCCGCACCGCGTCCGTCATCAGCATGGTCAGCCGCAGTTCGTCCTGCGGCGAGGCGGCGAACAGGCTGTTGCCGGCCGTCTGCCGGTCGGGCTGCAACTGGAACACATGGCCCGCCTGCACCGGTTGCCCGCCCGAGGACAGGGTCGCGAACTCGGCCCCGCCCTGCAGCAGCGAGGACAGCGAGCTGACGTTCAGCGATATGCCCTGCGCCCCGAGCGACACCGAAAAGCCCGAGGTGTCCCAGAACACCGTTGTCGTGGTCAGTTGCTGGTCATGTGGCGCCTCGATGAAGACGTCGGCCACCACGGATTCCTCGTCTTCCGACAGGCGCAGGTTCTGCATCTGCCCGACCGCGAGGCCGCGATAGAAGATCGGGGAGCCCTCGCTCATCCCCGAGGCGTCGCTGGCGGCAAGCTGCACCCAGGTGCCCCGTTCGTTGCTGCGGGTCAGGGGCGCGCGTTCCAGCCCCTCGTGAACGCCGAGTTCGGCCGTGCCCGGCTCATTGTCCCACCAGCCCTCGATGAAGGCGCCGGTCAGCACGGTGTCGAGGCGCGAGATGCCCTGCGCGGAAACCTGGGGGCGGACGATCCAGAACTCGGCCTCGTCGTCGATGAACTGGGCAATGTCCTTGTCCACGCGGATGTCCACGATCACCCGTTGCAGGTCGGGAGTGAAGCGCACGGCCTCGACCCGGCCCACGGGAATCTCGCGGAAGCGCAACTCGGTTTCGCCCGGCGTGATGCCGGTGGCGTCGTTGAAGGCGACCGAGATCTCGGTCCCACGCCCGGTGTAGGCGTTCCAGGCCAGCGCCATCGTGACCAGAAGCGCGATGATCGGCACGGCCCAGATGACTGAAACGCTGGCGCGGGCCGCGCGGGCGGCGGTGCGGCGCACGGGGCTGGCCGGGCGCAGCGGCGCGCTGGCCGCATCCGTGCGGGTTGTGTCGTCCTGCGGAGGCATGTCGGTCATTCGGCGGTCTTGTCCTTGCGACTGCGAAGCGGCAACCCGCGCCAGATCAACCGCGGGTCGAAGCTGAGCGCCGAAAGCATGGTAAAGGCCACCGACAGCGCAAAGCTGGCGGCGGCCGGGCCGGGGTGGATCGAGGCCACAAACCCCAGTTGCACCAGCGCCGACAGGATCGCCACCACAAAGACGTCGATCATCGACCAGCGGCCGATGAATTCCACCGCCTCCAGCGCGCGCAGGCGGGTGTGGGCGGCCTCGACGGTGGCGGGCTTGCCCGCGACGCGGGCAAGCCAGGCGATCACGATGAACTTGCCGATCGGCACCACGATCGAGGCCACGAAGACGATCGCGGCGACACCGTAGCTGCCGTAATGCATCAGCGAGACCACGCCACCGAGGATGGTGGATTCGGTGTTTCCCCCAAGCCCCAGGAAGGTCTGCGTGCTCATGATCGGCCACAGGTTCGCGGGGATGTAGAAGATCAGCCCGGCCAGCCACCAGGCCCAGACGGCCTGCAGGCTGCCGCGGTCGGGCAGGACCAGCCGCGCGCCGCAGCGCCCGCAGACAGACGTTGCTTCCGGCCAGACCCGGCCGCAACCGCGGCAGCCGACAAGCCCGGCGCGGTGCGCGGTTAGGATCGGGGCGTGGTGGGACGGCCCGTCATGGCGGCTCATCCGGCGGTATCCGGGGCAGGCTGCGGGCCTTCGGCCATGCGGCGGTCGCGGGCGGCGGCCTCGGCGTCGGGCACGACCTCGCGTCCGTCGGTGAAGGCGCCGCGGTCTTCAAGCGTGTCCCAGATCGTCGCCGCGCAGGTGAAGACGTCGCTGGCTGCGCCGACCACGATCAGCGCGCAGAAGGCCCAGAAGGCAGGGCCGAAGCTGATCGTCGCCAGTCCTCCCACCTTGACCAGCGCGACCGAGGTGCCGATCACGAAGATCTCGGCCATCGACCACGGCCGCAGCAGTTCCGACAGGCGGAAGGCCGCGCCCGCATGGCGTGCGGGCCGGCCCTGGCCGCGCAGCGGCAGCAGCACATAGACCAGCAGCACCGCCCGCAATGTCGGCAGGCCCACGATGAAGGCCAGCACCGCCACCGTCAGCGGCATCAGCCAGCCGTCCGAGAAGGCCATCGCCACCCCGAAGAGCGAGGTCGCATTTCCCAGTCCCATGCGCGAGATTTGCAGGAACGGAAAGAACACTGCCGCGACCATCAGCACCAGCGAGGTGAAGGACAGCGCCACGATCTGGGTGAAGGCGCCCTCGCGCGGGCGGGCCAAGACGTGGCCGCAGCGGATGCAGGCGGCCTTCTCGCCGTCATGCAGCTCGGTCTCGACATGCAGCGCGTCGCAGCGCGGACAGGCGATCAGCCCCGCGCCAGTCCGCATGTCATATTGCCCCGCCTCGATCATGGGGCCAAGATAAGCCCGTCGCGCCGTCGCGCAAGCGCGCCGCTGCGTCTGCCTGTGCTTGCCCCGGCCTGCGGCGCTGCTAGCATCGCTCGCCACAAGGGAGGGGTGTCAGGATGCACGATGTCGTCATCGCAGGCGCAGGCAGCGCCGGCTGTGTTCTGGCCGCAAGGCTGTCCGAGGACCCGCGCCTGCGCGTCCTGCTGATCGAGGCGGGCGACAGTGATCGCTATCCCTGGATCCACATCCCGATCGGTTATCTTTACTGCATCGGCAACCCGCGCACCGACTGGATGTATCACACCGCCCCCGATCCGGGACTGCACGGGCGGCAGTTGCTTTATCCCCGGGGCCGGGTGCTTGGCGGCTGCAGTTCGATCAACGGGATGCTGTATCTGCGGGGGCAGGCGGCGGATTATGACGGCTGGCGGCAGATGGGCTGCACCGGCTGGGGCTGGGACGATGTCCAGCCCCTGTTCCTCAAGTCCGAGGATTATTTCGCCGGTGCATCGGAACATCACGGCGCGGGCGGGCCGTGGCGGATCGAGCGGCAGCGGTTGCGCTGGGACATCCTCGACGACTGGGCCAAGGCTGCGAACGAGGTCGGCATCCCGGCGACGGAGGACTTCAATACGGGCAACAACGAGGGCGTGGGCTATTTCAAGGTCAGCCAGAAGGCAGGCTTCCGCGTTTCGACCGCCCGCGCCTTCCTGCGTCCGGCAATGCGGCGGCCGAACCTGACGGTCCTGACCGGCCGGCACGTCCGCCGCGTCGTCTTCGAGGGCCACCGTGCCGTCGGGCTGGAGCTTTATGCTGACGGCCGCGCGGAAATCCTGCGCGGCGGCCAGATCGTGTTGAGCGCGGGTGCCATCAACACGCCCCAGATCCTGCAGCTTTCCGGCATCGGTCCCGGCGCGCTGCTGCAGGAGATGGGCATCCCCGTGCTGCGCGAGGCCCCCGTGGGCGAGAACCTGCAGGACCACCTGCAGCTGCGCTGCAGCTGGAAGGTGTCCGAGGCGCGGACGCTGAACCAGCTTGCCCGCCGCTGGTGGGGCAAGGGGATGATCGGGGCCGAATACGCCTTTCGTCGCACCGGCCCGATGAGCATGGCGCCCAGCCAGCTTGGCGCCTTTGCCCGGTCCTCGCCCGACGTGGCGACGCCGGATCTGGAATGGCACGTCCAGCCGCTGAGCCTGGAAGCCTTTGGCCAGCCGCTGCACGACTTCGCGGCGATCACGGCCAGCGTCTGCCACCTGCGGCCCGAAAGCCGGGGCCATGTGCGGATCGCCTCGCCCGACCCCATGCGTGCGCCGGTGATCGCGCCGCATTACCTGTCCACGCCCGGCGACCGGCTGACCGCGGCCCGCGCGATCCGGCTGACCCGCCGCATCATGACGCAGGCTCCGCTGACGAAATACCGACCCGAGGAGTTCAAGCCGGGGCTCTCCTATGAGAGCGACGAGGAGTTGGCCCATGCCGCCGGGCTGGTGGGCTCGACCATCTTCCATCCCGTGGGCACCGCCCGGATGGGCGCGGACGAAGGCGCGGTCGTGGACCCGCGCCTGCGGGTGCGGGGCGTCGAGGGGCTGCGTGTCGTGGACGCCTCGGTCATGCCTGCCATCACATCCGGCAACACCAATGCGCCGACGATCATGATCGCGGAAAAGGCGGCGGTGATGATGACCGAGGAAATGCGCGGCATTTGATCCGTTAACGCCCCCGCAGGATTTGGTCTGCTAGACCCGCCCTCGTGCAGTTGAGGGTAGCCGATGCCGTCAGACAGGAACGCCCCGCCGATCATCATCAGGCGGGTTCAGGGTGGGGCCGAGGCCGGCCACCACGGCGGCGCGTGGAAGGTCGCCTATGCGGATTTCGTGACCGCGATGATGGCCTTCTTCCTGCTGATGTGGCTGCTGAACGCCACCACCGAAAAGCAGCGCCAGGGGCTGGCCGAATATTTCGACCCGACGATCGTGAACTCGACCTCGGGCGGCGCCACGGGAATCGACGGGGGAAAGTCGGTCGAGCCTCCGGCGGACCATTCGGCCGAAAGCGTCTCTGGCGACCAGCAGTTGCAGGAGATCCAGCGCGCCCTGCAGGATGCGCTGACCGGCAGCGGGGCGGAATCGATGCAACGGGTGAACCTGCTGCGTCATGTGGTGACCCGGATGACGGATGAAGGGCTGGTGATCGAACTTGGCGATGTCGCCCGCGCGCCCCTGTTCGAGGGCGACAGTCCGCAGCCCATGCCGGTGCTGCGCGACCTGACCGCGATCCTCGCCACCGTTCTGGGACGGGTCAGGAACCAGGTCGCGATCGCGGGCCATGTGCGGGGCTTCCCCGAGATGCTGATCGAGAATCCGGTCTGGCCGCTGTCCGACCAGCGCGCCCATGCCGTGCGGGAACTGCTGGTGCAGGGGCGGCTGGACCAGTCCCGCATCCAGCGCGTCACCGCATATGGCGACAAGCGGCCGAGGAACGCGAACGCGATGGACCTGGCCAATAACCGGATCGAGGTGATTTTACTCAGATGAGGTCCGCAAGGGTGGTGGCGTTAGCGGGAAATTAAGCCATCGCGGAAATCATGCAGCGAATGACGACTCAAACAGGGTGATCCGAATGTCGATTTCCTCGTCCCTCAATGCCGGGGTTGCCGGACTGGCTGCAAATGCGACGCGGCTTGCCGGGATCTCGGACAACATCGCGAACTCCGGGACGTTCGGATACAAGCGCGTGGACACCGACTTTGAAAGCATGGTGATCAACCAGGCGCGTGGGGCCGGGCTTTATTCGGCAGGCGGCGTGCGGGCCACTACCTCGCGTCTGATCGACGAAAAAGGATCGCTGGTGGCATCGTCGCACCCCCTCGACATCGCCACGTCGGGGCGGGGGATGCTGCCGGTGATGCCCTCGGTGCTGCTTGGCAGCGGCATGGGGGACCGGCAGATGATGATGACCTCGACGGGTTCGTTCCGCCCCGATGCCGAAGGTGTCCTCAGGACCGATTCGGGGATGGTGCTGATGGGCTGGCCTGCGAATCTCGATGGCTCGATCCCGGTCCATCCGCGCGACTCAGTGGGCGGGCTGCAGCCGGTGGTGCTGACCCAGAACCAGACCTCGGCCGACCCCACCACGCGTGTCACCCTGGGCATCAACCTGCCGGCGAACGCGACCCGTCCTGGCGCGGCGGGCGTGCCGGAGACGACGGCGGTCGAATATTACGGCCCCCTCGGCCGGTCCGAGAACATGTTCATCACCTTCACGCCAGCGATCCCGACCGGTCCCGCCGCCAGCAACGCCTGGAAGATGGAGATTCGCGACGGCAACGGCCCCGCCGCCAGCGTCCTCGGCAGCTATGAGCTGGCCTTCGACGGCAGCCATTCCGGCGGCGGGACGCTGCAATCTGTGACGACGCTTTCGGGGGGCGCCTATGATCCCGCGACTGGCGCGCTGTCGCTGACGGTGCTGGGCGGGCCGGTGACGATGAACATCGGCCGGCCCGGGGATGTGGGTGGGCTGATGCAGCTCGACAGCGCCTTTGCACCCACGAACATCACCAAGAACGGCTCTCCCGCCGGGCACCTGATGACTGTCGAGATCGACGAGCACGGGATGCTGCGGGCGGCCTATGACACCGGCTTCATCCGCACGATCTACCAGGTCCCGCTGGTCGATGTGCCGAACCCGAACGGGCTGATCGCGCTGAACAACCAGACCTACCAGGTTTCGCCGACCTCGGGTTCATTCTACCTGTGGGACGCGGGCGACGGGCCGACCGGGGCGGTCGAGGGCTATGCCCGCGAAGCCTCGACCACCGATGTCGCGGCCGAACTGACCGACCTGATCCAGACGCAGCGCGCCTATTCCTCGAACGCCAAGGTCATCCAGACCGTGGACGAAATGCTGCAGGAAACCACCAACATCAAGCGCTGAGCCGCTGCGGGATAGCCGGACATGAGCCTGTCGAATGCCCTGACGAATGCGGTCTCGGGCCTGGTGGCCGCCTCGCGCGGGACCGAGGTCGTGGCCTCGAACCTCGCCAATGCCGCCACCCCCGGCTATGCCCGGCGCGAGTTGCAGATGGCGGCGCGGCCGCTGGTTTCCGGGGGCGGAGGCGTGCATGTCGATGGCGCCGTGCGTATGGTTCAGGGCGCGGTTCTTGCGCAGGCCCGCCTTGCCGGGGCCGAAACGGCGCGTGCGGAAACGCTGGCGGGATTCCACAAATCGGTCTCGGACGCGATCGGGGTGCCGGGCGAGGCGGGATCGCTGACCACGCTGCTGTCGCAACTGGACGGCGCGCTGGTTGCGGCGGCGGCCCGCCCCGAAAGCGAAGCCGGGCTTTCGCAGGCTGTCTCGGCCGCGCGTGATCTCGCCCGCGCCTATAACACGCTGGGCGCCCATGTGCAGGACGCCCGCAGCGCCGCGGACCGCGCCATCGGGGCGGATGTCGAGGCGCTGAACTCGGGGCTGAAGCGGATGGCCGAGCTGAACCGGCAGATCACCGTCCAGATGGCCGGCGGCAAGGATTCGAACGCCCTTCAGGACGAACGCCAGCGGATCATCGACGGGCTGTCGCTGGTCGTCCCGCTCAAGGAACTGCCGCGCGAGGGCGGGCGGGTGGCGTTGTTCACGGCGGAAGGGGGCGTGCTTCTGGACGGCTTCACGCCCGCCAGCCTTGAATTCACGGCCGTCGGACTGGTGACGGCCGACATGAGCGCGGGTTCACCGGCGCTGGGCCTGCTGAGGCTGAACGGTGAGCCTGTTCCCCCTGGGCAGATGGGCCGCTTCGCCGGCGGCAGGCTGGCGGCGAACTTCCAGATCCGCGATCTGGACAGCCCCCTGGCGCAGGCGCGGCTGGATGCCGCCGCCGCCGACCTGCACGACCGCTTCGCCGCCGTCACCCCCAATCCGACGGCGGGGGCAATCGCGTCGGGGCTGTTCACTGATGCCTTCTCCGGCGCGCCGGGTCTGGCGCAGCGGATTGTCGTCAGCGCGGCGGTTGATCCGGCAGCAGGCGGGGCCGTCTGGCGACTACGGGACGGAATGGGGGCGGCGGCGCCAGGGCCGGTCGGAAATGCGGACCTGCTGATGCGGATGCAGGAAGCGCTGGGCGGGCTGCGTGCCGCGCCGGGCATCGGTGCGGTGCCGCGCAGCGCGGCGAGCCTCGCAGCCGAACTGACCTCGCTGGCCGCCTCCGGCCGGCTTTCGGCGGAACGCGACGTGACAACCGCAACAGCGCAGTCCTCGACCTACGACACCATGCTGCGGCAGGACGGCGTGGACAGCGACCGCGAGATGGAGACGCTGCTTGCGCTTGAACGGGCCTATGCGTCGAACGCCAAGGTTCTGCAGACAGTGGATGACATGATCCAGACGATACTGAGGCTGACATGACGGGTTTCACTTCGGTCGGCGACCTTTCGCGTTCTGTGCTGCTGAGGCAGGCGAACGCGCACCTCAAGTCGCGCCTGCTGACACTGACCCAAGAGGCGGCGACGGGTCTCAGGTCGGACGTCCCCGCGGCGCTGAACGGGCAGATGGGACCGCTCGCGCAGCTTCAGGACCGGCTGTTGTCGCTGCAGGCGCATGAACAGGCGGCTGCCTTGGCGCGATCCGAGATGGACGGGCTGCAAGGCGCGATGGAGGCGATGCAGAAGCTGGGCGCGGGTCTTCTGCCAGCGGGCAACATGGCGGACGCCACGAACCTGGGGATAAGGGTCATGGAAGCGCGACAGGATTTCCATTCGGCTGCGCGGCTGCTGAACGTCTCGGTGGCGGGGCGGCATGTCCTGTCGGGAACGGCGGTCGACACGCCGCCGCTGTCCGGCCCGGCCGACATGCTCGCCGGTGCCAGGGCGCAGGTTGCGGGCCTGACCGATCCCGCCCAAATCGCCGCGGCGCTGGACACCTGGTTCGCCGCGCCCCCCGGCGCCGGAGGCTTCGCCGATGCGCATTTCCATGGCAACACCAAGGCGCGCGAGGTTCCGGTCGCGCCGGGCGAAACGATCCGTCTTGAACACAACGCGCTTGACCCTGCCTTCCGAGATCTTCTGAAAGGTCTGGCGCTGGGGGCGCTTGCAACCGATCTCGGCCTGTCGGGCGCGCAGAGCGCTGGGCTGCTCGACGAAGCCGGCAGAAGGGTTGCCGCTGCAACAACCGCCCTGACCTTGCAGCGGGCGGATCTGGGCTTCCAGGAGGCGGCGCTGGAACGCGCCGCAGCCCGAAGCGCGGCTGAAACGACGGCGCTTTCACTCGCCCGATCCGACATGCTTTCGGCCGACCCCTATGAAACGGCGACCGCCCTGAACCAAGCCGAAACGGGCCTGCAGAATCTTTATGCGCTGACCTCGCGGCTGTCGCGCCTTTCCCTGACGGATTACCTCTGATGGCGTATCTCACGCGGCTCATCGCGCTACTTGTCCTGCTGCCGGCGCTGGCCTGGGGGGCGCCGGTCCGCATCAAGGATCTTGCGACGGTGGATGGCGTCCGGGGCAACGACCTGCTGGGCTACGGCCTCGTCATCGGCCTGAACGGCACCGGCGACAGCTTGCGGAACACGCCTTATACCGAGGAGATGCTGGGCAGCCTGCTGGAACGCCTCGGCGTCAATGTGACCGGCGAGAGCTTCCGGCCCAAGAACGTCGCCGCCGTGATGGTGACGGGAACGCTGCCGCCCTTTGCGCGGGCGGGCGGCCAGATCGACGTGACCGTGTCCGCCATTGGCGATGCGAAAAGCCTGCTGGGCGGCACGCTGATCATGACACCGCTGAACGCGGCGGACGGCGAGGTCTATGCGGTGGCGCAGGGCTCGATCATCGCAGGCGGGGTCTCGGCGGAAGGAGATGGGGCCTCGGTCGTCCAGGGGGTGCCGACTTCCGGCCACATCCCCTCGGGCGCGCGGGTCGAGCGTGAGGTCGATTTCGACTTCACCCGGATGACCAGCTTCCGCCTGGCCCTGCGGTCCGCCGATTTCACCACCGCCGCGCGGATCGAGAAGGCGATCAACGACGACCTCGGCGGCGGCGTGGCGACGCTTCTGGACGCGACGACGATCTCGATCGATTCCGCCGGTCTCGGCACGGTGAACCCCGCACGACTGGTCGGGCGGATCGAGAACCTGCTGGTCGAGCCGGAAAGCCGCGCTCGCGTGGTCGTCGATCACCGCTCGGGCACGATCGTAATGGGCGAGGAGGTGCGCATCTCGCGCGTCGCCGTCTCGCAGGGCAACCTGACCCTGCGGGTCCGCGAGACGCCGATGGTGTCGCAGCCCAATCCCTTCTCGCCGGGCGAAACCGTGGTCGTGCCCCGCACCGATGCCGAGATCACGCAAGAGCCGGGGATCGGCTTCGCAGAGGTCAGCGGCGAATCCTCGCTGTCCGACGTGGTGGCAGGGCTGAACGCGCTGGGGGTCCGCCCGCGCGAGCTGATCGACATCCTCAAGGCGGTCCACGCCGCGGGGGCGCTGCATGCCGAGTTCATCGTGAACTGACGGGGAATAAGGTGGTGTATCGGCAGGCGCGCCTTGGTCTGGCTTGCACATGCCGACTTTGCCGAGGGAGGGCGATCCGACGAAAGGGGCAGTGCTGCTATGGCTGCCGCGAGGGCGAGACGCTGCCGATGTAGCTGCCGCATCGATCCAAGTGCAAGAGGGTGCGGGCGGGTGGCCGCGGTTGCCCAAGGTCAGGACCGGCCATCTAAGCCAGAAGATGACGGCGGCAGTGCACAGGCTGAGAGGAACAGGTCCCCGCAACGTGTGTGGGGAAGCGCGATGCTTTTCCGGCCCTTCAGGCGTGAAGGCGTTCTCGACGGGGCACCGTTTCTTGCAGAGCCGTCGGTTGTGGGATGTCGGTCATCCACTCCGGGCCTCCCCTGCGTCTTCGGGAAATGCGCCGAAGCCGATCAACCTGTTCGTCCGTCAGCCAGAACTGCATGCTCATCAAGTCTCCGGAAGTCGGGTCACATGAACCGGCTACCTCAATGAACCACTAGAGTCCTTGCCGGTCCTGACACGAGAGGCGCGACTTGCAATGACCTGTGTGGCCGGAAGGAGAATGAAGCGTCGCTGCAGTGACTGCCCGGCAGGGCGCTTGATCTACCGCTGGGGCGCGTGACCGGCATGGCCTTGCTCGCCTGGAAACGGGGTCGCGCGGACGCTCACAGGCCATCGTGCATAGTGGCGTTGATCCGGATCCTGCCCCAAGCCAGTGCCCGGATGCGGGGAGGGCGTCCCGCTTCCGGTGCAATCGGCATGTCGCAGGAACCAGCGGTGCCGCTGAACGCAGCGCGGCTGGTCTCAGCCTCCCTCACCTCTGTCCGACACCCCCTTCCCGGCAAGACCGGGCAGGGAGAGCAGCCGGTTCGTCACGGGCTTGCCGTCCAACGTCACCCTCAGCCCGCCATCCTGCCGCGTGACCGCCATCTCATGGGACATCCCCTCGATCGAGATAGTCGCGCTGAAGCCCGGCCAGCCGTCGGGCAGGCTCGGGTCGATCTCGATGCCTTCGGGACGGCGGCGGATGCCCAGAAGGCCCTCGACGGCAGCACGGTAAAGCCAACCGGCCGAGCCTGTGTACCAGGTCCAGCCGCCACGCCCCATCTTGTCGCGGGCGGCATAGACGTCGGCTGCCACGACATAGGGTTCGACCCGGTAGATCTCGGCCGAGCGGGCGTCGAGCGCATGGTTGATGGGGTTCAGCGCGCTCAGCAGGTGGTGGGCGCGGTCTCCGTCGCCGCTGCGGGCCAGCGCATAGACCATCCAGGCGGCGGCATGGGTGTACTGCCCGCCGTTCTCGCGCACGCCCGGCGGATAGGACTTGATGTAGCCGGGTTCGGCCTCGGTGTTCTGGAAGGGTGGGGTGAACAGCTGCAGAAGCTGGCCGTTGCGGTCGAAGAGCTGCGCCAAGGCGGCGTTGACGCCGTCCTGCGCCCGGTCCGCCCGACCTGCGCCCGAGATCATCGCCCAGCTTTGCGCGATGCTGTCGATGCGGCATTCCGGGCTGCCCGCCGAACCGAGCGGGGTGCCGTCGTCGAAGAAGCCGCGGCGATACCAGGCGCCGTCCCAGCCGGCATCGTCCAGCGCCTGCGCCACCCGCCGGGCGTGAGCCTCCCATGCCTCGGCGCGGGCCTCGTCGCCGCGGGCGCGGGCAAGCGGGGCGAAGGCGGCGATGGTGTCGCAAAGGAACCAGCCCAGCCAGACGCTTTCGCCGCGCCCTTCCTCGCCCGCGCGGTTCATGCCGTCGTTCCAGTCGCCACCGAGGATAAGCGGCAATCCATGTTCGCCGGTCCGAGCCATCGCAAGGTCCAGCGCACGGGCGCAATGTTCGTAGAGCGGCGCTTCCTCGCCCGCGGGCTGGGGCTGGTAGAAGCGGTCGTGCTCGCCCGGTTCAAGCGCCGGGCCGGAGATGAAGGGCACGGTCTCGTCAAGGATCGCGGCGTCGCCGGTGGCTGTGACGTAAAGGGCGGTGATGTGGCCCAGCCAGACCACGTCGTCCGAGATCATCGTCCGCACGCCTGCGCCGGTGCGCGGCAGCCACCAGTGCTGGACGTCTCCTTCGGGGAACTGGCGCGAGGCCGCGTTCAGGATCTGGCGGCGGCAAAGCTGCGGATCCTGCAGGATCAGGGCGCTGGTGTCCTGCAACTGGTCGCGGAAGCCGAAGGCGCCCGAGGCCTGGTAGAAGGCCGTGCGCGCCCGGATGCGGCAGGCCAGCGCCTGATAGGGCAGCCAGGTGTTGACCATCAGGTTCAGCGCCGGGTCAGGCGTCTGCACCTGCAGGCGGTTCAGCACCTCGTCCCAGCCCGCGCGGGCCGAGGCCAGCGCCCGATCAGTCCCATCCGGCGCGAGTGCCGCGCGCAGCACGTCGCCGATGTCGTCCTGCGGGGCGTTGGCAAGGACCAGCGTGGTCGCCACGGCCTCGCCCGGCTGCAGCGCCAGCGGGATGCGGAGGGCTAGGCAGGGATCGCCCGCCGCATCCTCCTGCGGCCATGACTGCAGGGCGGCGGGATGGCGCAGGTCCCCGAAACGGCCAACGAAACCGGCGCGGTCGCCGCAATGGGCATCCGCCGGGCGGTCGCAGGCAAGGGCCGTGATCCGGTTCGCGTGTTCGGTCGAAAAGGCGTTCCGCGCCAGCGTCGCGTTCAGCAGCGGATCAAAGAAGGTCTGCACCATCGGCGCCGTGCGGGTGCGGTCGGTGCCCAGCACCAGTTCCGCGAACGCCATGACCTGCAGGTTCAGCACCCGCCCGCTGCGGTTCGTGACCGTCAGCCGGGTCAGCCGCGCGGGGGCCGCCTCGGCCAGCGTCATGACGGCCTCCACCGTCACCCAGCCGTAATCAGCGGTGAAGCGCGAATAGCCCAGCCCATGGGCGATCTCGTGGACGGCCGCAGGATCGTCCGACAGCCCCAGGAAGGGCGTCGCCGTCCGGCCGGTCGAGGGATCGTGGATCAGCAGCGCCTCGCCGGGACGGTTCGTCACCGAGTCATTCGACCAGGGCGTGATCTGGTAGTCGCGCGAGTTCACCGCCCAAGTATAGGGCGCGCCCTCGGCCGAGACATGGAAGCCGAAATCCTCGCGCGCGATCACGTTGATCCAGGGATGCGGGGTCGGGCGGTCATGGCCCGGACGCAGGACATATTCGCGCCCGTCGGGCGAGAACCCGCCAAAGCCGTTCCAGAACATCAGGGGCGAGCGCGAAGGCTCGGCGGGCTTCGGGTCGCGCCGGTCGATCAGCACCGGCGCCCGGTTGCGGGGCAGGGCGGCGGGCACCGCCTCGCGCAGCCGGTCGATCTGCTCGGCCAGCCGCCCGTTGCGGGTGTGCAGCATGATCCGCGCGGCCGAGACCAGCGTGTCGAAGCTGGCCTTGCTGATCTGGTCGCGGCGGACCGCGTGGACATGGCGGGGCGCGTCCGGCCCCGCTGCCTGCCAGGCGGTATCGACCAGCATCTGGATGGCGTGTTGCAGGTCCTGCACATAGCTCGACGCGCGCTCGTTCAGGATCACCACGTCATGCGCGACGCCGCGATGGCGCAGGAACTCGTGCATCCTCAGCGCCTCGCGGATGATGGGCAGGTCGGCCTCGTCGTCGGTCCGCAGAAGCAGGATCGGGTCGTCGCCTGAAATGCCCAGCGGCCAAAGGTCCGACTGCGGCCCCAGTTCCGTCCGCCGCTTGGGGGTGGCCGCCAGCCGCAGATCGGGCCAGATCAGCAGCGCCGCGTACGAGCGGAACAGCTTGGCCTCGTCCAGCGTCACATGCAGGTGGCGCAACTGGACCTGCGAATAGGTCCAGGCCAGCCGCAACTCGTGTTCGAAGACGGCAGGGCGGGCGAAATGCGCGGCCATGCGGTCGCGTTCCTCGGCGGTGTCGGCGATCAGCGTCCAGAAGACAAGCGAGACGCTTTTGCCCGCGGGCACCCGCACCCGGCGCCGGATGGCGAAGACCGGGTCCAGCGTGTGCCCGTGCGCCCCCGTCAGCGTGGCGCCGCGGTCGAGTGCCGCGGGATCGCGGATGCTGCGCCCGCGCCCGATGAAGGCGCGGCGGTCGGTTTCCGCCTCGGCCCCCGGCGTGATCGCGCCCTCGGGACCGGCGACCAGATGGGCCATGTGGACCGAACGGCCCCTGGGGTCGCGCGGCCGCCGGTCGGCGGCGATCAGCGTGCCGCCGTCGCGGATCTCCGTCTGCACGAACATCTTGGAAAAGGCCGGGTGGGCCCGGTCCGAGGCCGGGTTGTCCAGCACGATCTCGCCATAAGAGGTGATCTCGATCGTCTTGTCGGACCCCGAGCGGTTCCGCAGCGTCAGCCGCCGCCCGTCGGCATGGCCGCCCGCGGCGGCGATGACCTCGAGCCGGCTTTCGATGGCATTGGCGGTCTTGAGGAACTCGGCCTTGTGGTCGGCGAAGACGACGCTGGACCGCTCGTCTGTGCCCGCGCAGGGGGAATGGGTGGCTGACCACCATTCTCCCGACTGCATGTCGCGCAGGAAGACGAAGATGCCGCCGTCGTCCATCGTCGGATCGGGCGACCAGCGGTTCAGCGCCACGCCCCCCAGCACCGACCGTCCGGCACCGGTCGAGGACAGGATGGTCGAGAAGGGACCGTTCGACAGCAGCGCAACCTCGCGGTCGGCGCGGGCGGGTTCGTCCACGGCAGTCAGCGTGTCGCCGTTGCCTGCGGTTCCGCGCCGGCCCGCCGCGCTGGTGGACGGTGTGCGCGTCACCGGGGTGATGTCGCGCGGCGATTTTTCCTGCAGCAGCAGCTCGGATGCGCGGACCACCGGATCGGCGTGGAAGCGTTCGCGGTGGATGCCGTCCATCACCGTGTTGGCGATGGCCATGATCGACATGCCGTGGTGGTGCGCCATGACGTTGCGGACGATCTCGTGCTTGCGGCCCTCGCGCAGTCGCGCGGGGGCGAAGTCCACGGCGTCGTAGAAGCCGTACGGCCCTTCGGCGCCCATCTCGCGCAGGCGCGCAAGGTTGCGGGCGGCGTCATGCGGGCGGATCTGCGCGGCCAGGATCGTGGCATAGGGGGCCACCACATATTCGCCGTAAGCCCGTTTCAGCGCCAGCACCGGCACCCCGAAGGCGTAATACTGGTAGTTCATCTGCCGGTCGCGGGCGTTGAAGGCGCTTTCGGAAATGCCCCAGGGCACCCCGTGCGACCGGCCCCAGTCCATCTGGACCTGCACCGCCATCATGTTGGAATGGTTCAGGATGCCGCCCTGCCGTTCCTTCAGCAGCAGGGGCGGCATCAGGTATTCGAACATGCAGCCCGACCAGGACAGCAGCACCCCCTGGTGGCCGACTGTGGCGAAGGGGCGGCCCAGCCGCGCCCAGTGTTCCTTGCTGATGTCGCCCTTGGCGATGGAAAGGAAGCTGGTCAGCCGCGCCTCGGATGCCAGCAGGTCGTAGGAGCTTTCGTCGAGCTGGTCGTCCAGCGGTCGGTAGCCGATCGACAACAGCATCTTGTCCTTCTGGACGAACAGGCCGAAGTCCATCCCGAAGGCCAGCGCCCGCGCCCGTTCCGCCAGCAGCCGGGTCCGCAGCATGAAGACCTCGATCGCCTCGCGCCCCTCGGGAGCGGGGGTCATCACGTCGCGCGCGTCGCGTTCCAGCAGATGCGCCCAGGCCAGCACCTCGGCGGCCCCGCCCTGGGTGGCGGCGTCCAGTTCGGTCGAAAGCCGGGTGATCTCGGCGGCGCGTGTGGTCAGTTGCGCGGCCGCGATCGGGTCCGAGACGGGGCTGCCGTTGGTCTGTTCCAGCGCCGCCTGCATCCCCGCCACGGCGCCGTCCAGCGCTGTCTGCAGATCGCGCAGGCTGCGCCGGCCCTTGTCCAGCGCCTCGAGTTCCAGCGCCAGGTTCGCCAGCGCGTCCTTCAAGCCCCCGGTGCGCCGCCTGCGGACCGAAGGAGCGTCGTCGGCCCAGACCCGCAGCCCTGCCGACAGCGCGATCAGAAGCCCCGCGAGGTTGCCGCTGTCCACCGCCGAGACATAGGGCGCAGGCAGCACCGCGAGGTTGCGGGTGTCGTACCAGTTGAAGAAATGGCCGCGGAAGCGGGCCATCCGCTCCATCGACGAGATCGTCGCGTCGATCCGGTCCATTGCGCTGTCCAGCCCGATCCAGCCGAAGTCGCGGGCCGACATCACCGACATCAGGTAAAGCCCGATGTTGGTGGGCGAGGTGCGCTCGGCCAGCTTGGGCTCGGGGTCGGCCTGCCAGTTGTCGGGGGGCAGGTGGTTCGTCTCGGGGCCGACGAAGGCCTCGAAATAGCGCCAGGTCCGGCGGGCGATGCGGCGCAGCTCGGCCTCGTCCCCGGGGGGGACGATCAGCCGGTCCTCGGTTTCCAGGGGGCGCGAGGCGCGGTCCATGATCCAGGGGGAGGCGATCCAGATGCCGCCGATCACCAGCGCCACCGGCAGAGCGACCGGGTTCAGGACCGCGGTGGCAAGGATGCCCAGCGCGCCGATGACGGGCGAGGCGGCCATGCGCCGGTATTCGCCCCGGACGCCGTCGCCTGCCGCCCGCTCCAATTCGCGGGCGGTGCGCCATTCCAGCAGGTTGCGGCGGCTCACGAACATCCGCCACAGCGCCCGCCCGATGGCGTCCACCGAGGCCGCCGCCCGGTGCGCCGCCGTCCCCAGGCGCAGGCCGAGCTGGGTGATATAGGTCATGAGGTCGCGCCCCATGTGGCGCAGGTGATAGTCCCAGGACACGCCATAGCCGGGGCGGAAGATCCGCATGTCGATCTGCAGCACCGGCACCAGCGCGACCAGCAGGATCAGCGCCGCCTGCCACAGGATCGGATAAGCGCCCGGCAGCATCAGCCAGCCTGCGATCGAACCCGCGACCCAGAAGGGCGTGACCAGCGACCGGCGCAGGTTGTCCACCATCTTGAAGCGTGACAGCCCCGACAGCCCGTTACGGGGATCAAGGATCAGCGGCAGCAACTGCCAGTCGCCGCGCGTCCAGCGGTGCTGGCGGCTGGCCTCGGTGGCGTAGCGGATGGGGAAGTCCTCGACCACCTCGACATCCGTGACCAGCGCCGAACGGGCGAGGCTGCCTTCCAGCAGGTCGTGCGACAGGACCGCGTTTTCCCTGATCCGGTCGCCGATGGCGCGTTCAAAGGCGTCCACGTCGTAGATGCCCTTGCCGGTGAAGCTGCCTTCCCCGGCAAGGTCCTGGTAAAGATCCGAAACGGTGAAGACGTAAGGGTCCAGCCCCCGGTTGGCCGAGAAGATGCGCTGGAAGACCGAGGCCTCGGCCCCGGTCGTCAGCGAGGGCGTGACGCGCGGCTGCATGATGCCGTAGCCGCGGATCACCACCCCGTCCTCGCGGTGGACGGGGCGGTTCACGGGGTGCGCCATCTTGCCCGCCAGCGCGCTGACGGTGTCGCGCGGCAGGCGGGTGTCGCTGTCCAGCGTCACGACATAGCGGATGCCTTCGGGGGGCGTGGGACCGGTCGGCAGGAAGCTGGTGCCTTCGTGCCCGCGCAGAAGCTGGTTCAGTTCGGCCAACTTGCCGCGCTTGCGTTCCCAGCCCATCCAGACGCCTTCCGACGGGTTCCACTGGCGGCTGCGGTGCAGAAGGAAGAAGCGCCGGATGCCGCCATGGTCATAGCGGTCGGCCAGCGCGTCGATGCGCGCGCGCGCATGGGCCAGCAGCCGCTCGTCGTCGGGCAGGGACTCGGTCGGCGCATCCTTCCAGTCCGACAGCAGCGCGAACGAGACATCGCCCAGCGGATTCGCCAGATAGTGCGATTCCAGCATGCCTGCCAGTTCGTCAATGGCGTCCACCGAGGTGATCATGCCGGGGATGACGACCAGCGTGCGCGATTCCGGCGGCACCCCCGCGCGGAAGTCATAGGCCGGCAGGCGCTGCGGCGGGATCACCCGCGCGGCGATGAACGAGATCGCCTGCATCGCCGTGTCGGACGCGGGCAGCACCGCCAGCGTCAGCAGCAGCGCCACCTGCCAGCCCGCCAGCCCGAACGAGGGCAGCGCATGGCCGAGCAGCGAAATCAACATCGCTGTGATGGCCAGCAGCGGCAGCGCCAGCATCCACCATCCCGCCCCCTGCGCGGGCTGCGCGAGGCGCTCGACCGGGCGCGGGCGATAGCCGCAGGCGCGGCGGAAGTCCCTCCGCCGGGCCCCGACCAGAAGATGGCCGACCTCGGCGCGGCTGCCAGCAGGCTCGTCCCGCGCCGAGGCGTCGGCACGGCCCTGGTCGATGGCGCGCTGGGCCACCTGCATTTCGGTCAGGTCCGAGCGGCGGGCGATCCGCTCGATGGCGCTGCGATAGTCCGCGCGGGTGGCCTGGTCGAGCCGGTCGAACTCGGTCGCGCGGCTCAGCAGGGCATCGACGTGGCTGACGCCCTCGAACCACTCGAGCCAGTCGATCTCGCCCATCCGGCGCAGGCTGCGGATGATGTTGCCGACGGTGACGTTGCCGCGCGACTGGCGCGCATATTCGGCCTGCACGGCGCGGTCCCCCGCCCCGGCGCTGCCGAGCCGGCGTTCCAGCGCCTTCAGCGCCGCCTGCGCCTCGGCGCCGCCGTCGCGCAGGCGGTAGAACAGTTGCGCGGCCACGGTGTCGTCGATGACAAGGTCGCCATGGCGGTCGATGACCGCGGCTGCGGCGCGGCTGCCCTCGATCTCGGCCAGCTCGTCGGCGATGGCATTGGCCAGCACACGGCGGTCGCGCGCCTGCGCCACCCGGTCCGACAGCCGCCGCAGGTTCTCGACCAGCACATAGCGCAGGAAGGTCGGCACTGCCCACAGCTCGGCGATGTCCAGCACCGCCACCGACTGATAGCCGCGCAGGAACTCGGTCAGGCCGTCGCCGGTGACTTCCGAGTTGGTCAGCGCCACGAAGAACCAGGCGATCACCAGACTGCGCGGCGCGGTGCCGCCGCCGGACAGTTCGACTTCGGGCAGGCGCCTGAGAAAGTCGGGACCGAAGGCCTGCCGCAACTGGCGCAGGTTTTCCTCGACCATGTGGTGGTTGTCGATCAGCCATTCGGCGGCGGGGGTGATCGCCTCGTCGCTTTCATCGGCGGCGACCGTTTCGAGGTAGTTGCGCCGGATCGCGGCCTGGTTGTCGATCAGCCGCCGAATCGGCCGCTCGGGCGCGTCGGCCAGATCCGGCCGCAGGGTCGAGGCGAGTTCCCGCCCCGCATCATGCAGCGTGCGCCCGGTCCAGATGTCCAGCCGGATCGGCCGGGGCATCGCGGGCCAGGACGGGGGAAGCCCGTGCCCGCGCGTGCCGTCGCGGTCGCCGTTCCGCGGCAGCAGGCCAAGAAAAGCCCTGCCGCCTTCGCGGCGGCGCCCACGCGCGATCCGTGATCTGTATCTGGCCATGTCCTGTCCCGGTTGATTGTGCCTGCGACCGTGGGGCGGCGCCGGGGAAAGCACAAGCCCGCGGCAGAGTTCCCGGCGCGGTCCCCCGGGCATGGCCCCCTGTTGCGCCCGTCACAACTGCGCTATGGCACCCCTGTCAGCCTGAACGCCGCAAGGAATTGTCCCCGATGACCGCGCTTTCCGATCCTGCCCTTTCCCCGGCCACCGACATCCGCAGGGTGACGGCCCGGCCGTTCGAGGGGCAGAAGCCCGGCACCTCGGGCCTGCGCAAGAAGACCCGCGTCTTCATGCAGCCGGGCTATCTGGAAAACTTCACCCAGTCGATCTTCGACGCGATCGGCGGGCTTTCGGGAAAGACGCTGGTGTTGGGCGGCGACGGGCGCTTCTTCAACGACCAGGCGATCCAGACCATCATGCGGATGGCCGCCGCCAATGGCGCGGCCCGGGTGATCGTGGGGCAGGGAGGGATCCTCTCGACCCCCGCCGCCTCGAACCTGATCCGCATCCGCCGTGCCGACGGCGGGATCGTGCTGTCGGCCAGCCACAACCCCGGCGGCGAGGACGAGGACTTCGGCATGAAGTTCAACGGCCCGAACGGCGGCCCTGCGCCCGAATCCCTGACCGATGCGATCTTCGCGCGGACGGGCGGGATCACGGAATACCGCACCCTCGACATGCCGGACCTTGACTTGTCCGCTCTGGGCGAGTGCATGCTTGGCGGCATGACCGTCGAGGTGATCGACCCCGTCGCCGATTATGCCGCGCTGATGGAAAGCCTGTTCGACTTCGACGCGATCCGCGGCCTGTTCGCCTCGGGCTTCACGATGCGCTTCGACGCCATGCACGCGGTCACGGGGCCTTATGCGCGCGAAATCACCGAGCGCCGTCTGGGTGCGGCCCCCGGCACCGTCGTCAACGCCGTCCCCCTGCCGGATTTCGGCGGCGGCCACCCGGACCCGAACCCGGTCTGGGCCAAGGATCTGGTCGACCTGATGATGGGCGCGGATGCGCCGGATTTCGCCGCCGCCTCGGACGGGGACGGGGACCGCAACATGATCCTCGGGCGCGGGGTCTATGTCACGCCCTCGGACAGCCTCGCGGTGCTGGCGGCGAACGCGCATCTGGCGCCGGGCTATGCCAAGGGAATCAGCGGCATCGCGCGATCCATGCCGACCAGCCGCGCCGCCGACCGGGTAGCCGAGCGGCTGGGCATCGAAATGCACGAGACGCCGACCGGCTGGAAGTTCTTCGGCAACCTGCTGGACGCCGGCCGCGTCACCATCTGCGGCGAGGAAAGCGCGGGCACCGGGTCCGACCACGTGCGCGAGAAGGACGGGTTGTGGGCAGTGCTGTTGTGGCTGAACATCCTCGCCGTGCGGCGTGAACCGGTAGCCGGGATCATGGCAGCACATTGGGCCGAATACGGTCGCAACTACTACAGCCGCCACGACTATGAGGCGGTGGCCTCGGACCGCGCCAATGCACTGGTGGACAGGCTGCGGGGGATGCTGCCCATGCTGCCGGGGCAGGTCTTTGCGGGCCTGCGGGTGCAGGCGGCGGACGACTTCGCCTATCTGGACCCGGTGGACGGCTCGACCTCGGCGCGTCAGGGCATCCGGGTGATGTTCGAGGACGGCAGCCGTGTCGTCCTGCGCCTGTCGGGCACCGGGACCGAGGGCGCGACGCTGCGCGTCTATCTGGAACGCTATGCGGGGACGGACCAGCCCCATGACCTCGATCCCGACCGGGCGCTGGCGCCGGTGATCGTGGCGGCCGAGGAACTGGCGCTGATCCGCGCGCATACCGGCCGCGAGCGGCCGGATGTCACGACCTGACCGGCGGCGGCAGCGGCTCTGGGCCGCGCAAGGCTTGCCGGAGGGTCACGAAAGCGTCACCCTGTCGCCATATGGCATTCGACAGCGTCCCGGCGGCGCTGTAATCGGCGCCGGGCGCGCTTGTGGAAAAAGGAACGAGTCATGCGGATTGCGGTTCTCGGTGGTGACGGTTTCGTGGGCTGGCCCACCTCGCTGCACCTGTCCAACCTCGGCCACGAGGTCCATATCGTCGACAACCTGTCGCGCCGCTGGATCGACACGGAACTGGGCGTGCAGTCGCTGACGCCGATGGATTCGATCCAGGAACGCTGCCGCATCTGGAAGCAGGAAAGCGGCAACGTCATCCATTTCCACCTGCTGAACCTCGCCAAGGAATACGAGCGGCTGAAGCAGTGGCTTGCGGACCACAAGCCCGACGCGGTGATCCATTTCGCTGAACAGCGCGCCGCGCCCTATTCGATGAAGACCGACCGCCACAAGGTCTACACCGTGGACAACAATGTCAGCGCCACCCACAACCTGCTGGCGGCGCTTGTGGAAACCGGCATCGACGCGCATCTGGTTCACTTGGGGACGATGGGCGTCTACGGTTATTCCTCGGTCGGCGCGCCGATCCCGGAAGGCTATCTCGACATCGAGATCGACACGCCCTCGGGCAGGAAGCCGCAGCAGATCCTGTATCCGACGCGGCCGGGTTCGGTCTATCACATGACCAAGAGCCTCGATCAGATCCTGTTCCAGTTCTACGCCCAGAACGACGGGCTGCGGATCACCGACCTGCATCAGGGCATCGTCTGGGGCACCCACACCGACCAGACCCGGCGGCACGAGCAGCTCATCAACCGCTTCGACTATGACGGCGACTACGGCACGGTGCTGAACCGTTTTCTCATTCAGGCGGCGATCGGCTATCCACTGACCGTCCACGGCACCGGCGGGCAGACACGCGCCTTCATCCACATCCAGGACTGCGTGCGCTGCATCGAGCTTGCTTTGGACGATGCCCCGAAGGCAGGCGAGCGGGTGAAAATCTTCAACCAGATGACCGAAACGCACCGCGTCCGCGACCTCGCCCATCTGGTCGCCCGGATGACCGGGGCCGAGGTGCGGATGCTGCCGAACCCCCGCAAGGAAGCCGACGAGAACGACCTGATCGTGAAGAACGACCAGTTCCTGTCGCTGGGCCTGAACCCGATCACCCTACAGGAGGGCCTGCTGGCCGAGGTCGTGGACGTGGCGCGCAAGTATGCCCACCGCATCGACCGCTCGCGCGTGCCCGCCGTCAGCGCCTGGACCAAGGACATCGCCAAGCGCGTCGATCACGACCCCGAGGGCAAGAAGCTCAAGGCGGTCTGATGCGGGGTCTGACGCCGGACCGCCCTGCGCGGTCCGACCGTGCCTTTGTCACATTGGTGACGAACGCCGACTATGCGCTGGGGGCAAAGGCGCTGGTGCGGTCCATCGTGCTATCGGGAACGCAGGCCGACATCTGCGTCCTGCATACCGACGTGGCCAAGGCGGAACTTGCGTCCCTCTCGGCCCTTGGCGCCCGGCTGGTCCGCTGCGAGTTGCTGCCGACCTCTCCCGAGTTCAACGCCACACATGCCAAGGACGCGCTGCACGGCCGCGCCGCCTTCACCAAGGGCGAGAAGCCGCCCTTCCACACGCCGCTCGACAATTTCGCCAAGCTGCGGCTGTGGCAGTTGGACTATGAGCGGCTGGTGTTCATTGATGCCGACGCCTTGGTGTTGCAGAACGTGGACAAGTTGTTCGACTATCCCCAATTCTGCGCCGCGCCGAACGTTTATGAAAGCCTCGCGGATTTTCACCGGATGAACTCGGGCGTCTTCACGGCCCGGCCCTCTCAGGCGACGTTCGAGGACATGCTGGCAAGGCTGGACGTGCCGGGCGTGTTCTGGCGGCGGACGGACCAGACGTTTCTGGAGCACTACTTCCCCGACTGGCACGGCCTGCCGGTGTTCATGAACATGCTGCAATACGTCTGGTTCGCCATGCCAGATCTGTGGCGCTGGCAGGACATCAAGATCCTGCATTTCCAGTATGAGAAGCCATGGCAGGACCATGCCAAGGCCGACTGCGTCCGCCCGCTGATCGAGTTGTGGCGTGCCTATGCAGGCGACGGCCCGGTGCCCGACTCGCGCAGCCTGCCCGACCCCGCATGAGGATCGCCCTTACGGGCGCAAGCGGCCTAGTCGGACGCTTCCTGTCCCGCGCCCTTCAGACCGACGGCCACCAGGTCGAGACGCTGCCCGGCTGGCGCTTGGGCCAGCCCGCGCCATTGGAGGGCTGCGAGGTGCTGATTCACGCCGGTTTCGCCCATGTTCCCGGCAAGTATCGCGGCGGCGAGGGCGACGATCCGGAAGGCTTCGTGGCGCTCAACCGTGACGGCTCGCTGCGGCTGTTTCAGCAGGCGAAGGCTGCAGGCGTGGGGCAGGTCGTCTTCCTGTCCTCGCGCGCGGTCTATGACGCGCTACCCGCGGGCACGCCGCTGCCGGATGGAACGCCGAGTGCGCCACAAAGCCTTTACGGCCGCGTGAAGGCCGAGGCCGAGGCGGGGCTCGCCGCGCTGGATGCGCCCGGCTTCGCCACTGCAAGCCTCCGCGCTACCGGCATCTATGGTCCGGGCGAAGGGCACAAGTGGACGGGCCTTTTTGCGGACTATATCGCCGGACGTCCGATCACGCCGCGCATCGCCACGGAACTGCACGGCGACGACCTTTCCGCCGCGATCCTGCTGATCCTGCGGAGCGGCGCGCGAGGTGCCTTCAACGCCTCGGACCTGCTGCTCGACCGCCATGACCTGCTGGCCGAGGCGCAGCGGCTGACCGGCTGCCCCTATCCGCCGCCGCCTTGCGCCGACGCGGTCGTTTCGGTGATGAGTTGCGACCGCCTTGCCGCAATGGGCTGGCAACCGGGCGGCTGGCCCCGGCTGCGGGACAGCCTGCCAGCCATGCTGCCTTCGGACGGTTCTTGAATATCCTGCGGGGCTGTCGAACGCCCGGACAGGAGGCGGATCAGAAAACAACCGTCATGTCTGTCTTTCCGCTGGATGGGGCCAAGCGACCGTTTTCAGCGAGGCAGGGGCGATGTCACCTCAGCATCCGGCGCCACCCCGCCCAACAACTCCGTCAACTCGCCCGCCGCCTGCGTCACCAGCGCTCCCATCTGCTCGATCCGGTCATCCGTCAGCCGCCCCGCCGCGCCCGAGATCGAGATGGCGCAGGCGGCCTCTGCCTGCGGCGACCAGACCACGGCGGCAAGGCAGCGCATGCCGAGGTTGAACTCCTCGTCATCCAGTGCCCAGCCACGCCTGCGGGTGCGCTCGATGTCGGCCAGCGCGGCGTCGCGGGTGCGCAGGCTTTTCGAGGTCAGCGGCGGCAGGCCGGCGCGGTCGGCCAGCGCCAGCACGTCCTCGTCGCGCCAGGTGGCCAGGATCGCCTTGCCCATGGCCGAGGAAAACACCGGCACCCGGCGGCCGGGGGGCGAGAGCGCCCGGCGGATTTCCCGGCTTTCGACCTGGCTGACCGTCACCAGATGGTCGTCGTCAAGAATCCCGAGGTTCGCCGTCTCGCGCGTCGCGTCCCGCAACCGGCGCAGCATCGGCAGGGCAGGGGCCACGAAGCTGAGCCTGCGGCCATAGGCCATCCCCACGGAAAAGGCATCGCGCCCGACGTGCCAGGCAGAGGCGGCGGGTTCGAACTGCGCGAAACCCTGCTGTTCCAGCGTCGTCAGCAGACGGTGCGCGGTGGACACTGGCAGTCCCGCCGCCCGCGCCAGGTCGCTGAGCCGGCTGCCATCCCCCTGCGCCAGCAGCCGCAACAGGGTCAGCGCGCGGCTGACGGACTGGACACCACTCTCCGCCATAAGTCTTCCTCCGTTTGCCGCATGATGGAAAAGATTGGCGGGGTTGTCACGTTCTTCCAACGGGCCTGCTATCCATCCTGCTGCACTGATGGAGGGTTGAAGATGACCGATCACGTTGAGCGCGCCGGCTTGCAGGTGGCGGCCTCCCTGGCCAATCTGGTCGAAACGGAGCTGCTGACGGGTGGCGTTACGTCCGACGCCTTCTGGAACGGCTATGCCGCCCTGCTGCGCGAGCTTGCCCCCGAGAACCGCGCCCTTCTGCAGCGGCGCGACGAATTGCAGGCGCAGATCGACGACTGGCACCGCACGCGCCGCGGCCAGCCGCTTGACGCTGAGGCTTACCACGCCTTTCTGCGCGAGATCGGCTATCTGGTGGACGAGCCCGCGCCCTTCACCATCGGCACCACCGACGTGGACCCGGAACTGGCACAGGTCGCGGGGCCGCAGCTTGTCGTCCCGATCAGCAACGCCCGCTTCGCACTCAATGCCGCCAACGCCCGTTGGGGTTCGTTGTATGACGCGCTTTACGGCACTGACGCGCTGCCGGGGAAAGCGGCTCCGGGCGGCTATGACGCCCAGCGCGGCGCGCAGGTAATCGACTGGGCACGCAAGCATCTGGATTCGGTGGCGCCGCTGGAGGGCACCTCCTGGGCGGACGTGACCGGGATGAAGGCCGAGGGCGGCCAGCTGGTCCTGACCACTGGCGCGGGCGAGACCGGCCTTGCCGATCCGGTGCAGTTCGCGGGCACCAGTGGCGAGGACGTGTTCCTGCGCGTGAACGGCCTGCTGATCCGCCTCAAGGTGGACCGCAGCACGCCCATCGGGCGCGACGACAAGGCGGGCATCTCGGATGTCATCCTGGAAAGCGCCCTGACGGCGATCCAGGACTTCGAGGATTCGGTTGCCGCCGTCGATGCCGAGGACAAGGTTTCCAACTACCGCAACTGGCTGGGCCTGATGCGGGGCAATCTGGCCGAGAGTTTTGAGAAGGGCGGGCGGCAGATGACGCGCCGTCTGGCCCCTGACGTGACCTACACCGACCCGCAGGGGAACGAGGTCACCCATCCCGGCCGCGCCGTGCTGCTGGTCCGCAACGTCGGCCACCTGATGACCACCGACGCCGTGCTGCTGGACGGGCAGGAAACGCCCGAGGGCATCATGGACGCCCTGATGACCGTCGCCGCCGCCGTGCATGACCTGGATGCCGGGCGGAACTCGCGCACCGGCTCGATCTATGTCGTGAAGCCCAAGATGCACGGCCCTGACGAGGTCGCCTTTGCCGAGCGGCTTTATGCCGGGGTCGAGCGCATCCTCGGCCTGCCCGCGAACACCGTGAAGCTGGGGGTGATGGACGAGGAGCGCCGGACCTCGGCCAACCTTTCGGCCTGCCTTGCGCAGGTGAAGGATCGCGTCGTGTTCATCAACACGGGCTTCCTCGACCGCACCGGCGACGAGATCCACACGTCCATGGAGGCCGGGCCGATGGTGCCGAAAGGCCGCATGAAGGATCAGGCGTGGCTGGGGGCCTATGAGGCCGGGAACGTGGACACGGGCCTTGCATTGGGGCTCGCGGGCCGGGGCCAGATCGGCAAGGGCATGTGGGCCAAGCCCGACGACATGGCCGATATGCTGGCGGCCAAGATCGGCCACCCGCAGGCGGGCGCGAATACCGCCTGGGTGCCTTCGCCCACCGCCGCCACGCTGCACGCGACGCATTACCACCAGGTCTCGGTTCATGGGGTGCAGGAGAAGCTGCGCTCGCGCGAGAAGCCCTCGCTGGACGCGCTGCTGACGCCGCCGCTGCTGGGGGGCGCGAACCTGTCGCCCGAGGAAGTGGCCTATGAGATCGACAACTCCTCCCAGTCGATCCTGGGCTATGTCGTGCGCTGGGTCGATCAGGGGGTCGGCTGTTCCAAGGTGCTCGACTACGAGGACGTGGCACTGATGGAGGACCGGGCGACGCTGCGGATCTCGGCCCAGCACCTCGCGAACTGGCTCAAGCACGGAATCATCACCGAGGCGCAGGTGCAGGATTCGCTGGCGCGCATGGCCGAGAAGGTGGACCGCCAGAACGCGGGCGATCCGCTTTACAAGCCGATGGCGCCGGCGCTGGACGGTCCCGCCTTCAACGCGGCGCGCGACCTGATCCTGAAAGGGGCCGCGCAGCCTTCGGGCTATACGGAACCGCTGCTGCACGCCGCCCGCCGCGCGGCCAAGGCTGCGGCCTAGAGCAGCCACTCGATCGGCAACCGGCCGATCAGCCACAGGAACCCGCGCTGGGCGAAATTGGTGCCGGGTTCGCGGCGGTGGACGGTCCCGGGGTTGTCCACCGCCGGTTCATGCCAGACCAGCCGCCCGCGCCCGCCGCGGCGGGGGCCATAGCTGACTAGCGGCAGCACCTCGTCCAGCCCGTGGCTGACCTCGCCCGCAAGGCGGGGGCTGTCGATCATCACCCCCATCTCGGTGTTGAAGATGATCGAGCGCGGGTCGAAGTTGAACGAGCCGATGAAGATGCGGTCGCGGTCCACGCAGACGGTCTTGGAATGCAGGCTCGCGCGGGTCGATGTGCCGGGGGTGCGCGGCTCACGCGGCAACTCGCGGGTGGCGCGCAGCTCATACAGCCGCACGCCGCCGTCGATCAGGACGGGGCGGTATTTCACATAGGCCGAATGGACCACCAGCACGTCCGTCGCCTCCTGCGAGTTCGTCAGGATGCGGACCTGCCGCCCTTCCGCCACAAGCCGGTTCAGCCGCTGGGTGAAGCGGCGGCCGGGAACGAAATAGGCCGAGATGATGTCCACCGAATGGTCGGGGCTGGCGATCATCCGCATCAGTTGCGCGAACATCAGGTCGCGGTTGCGATGCCGCCCCAGCCCCTTGGCGGGATCGTCGCTGATCAGCGTGACCGGCACCCAGTTCAGCGCCAGTCGTTCTTCGATCATGTCATGCACAAGAGGCCGGGTGACGACCGTCTGCCGGTAAGCCAGGGCGCCCGCGTCGGCCAGCATCGCCTGCAGATCGTCGCGCGCGCTGGAGACGCCCGGCGCGGGCAGGATCAGTTCGGCGGGATAGGCCGATCCGCTGGCCCAGTAGCGGTCAAAATCCTCGCCCGCGTCCACTGCTACCCGTCCCAGCGTCAGCACATCGGTATCAAGGTAATGCGGCCCCTCGCCATAGGCGAAATAGACATCGCCGATGTTGCGCCCGCCCAGGATCGCGGCGGCGCCATCCGCGATCATCAGCTTGTTGTGCATCCGCCTGTTCAGGCGGCGGAAGTCGAAGAGATAACCCAGCAGCTTGGGCCGGCGCAGGATGAAGGGGTTGAACAGCCGCACCTCGACATTGGGCAGCGCGTTCAGCGCGGCAAGGTCGGCGTCCAGCCCCCATATGCCGTTGTCGTCCAGCAGCAGCCGGATGCGGACGCCGCGTTCGGCGGCCCGGTGCAGTTCGTCCAGCAGCACGAGGCCTGTCAGGTCGCGCTGCCAGATGTAATATTGCACGTCCAACGCCAGCCCGGCCTCGCGGATCAGCGAAATGCGCGCGCCGAAGGCGTCCAGCCCGTCATGCAGCGCCACGACGCCGCTGACGTTCGACCTTGCGCCGCCATGCGCCAGCACCATGCGGCCCAGCGTGGTCGCATCCGACAGCGGCACGGCCCGGCTTTCGCGGCGCCCCTTCAGCGAGGGCGGGCGGTAATAAAGATGCAGGACGCCCAGGACGACCGCCGGGACAATGACGAAAAGGGCCGCAAGCTCCATGTCGATGATCCGCGCCGCGGCGCCCCGGCGTTCCGTTCCCTGCGGTCAGGCCAGCGCGCGGGCGATCTCGTCGGCCGAGGCCGCGGTCAGCGTCTTGGCAACTTCCTTGACGACCTTCTGTTCCAGCATCTTGTGATAGTTCTTCCGCATGACGCCCAGCGTGTTGGGATCGGCGATGATCGCCAGTTCCTGCACCTTGTTCTGCAGCACCATCAGGTTCAGCCGCTCGGTCAGTTGCTTGGCAAAGGTCGCTTCGTCCTCGTCGCGGGGCGGCGTATCCTCGGGTTGCCTTCCTTGGCTTTCGTCCTGCAGGTTGGCCGGGCCGATCCGCTCGACCTCCTCAAGCTCGATCTTGAACTTGGCGGTGTTGCGGAACAGCACGGCCTTCTGGCCATCGGCCACGATGACGAGCGCATCACGAGACAGCATGGTCTTGTCCTCTCGGGTTTATTCCCGATGAGAACGCCCCCCTGTCACGCCGGTTCCTGCCGCAGCTTGCCGCAGAAGCCACGGATGCGGGCGATGGCGTCGGCCAGTTGCGCGTCCGACGCCGCGTAGCTGATGCGGAAATGCGGCGAGAGGCCAAAGGCCTCGCCGAAGACCACGGCCACGCCAGTGGCATTCAGCAGTTCCATCGCGAAGGTGCGGTCATCGGCGATCACGGCCCCCTCAGGCGTGCGGCGCCCAATAAGCCGGGCGATCGAGGGATAGACGTAGAAGGCCCCCTGCGGGGTGGGGCAGTCGATCCCCTCGCATTGGTTCAGCCCCGAGACGACCAGATCGCGGCGACGCTGGAAGACGGCCCGGCTTTCCGCGATGTAGTCCTGCGGCCCGGTCAGCGCGGCCAGCGCGGCATATTGGCTGATCGAACTGGGGTTCGAGGTCGATTGCCCCTGCACATTCGCCATCGCCCTGATGAGTTCCACCGGCCCCGCGCCATAGCCGATCCGCCAGCCGGTCATGGCATAGGCCTTGCTGACCCCGTTCATGGTCAGGGTGCGGTCCATCAGCTTCGGTTCCACCTGGGCGGGCGTGACGAAGCGGAAGCCGTCATAGACCAGATGCTCGTAGATGTCGTCGGCCAGCACCCAGACATGGGGATGACGCAGCAGAACATCGGTCAGGGCGCGCATCTCGGCTTCGCCATAGCCGGCACCCGTGGGGTTCGAGGGCGAGTTCAGGATCACCCATTTCGTCTTCGGCGTGATTGCCGCCTCAAGCTGGTCTGGCGTGATGCGATAGCCGTTCTGGATGCTGCCGGTGACGATGACGGGCGTCCCGCCGCCCAGTGCCACCATGTCGGGATAGCTGACCCAGTAGGGGGCGGGAATGATGACCTCGTCGCCGGGATTCAGCGTCGCCATCAGCGCGTTATAGAGGATCTGCTTGCCGCCCGTTCCCACGCTGACCTGCTGCGGGGAATAGTCCAGCCCGTTCTCGCGCCGGAACTTGTCGGCGACGGCCCGCTTCAACTCGGGAATGCCGTCCACAGCGGTATAGCGGGTGTGCCCCGCGTCGATGGCGGCCTTGCCCGCCTCGCGGATATGGGCGGGCGTGTCGAAATCCGGCTCTCCGGCCGAGAGGCTGACGATGTCGCGGCCCTCGGCGGCCAGTTCGCGCGCAAGGTTCGTCATCGCGATGGTGGGCGAGGGTTTGACGCGGGACAGGGTCTGGGACAGAAAGCTCATCGACGCGCTCCGGGTTTCTGGGACGGGGTGGTGATAGGCGCGGGACAGCGTGGCTGCAAGCGCGGGGGGAAAGCGGATGGACGATCACGAGGCCCGGCTGAAGCGGATCACCATGCGAAGCTGGCGGCGCGGCACGCGCGAGATGGACCTGATCCTCGGCCCCTTCGCCGAGGCCGAACTGGCCACGATGGATGCCGGTACGCTCGACGCCTATGAGCGGCTGCTGGAGGAAAACGACCAGGACCTTTACCCTTGGATCACCGCCCGGCTGTCGGGCGGGACCGCGGGTCCGCAGGCCCATGCGGCGATGCTTGACCGGGTCGCGGCCCATGCACAGGGGCGGCTGCGGGAAATTCGCGGCGCTTAACCGAATCTTGGGACGTAGGTGGCAATGTGGCGGAAAGACGCCATACGGAAGATACCGATGACCCGACTCGCCGTGCTGCGCCCCTCAGCCACGCCGCTTCCGCCGCCGGATTACAACCCGCCGGACCTGCTGGAGCCTTACCTGCAAAGCATCCAGATCCTCGACCGGCTGCACCGGCTGATGCTGGACCTGATCAAGGACGAATTCGAACGCCTGCGCCGCGACGACCTGACCCCCGTGCAGGCGCTGCTGCTGTTCAACTTGGGCGGGGCCGAGGTTTCTGCAGGCGAGCTGCGGTCGCGCGGGATGTATCAGGGCTCGAACGTCAGCTACAACCTCAAGAAGCTGGTGCAGATGGGCTATGTCACCCACCAGCGATGCGAAAACGACCGGCGGTCTGTCCGCGTGCGGCTCAGTCCGCGGGGAGAGGAAGTGCGCGAGATCGTCGGCCAGATGTTCCTGCGCCACGTCATGGGGCTGGAGGCCTCGGGCATCCTGGACGACCCGCCGCTGCCGCAGGTGAACCTGCAATGGCGCCGGGTCGAGCGTTTCTGGGCCGAGCAGATCCGCTACATCTACTGACCCCTCACCAGTGGCCGGTGTTGCCCATGCTGGCCCAGGGCTCCTGCGGCGGCAGGCGGTCGCCCTTCTGCAGAAGCTCGATCGAGACGTTGTCGGGGCTGCGGACAAAGGCCATGTGGCCGTCGCGGGGCGGGCGGTTGATCGTCACACCACTGTCCATCAGGTGCTGGCAGGTGGCGTAGATGTCCTTCACCTCATAGGCGAGGTGCCCGAAATGGCGGCTGTCCGAGGGCAGGCCCTCATCGCCGTCCCAGTTGTAGGTCAGCTCGACCGGCGTTTCAGGCTGGCCTGGCGGCGCCATGAAGACCAGCGTGAAGCGGCCCTGCTCGCTGTCCGTCCGCCGGATCTCCTCCAGCCCCAGCAGGCGATAGAAACCCATGCTGGCCTCCAGATCCTTCACGCGGACCATGGTGTGCAGATAACGCATCATGCTTCTCCCGTATTGGTGCGGCGGCGATCCTGACACGCCGCCCGCTGACTCGCCAGCCGGGGCGCGCTAGACAGGCGGGCGACAGACCTGAAAGGACCGCCCGATGCCGCTCACCCCCGAACAGCAAGCCGAGATCGACGAGGCCCGCGCCACCCCGCGCCCGACCCTGCGCGCGGTCAGCGAGGGGATGGAGCGGCATCTTTACGTGGCCCATCCGGTGCTGGACCACGGGCTTTTGCGCGTCATCGACTACATGGGCGACGATTCCGCCATCGTGCAGGCGGCGCGTGTGAGTTACGGCCGCGGCACCAAGGCCGTGTCGAACGACGAGGGGCTGATCCGCTACCTGATGCGGCACTGGCACTCGACCCCTTTCGAGATGTGCGAGGTCAAGTTCCACGTCAAATTGCCGGTCTTCGTCGCCCGCCAGTGGATCCGCCACCGCACGGCCAACGTGAACGAATATTCCGCCCGCTATTCGATCCTCGACCGCGAGTTCTACATCCCCGCCCCCGAACAACTTGCTGCCCAATCCACGGTGAACAACCAGGGCCGGGGCGCGGTGCTGTCGGGGGACGAGGCGCAGCGCGTCCTGGACATCCTGCGCGAGGACGCGATGCGGTCCTATGACCATTACGAGGGGATGCTGAGCCAGGACGGCCAGCAGGGCCTCGCCCGCGAACTCGCGCGGATGAACCTGCCCGCGAACATCTATACCCAGTGGTACTGGAAGACGGACCTGCACAACCTGTTCCATTTCCTGCGCCTGCGCGCCGACGCCCACGCGCAATACGAGATCCGCGTCTATGCCGAAGCGATGTGCCGCATTGTGGCGGATTGGGTGCCGCTGGCCTACGGGGCCTTCGAGGACTACCGACTGGGCGGGGTGTCCCTGTCCGGGAAAGCCGTGGAGGTGCTGAAGCGGCGGCTGGCTGGGGGGATGGTGACGCAGGAGACGAGTGGGATGAGCAAGGGCGAATGGCGGGAGTTCGAGGGGGTGTGGGGGTGAAGAGCTATGTAAGTTGATATATGTAACTGCTAAACGGAGATAAATCCTTGCCTCATCTTCCTGAAAGCTCTTCGAACGTATTGATGATTCCCTGTAGTGCGGGGCAGTTCGGTTCCTTTTTGGCGTCTCTACTAAAGACCCCTAGAACGATTCGACGAACCTTCTATCAGGTTGTAGATGTTGATGTGCCTGAGATGGTTGATGTTCTTCAACTCGTGCATCAAAGGATTGTAGAACAACATGAATCATCCTTGGCGTCTATTACTATCCAAGTACTTTTCGAAGATGGGAGGTCGGTTGAAATAAGTTCGATAGATGAATTTGCTTCATTCAGTGAGCCGAGCAATCGGAAGTGCGTTGCTGTTGTTGTTTCGAGTTCATATTTGGTGGCCCTGCCAAGAGAGCAAGTTCCAGCAAAGAATGAGATAACTATAGAATTTAAGGCAGATGCAACATCTCACGTCAGAAAGGAAATCTACGGAAAACGGGTCATAAGCGACTTCGCCCCTAAAGAATCTGGAATTGGTTATATAATAAGGCACAGAAGTGTCAGTTTGGGCAATGATCTGGCAAATTTACTTGATGCCAAAATAAAGTCTATGGAGAAGGTCGATAGGTTTGCTGCTTTCTTCTCTTCTGGATGGGTAAGCCTTGTTTGCGCGCTTGTGGGCGCAGCTACTGGAGTACTAGCTTCCATCTGGCTTAGCTCTAAGGTAGTCGGTGAATTGGCGTTGAAAGGTGCGTCCTTGTCGGGGGCAGATGCAATTTCTGCACAGATAGTAGCGCAATCTATCGCATCCACAATACTGTTTTTGGCAATGGCAGCTGGGTTATGCTGGGGATTCTTTCTAAGCCTTTCATTGGCTAAGGATCGCCCGTCATTCATTCATCTTAATTAAGCAGGCAAATTGAAATCTCAAGACGCTGTCCGTAAGCACGAGCGCCGGTGGTTTAGGTTGCTTGGATCCGTACTTGCTGCGCTTGTAATTGGAATTTCTGGTTCCCTTGCCGCAAGCGCGATTTGGGAAAGCATGTAACATTTGGAATATGCGCTGTTAGTGCAGCAAGCGTAGGGTGCGTGCTCCGCACGCACCATCCCGCCACCGAGCGGTGCGTGCAAAGCACGCACCCTACGCAGCCGCCGTCCCCTGCACCGCTTCCACCCATTCCCTGACCACCCTTACACTCTCCCCCTCATCCAGCCACGGGATATGCCCCCGCCCCGGGACCTTGCCGTAGATCATGTCCGGCCGCCGCCGCCGCATTTCCTCGACCGCATCCTCGCCCAGCAGGTCCGAACCCTCGCCGTGGATCAGCGCCAGCGGCAGGCCCTCCAGCGCGTCGAACAGGGGCCAGGCGGTGGCGTCGGGGTTCTTGAAGGCGGAAAGGAAGGCCTCGCGCAGGGCCGGGTCGTAGGTCAGGGTCACGCCGTCCTCGGCCTGGCGGTAAAGACGGGCGGCTTCCTCGTGCCAGCGGCCCTCGGGGACCTCGGCGAAGCCGCGGAGCGTCCGGGGCAGGCGCTCGGCCACCTCGGCGAGCGTCCGGGCGTTGGGACGGCGGCCGACATAGTCCATGATCGCCTCCAGCCCCTCGCGCCGCAACTGGGGGCCTACGTCGTTCAGGCAGACGCCCAGCAGGCGGTCGCGGGCCACCGCCGCCAGATACATGGCAATTAGCCCCCCGCGCGAGGTGCCGACGATGGCCGCTTTCTGAAGCCCGAGGTGATCCAGCAGCGCCAGCGCATCCGCCCCCTCCTGCGGGACGGTGTAGGTCTCGGCGCCCGTCCAGTCGGACTGCCCGCGCCCGCGATAGTCCATGCGGATCATCCGGCAGTCGGCCAGCGTCGGCGCGAGATAGTCGAAGTCGTCCATGCTGCGCGTCAGCCCCGCGAGGCACAGGACCGGCAGCCCCTCGCCCTGGTCCCGATAGGCGATCCGTGCGCCGTCCGCGGCGGTGAAGTGCTGCACGTCCATGAACCGTCCCCTCGTCATTTCGCGGGCATCCTGCCGCGCCCGCCGCGCGCAGGCAACAGTGTCGGCCGTCATCGGACAAGGCCGCGCGAAAGCCTGATCCCTGCCTTTGTCGAAGCGCGGGTTCCGCCTCGCGCGTCCGAAAGCGGCCTTTCAGCCCGAAAGGGCCGCGCGGTGCAGCAGGTGGAAGCGGCCGTCCCGGTCCTCGCCGAAGAGGCAGAGGTCCTCGATCGCGAAGGGGCGGGGCAGGACCGGGGACAGGTGCTCCTGCAGGGCCGCCATGACCGGGGCGCGCTCGGCTTCGGGCAGGCTGTCGGTCAGGGTCAGGTGGAACTGGAACTCCTCCATGACAAAGGGATAGCCCCAGCGGTGCAGCAGCTCGCGCTGGCGGGGGGAGAGCCGGTCAGGCTTGCGGCGGGCGATCTCTGTGTCCGTGAGAGGCGCGCGGAGGTGGTCGGTGCCCTCGACCACCGCGGCAGCAAGGGCCTGCAGCGCGTCGTCGCAGCCTTGAGGGATCAGGGCGAGGAAGCCGTGCAGATCCTCGATCTGCAGCCCGTCGCAGGTCACGGGGGAAAGCCGCGCCGCCAGTGCCTCGACCGCTGCCGTTGCATCGGCCGGGCTGATGCCCTCGGCCAGCCGGAAAGGCGCGCGGATTGTGCCGTGGAAGCCGTATTTCCGCGGATCGCGCGTCAGTTCAGCCGGCGGACAGAGCAGGGCGGGCAGATCGGGTTGCGTGACCTCGCGCCGTGTTTCGGGGTTCCAGCCCAGCCAGGCGGCAGTGCGGGCGGCGAGGTCACCAGGGCGCGGGGCATAATAGACGGCGAAGCGTTTCATCCGGGCCTCTGAGGGATGCTCGGGGCAAACGGCCAGGGCGCAGGGATGTTCCGCTGTGCCAGCAAAAGGGCTGGCTCAGATATTCTCGGACTGGGGCATCCCGAGGACGTGATAGCCGCTGTCGACCATCACCACCTCGCCGGTGGTGCAGGTGCCCCAGTCCGAGGCCAGCCACACCGCCGTGCCGCCGATCGCCTCAAGCGTCGCATTATGACGCAGCGGCGCATTGGCCTCGGTGTGGCGATAGGTCTTGCGCGCGCCGCCGATGGCTGCGCCTGCCAGGGTCTTCATTGGGCCGGGGCTGATCGCGTTCACCCGGATGCCCTGCGGGCCGAGGTCGTTGGCAAGATAGCGCACAGCCGATTCCAGCGCCGCCTTGGCCACGCCCATGACGTTGTAGAAGGGCGTCACCCGGTTCGAGCCGGCATAGGTCAGGGTCAGGATCGTGCCGCCATCGGTCATCAGGGGCAGGGACCGGCGGGCGACCTCGATCAACGAATAGCAGGAGATGTCGAGCGACTGCTTGAAGTTCGCCCGGCTGGTATCGACGAAACGGCCGGTCAGCTCGTCCTTGTTGGAAAAGGCGATGGCGTGGACCAGGATGTCCAGCCGCCCCCAGCGTTCCCCCAAAGCCCCGAAAGCCGCGTCCAGCGAGGCGTCGTCGGTCACGTCCACGTCCAGCAGGATGTCGGACCCGAGCGATTCCGCCAAGGGCTGGACCCGCTTGCCAAAACCCTCGCCCTGATAGGTGAAGGCCAGCTCCGCCCCCTGCGCGGCCAGCGCCTGCGCGATCCCCCAGGCGATGGAACGCTCGTTCGCGACGCCCATCACCAGCGCGCGCTTGCCTTGCAGCAGGGCCATGCTCACTCCCGGAACTTCGACATCACAAGGGTCGCATTGGTGCCGCCGAAGCCGAAGCTGTTGGACAGCACGCTGTCGAAATCGACGTTGTCGATGCGCTGCGTGGCGATTTCCTCGGGCCGGATCTCGGGGTCGAGTTCGGTCACGTTGGCGGATGCGGCGATGAAGCCATGCTGCATCATCAGCAGAGAATAGATCGCCTCGTGAACGCCCGTAGCGCCCAGCGAATGGCCGGTCAGCGACTTGGTGGAACTGACCTTGGGCACCGCATCGTCGCCAAAGACACGGCGCAGGGCCTTGATTTCGGTCACGTCACCCACCGGGGTCGAGGTTCCATGTGCGTTCACATAGCCGATCTTCCGGCCTTCCGGCAGGGTTTCCAGCGCCAGCCGCATGGACCGCTCGCCCCCCTCGCCCGAGGGCGCGACCATGTCATAGCCGTCCGAGGTCGCGCCGTAGCCCGTCACTTCGGCATAGATCTTGGCGCCGCGTGCCTTCGCGTGTTCCAGTTCCTCAAGCACCACCACCCCGCCGCCGCCGCCGATGACGAAGCCGTCGCGGGTCACGTCGAAGGGACGCGAGGCGGTTTCCGGTGCATCGTTGTATTTCGACGACATCGCGCCCATCGCGTCGAACAGGCACGAAAGCGTCCAGTCCAGTTCCTCGCCGCCGCCCGCGAAGACGATGTCCTGCTTGCCCATCTGGATCAGTTCGGTCCCGTTGCCGATGCAATGCGCCGAGGTCGAGCAGGCCGAGGTGATCGAGTAGTTCACGCCCTTGATGGAAAACGGCGTCGCCAGGCAGGCCGAGTTGGTCGAGGACATGCAGCGCGTGACCATGAACGGCCCCATGCGCTTGGGCGCGCCCTTCTCGATGACGATCTTGTGGGCGTTGAAGAAGTTGGACGTGGACGGCCCGCCCGAGCCCATCACCAGCCCCGTGCGCGGATTCGAGACGTCGCCGGGTTCCAGTCCCGAATCCTCGACCGCCTGCTGCATGGCGATGAAGTTCCAGGCCGCGCCCTCGCCCATGAAGCGCAGGTCGCGCTTGTCCACATGGGCGGCGATGTCGATGGTCGGCCGACCCTCGACCTGGCTGCGGAAGCCGTGTTCGGCGTATTCGGGCGAGAAGACAATGCCTGACCGGCCCGCGCGCAGGCTGTCGGTGACCTCAGTGGCATTGTTGCCGATGGGCGAGACGATCCCCAGCCCGGTGATGACGACGCGGCGCATGATGCGGCCCTCCTTCGGTTCAGCTCTCGGAAAGAGCGACCTTCATGTCCTTGACCTGGTAGATGACCTCGCCATCGGCTTCCACGATGCCGTCGGCGACGCCCATGGTCAGCCGACGGGTCTGCACCGCCTTGGTGAAATCGACCTTGTAGGTCAGCAGCTTGCGGTCGGGCCGGACCATGCCGGTCAGCTTGACCTCGCCCACCCCCAGCGCATAGCCACGGCCCTGCCAGCCGCGCCAGCCCAGGTTGAAGCCGGTCAGTTGCCACAGCCCGTCAAGGCCAAGGCAGCCCGGCATGATCGGGTTGCCGGGGAAGTGGCAGGCGAAGAACCACAAGTCGGGGGTGATGTCGAACTCGGCCACGACATGGCCCTTGCCATGGGCGCCGCCGTCCTCGCTGATGTCGGTGATGCGGTCCATCATCAGCATCGGGGGTTCCGGCAGTTGCGCGTTGCCGGGGCCGAACAGCTCGCCCCGCGCGCAGGCCAGAAGGTCGCCCTTGTCGAAGCGGGTCTGTTCCATCGCCATGCGGTCTGGTCCTGTCTGTGGCGCCGGCCCGTCCGCCGGCTTTTCCCGCGTCTATCATCCGGGCGGCGAACCACGCAAGCAGGCGAGGGCACCTCGGCCCGGTCCCCGAAACATTACGCGCAACCAAGCCGAAGGTGGCAGAGCGCACAGGATTTCATCGCATTTCCGCACAAAAATTGCGCAAGGCAGTTGTAGCCTGCCACGCTCTGGGATTATTCCGCGCGCCGGATACCCACAATGGCGGGACGGACATGGCGCGCATCGACGAGAAACTTCAGCATATCCTGACCACGGTCATGGAACGCAACGCGGGCGAGCCCGAATTCCACCAGGCCGTGATCGAGGTCATGGAAAGCCTTGGCCGCGTCGTCGCCAAGCATCCCGAATACCTGGAGGAAGGGCTAATCGAGCGCATCTGCGAGCCCGAGCGCCAGATCATCTTCCGCGTTCCGTGGATCGACGACCAGGACCGCGTCCAGATCAACCGCGGCTTCCGGGTCCAGTTCAACTCGGCCCTTGGCCCCTACAAGGGGGGCATCCGCTTCCACCCCTCGGTGAACGTGGGCATCATCAAGTTCCTGGGCTTCGAGCAGACCTTCAAGAACGCGCTGACCACCATGCCCATCGGCGGCGGCAAGGGCGGGTCCGACTTCGACCCCAAGGGCCGCAGCGACCGCGAGATCATGCGCTTCTGCCAGTCCTTCATGCTGGAACTGCACCGCCACCTCGGCGAATACACTGACGTCCCCGCGGGTGACATCGGCGTGGGCGGGCGCGAGATCGGCTACATGTTCGGGCAATACAAGCGCCTGACCAACCGCTACGAGGCGGGCGTTCTGACCGGCAAGGGCCTGTCCTACGGCGGCTCGCGCGCCCGTCCCGAGGCCACGGGCTATGGCACGGTCTTCTTTGTCCGCTCGATGCTGAAGGCCATGGGCGAGGATTTCGAAGGCAAGACCGCAGTCGTCTCCGGCTCGGGCAATGTCGCGACCTTCGCCATCGAGAAGCTGCAGGAATACGGCGCCAAGGTCGTCGCCTGTTCCGATTCCAGCGGCTATGTCGTGGATGAGAACGGCATTGACCTCGATCTCCTGCGCGAGATCAAGGAAAAGCGCCGCGGCCGGATTTCCGAATACGCCCGCATCAAGGGCACGGGAACGTATTTCATCGAGGCCGCCAAGGGCACGATCTGGGACGTCCCCTGCCAGATCGCGCTGCCCTGCGCCACCCAGAACGAACTGACCGGGCGCCACGCCAGGACGCTGATCAAGAATGGCGCCCAGGTGGTGGCCGAGGGCGCCAACATGCCCTGCACCCCCGATGCGGTGGACACGCTGCGCCGGGGCGACGTGCTTTACGCCCCCGGCAAGGCCGCGAACGCGGGCGGCGTCGCCACTTCGGCGCTGGAAATGCAGCAGAATGCCTCGCGCGACAGCTGGACCTTCGAGGAAACGGTGGAACGGCTGGACGACATCATGACCAACATCCACGATGTCTGCGCCGAAACCGCCGAGGAATACGGCGCCCCCGGCGACTATGTCCTTGGCGCCAACATCGCAGGCTTCGTCCGCGTGGCCGAGGCGATGCGCGCCCTGGGCGTCATCTGACCTGCACTGCCGCGGCCCCAGGGCGGGCTTCGGACGGTTCCCGAATATCCTTCGGGGGTGAATGGTATCGCAGATGCCAGAGGGGGCAGACAGCCCCTTCCTTCCCTTGTCGTCAGGCCCGCGTCAGAACCACTGCCCCGGTTCCATCAGCCCCTGCTCCATCAACTGCTGCGAGGTCCAGCGGAAGGGTTCCGAGTTGCGCCAGGTGAAATCCCGGATCTGCTCGCGCGAGCCGGGGTTGCGCGCCAAAGCCTTGGCCACCCGGAAGGACGCCACCGCGGCCGTCAGGTTGTTGTGCCAGGGGCAGGCATAGGTGTTGTATTCCTCGATCGACAGCCGGTGGTCGGGCAGCAGCCGCAGGTCCTTTTCGGTTCGGAACAAGGCGATGCGATCGATGCGGCGACGGTCGGAGGGCAGATGCTCCTCCAGCCGCCAGCGCAGTCCGCCGTAGAAGTCGAGCTGCCGGTCCTTGACCCCCCCGCTACGGTCGGACCGCCCCAGCGCGTAATAGCCGGTGCGGTCGAACATCGCCTCGTCCATGCTGACGGCGTTCGGATAGCGGCCCAGGTCGGGGGCATAAAGGTCGATGACATAGGTCAGCATCCCCCGCCTGCGTTCCTCGGCATGGAAGGCCAGCATCTCGCCCACGGCGCGGGTTTCCGAAAAGGGATAGAACAGGAACTCGGCGTTGTAGCCGTAATAGAGCCACGTGTCGGCGGGAACGGCGGCGATCACCGCATTGACGGACCGGATATGGGCGCCGCCGGCGCGAACATCGAACAGAAGATTCAGCACCCGGCTCTTGGGATCGTCGGGCAGGTCGGACGGCGGCAGGGGTTCGGGCGACAGCGCGAGGATCTTCCTGAAGCCTAGGGTCATGTGGTGGGCCAGCGTCGCCGCGACCTCGACGCGGTCTTCGATCAGGATGACGGCAATGGGACCGCGACGCAGGTGATCGCCGGGACTGGCCAGAAAGGCGTCCAGCGGGACGGGACGCCGTGGCGCGGCCGGGGCCTCGGTCCGGGCGGGCGCCGGCGCGGCCTCGGCAACCTCCTTCAGCCCCAGGGGATCGCTGGGGTCGGGGCGGATATGGGGGGTGGCGTCGTTCACCGCAGCACCGCGCGGACCTGCTCCAGCGCGGATCGCAGCATCGCCGGGCTGCTGGAGGCGGCTGCGACGATGGTTTTCAGCGATTCCCGCTGGGCGGGGTCGAGGTTGCTGTTGTCGATCAGCGCGGCGACCTTCTCGGCGTTGAAGCCTTCGGGTGTCAGCAGGCGGTCGATCCCGATCGCTTCGCGGGCGGCTTCCGTGGCGTCGCTGACCGCGGCCCCCGCCGCGCGCGCCGCCGAACCGGCGGCCTCGGCGGCGGTCGCGGTGTCCTGCGGATCGCGGGCGGCGGCCCCCGCATCGGCCTCGGCTGCGGCGTCGGCCGCATCCGCGGCGGCGCGGATGGCGGCTTCGGCGGCCGTCTGCGCTTGGCGCGCGGCATCGTCCAGCGGCGGAATGGCAGTGCCCTCGGCCGCCTTCGAGGCCTCGGCGGCCACATCGGCCGCGACGGCGGCGGCATCGGCCGCGGCATCCGCCGCGCTGCCTGCGGCCGTGGCCGCATCCCCGGCGGCGCTTGCCGCAGGGCCCGGCGGGGTAGCCTGACCCCCGGGCGCGGCCGGGGCAGGGACCGGCGTCACCGCTTCCGGCGCCGCGGGCTGGCGCGACTGCCATTGCCAGAAGAAAGCGCCGCCCAGCAGGACGGCCAGCACGAGAATCAGGCCGGCAAGACGTGACATCCCCAAGACCTCACTGAAATCCCACACAGGACCTGTTTGCGGCACATCGACGCGCCGGCAAAGGCCCGGAACTCTATCGCACAGCGTCGGGGACGGGAAAACCCGCCGCGATCGCCAGAGCGGGCCCTCAAGACAGTTGAAACGGTGCCGCCGGTTGATTATTTCGTGAAGGAAATCTTCAACCATGCAAGGATCACGCCCATAGCCCGCAGACCCCACAACGCTCCGCCCACCCGTGACACCGGACCGCGCACGAATGATCGCATCCGGGTGCCTGAAATCCGCCTTATCGGCGCCGACGGGGAAAACGTCGGAGTGGTGACACCCGCCCGTGGCATGGCGCTTGCCCAGGAAGCGGGGCTCGACCTTGTCGAGATCTCGCCCAACGCCGTCCCGCCGGTCTGCAAGATCATGGACCTTGGCAAGTTCAAGTATGAGCAGCAGAAGCGCGAGGCCGAGGCGCGCAAGAAGCAGAAGACGATCGAGGTCAAGGAAATCAAGTTCCGCCCCGGAACAGATGACCATGACTATGACGTCAAGATGCGGTCGGTGAAGCGGTTCCTTGAGGAAGGCGACAAGGTCAAGGTGACCCTGCGCTTTCGTGGGCGCGAGATGGCCCACCAGAACCTTGGCATGGAACTGCTGAATCGCGTCCGCGACGAGGTGGGCGAGGCCGGCAAGGTCGAATCCATGCCCAAGCTGGAAGGCCGGCAGATGGTGATGATGATCGCGCCGCGCTGAGGCTGCGGATCATAGCGGATAAACGGCCCGCCCCTGGGGGCGGGCTTTTTTGTGTCAGCGGGGACAGGAATGGATCGAGTCGGCTGCATCGTCGTGGGCGCGGGTGTCGTGGGGCTTGCCATTGCGCGGGCTCTGGCGCTGCGCGGGGTCGAGGTCGTCATTGCCGAGAAGGCCGAAGCCATCGGCACCGAGACCAGTTCCCGCAATTCCGAGGTGATCCATGCGGGGATCTACTACGCCCCCGGCAGCCTCAAGGCGCGGCTCTGCGCGCAGGGCAGGGGGATCCTTTACGACTATGCGGCCGCGAAGAACGTGCCTCACCGTCGCTGCGGCAAGCTGATCGTCGCCACCTCGCCCGAGCAACTTGCCGTGCTGGAAGGCATCGCGGGCCACGCGGCGTCGAACGGCGTCGAACTGACGCTGATCTCTGGGGCAGCGGCGATGGCGCTGGAGCCGGCGCTGTCCTGCCACGGGGCGCTTCTGTCGCCGGAAACCGGCATCGTGGACAGCCATGCCCTGATGGCCGCGCTGCTGGCGGATACCGAGGCGGCGGGCGCGCATCTTGCCCTCGGCACCTGCGTGACCGGCATCGAGGCGGGGCAGAGGGGCTTTATCGTCGAGACAGAGGCTGCCGGGGAACGCTTCACCCTCGCCGCCGATGCCGTGGTGAACGCGGCCGGGCTTTGGGCCTCGCAGGTGGCGCAGGCGGTGCAGGGGCTTGATCCGGCCCATGTGCCCGTGACCCGCTATGCGCGCGGCAGCTATTACGCGGTGCCGGGCAGGCCCGCCTTCTCTCGCCTGATCTATCCGGTGCCCGAGCCGGGCGGGCTGGGGGTCCACCTGACGCTGGACCTCGGCGGCGCGATGCGCTTCGGGCCGGATGTCGAGTGGATCGACGGCATCGACTACCGCGTGAACCCCGGCCGTCAGGCGCATTTCGAATCCGAGATCCGCCGCTACTGGCCCGGCCTGCCTGAAGGCGCGCTGGCCCCCACCTATTGCGGCATCCGCCCCAAGATCAGCGGCCCCGGAGAGCCCGCCGCCGATTTCCGAATCGACGGGCCGGAAGCCCATGGCATCGTCGGCCTCGTCAACCTTTTCGGCATCGAAAGCCCCGGCCTGACCTCATCGCTGGCGATCGCCGAGGAGGTCGCGGCGCGTCTGGATCAGACCCCGGCCTCGGCCGCGACCTGAGCCGCCGACTTGCGGCCGCGTTCCGTGGCCGATTTCAACTGCCCGCAGGCGGCCATGATGTCCTCGCCTCGCGGCGTGCGGATGGGCGAGGCGTAGCCGGCCTTGTAGATGATGTCCGCGAAAGCCTCGATCCGCTCCCACGAGGACCGCTTGTAGGGCGCGCCCGGCCATTCGTTGAAGGGGATCAGGTTGATCTTGGCCGGAATGCCGCGGATCAGCCGGATCAGGCGGCGCGCGTCCTCATCGGTGTCGTTCACGCCATCGAGCATCACATATTCAAAGGTGATCCGTTCGCTGTTCGACAGGCGCGGGTATTCGCGCAGGGCAGCCAGCAGCTCGTCGATGTTCCAGCGCTTGTTGATCGGAACCAGCCTGTCCCGCACCGGGTTGGTGGTCGCGTGGAAGCTGACCGCAAGCTGGCAGCCGATCTCTTCGGCCGTCCGCGCGATCTCGGGCACGACGCCCGAGGTGGACAGCGTGATGCGGCGGCGCGACAGCGACAGCCCCTCGCCGTCCATCACCACCTTCATCGCGTCCCGCACGTTGTCGAAGTTGTAAAGCGGCTCGCCCATGCCCATCAGCACCAGGTTCGAGACCAGCCGCGTCTCGTCCTTGGGCGCGCCGGGTTCCGGCCATTCGCCCAGGTCGTCGCGCACGACCATCAACTGGCCGACGATCTCGCCCGTCGTGAGGTTGCGGACCAGTTTCTGTGTCCCCGTGTGGCAGAAGGAACAGGTCAGCGTGCAGCCGACCTGCGACGACACGCAGAGCGTGCCCCGGCCTTCCTCGGGGATATAGACCGTCTCGACCTCATGCCCGCCTGCGATCCGCAGCAGGTACTTGCGGGTGCCGTCGTCGCTGATCTGGCGGGTGACGACCTCGGGCAGGGCGATCTCGAACCGTTCCGCCAGAAAGGCGCGGTAGTCCTTGGCGAGATTCGTCATCGCGCCGAAATCGCGCAGGCCCCAGTGATAGACCCACTGCCAGATCTGGCCCACGCGCATCCGCGCCTGCCGCTCGGGCGTTCCCGCCTCGACCAGCGCCGCGCGAAGCTGCTCGCGCGTCAGCCCGACGATGTTGACGCGCCCGCCGGCTTCCGGCCTGCGCGGGATCGTCCGCAGGTCCTGCACGATCGGCGCATCGGCACGGGCTTCGGGAACAGGCGTCGTCATGGGCGGAAAATCCCTGCGGGTTGGAAAGAGAAAGGGGGCCGCACCCAGATGGGGCGGCCCCGGCCATATCACAAGGGACGCAAGGACGCAGCCGCGATCAGCGGCAGTTGTCACGCGCCGAGTTCGTCATCGCGGTGATGCCCGACAGCGAGAAGGTGTCCGCCGTGTTGGTGCCACGGCTGGACCGGCCCTTGACCACCACCTCGGAGCCTGCGCGCAGCGCGCTGATCAGCTTGGCATCCTCGTCGGGCGAGCCGGTCCAGGCGTTCTCGCCCTCGGTGAACAGCTTGAATGTCTGTCCGCCGATGCTCACGTCCACGGTGGAATCGGGGGCAAAGGGATAGCCGCCCTGGAACGATACCTCGCCGTTCTGGCCGGGGCGATAGGCGACATACAGGCGGATGTCGCTGCGCGTCACCTCGCGCGGATTGCCCTCAGCATCGGTGTTGCGGGTGGACTTGGGCGGAGAAACGGCCCAGCATTCCTTGGGGTCGTCGCCGATGAACGCGGTCCAGTCCCCCTGGCTGCCCAGCACCCTCGGCTCGGCCGCAAGCGCGGGGGCGGCAACCGCCATCAGCGCGGCGGCCACAAGGCCGAGGTTGAAGATGGGTTTCGTCATGCTCTCGTGCCCTCTTGCTGCCCCGGTTAAGGCCCGGGTTGTCACGGATCGGTGGTCTTGCGACCGGATGGGCCTTAGATAACCGGAAAGCAAGGGATGGCAAAACCCCTGCGGACGGAAATCGCGCATTTGTCAAAGGGCTGGATGATGGCGGCAGTCGATCTGATCGAATTCTGGCGGGGCGGCCTGCGGGAAAGCGTCCACCGCGGTCATGCGGTGGTCTGGGACCGTGGCGGCATGGTCGCCGCCTGGGGCAACCCCGGGGCGGTGATCTTCCCGCGGTCCTCCTGCAAGATGATCCAGGCGCTGCCCCTGCTGGAAAGCGGCGCGGCGGATGCGGCGGGCCTGGGACCGCGGCAACTGGCGCTGGCCTGCGCCTCGCACAGCGGCGCGCGGATGCATGCCGAAGGGGTGCGGGATTGGCTGCACGGGCTGGGGATGGCCGAGGGCGACCTGCGCTGCGGCACGCACATGCCCTGGGACGCGGCGGAACACCGGCGCTTGGCCTGCTCGGATGAGGCGCCCTGCCAGTTCCACAACAACTGCTCGGGCAAGCACGCGGGCTTCCTGACCTGGAACCGTCACCACAAGGGCGATGCCGAATACCATCTGCCCGAGCATCCGCTGCAGCAGGCCATCCGTGCCGCGACCGAGGAGGTCACGGGCGAAAACGTTGCGGGCATCGGCATCGACGGCTGCTCGGCCCCGAACTTCGCGGTTTCGATCGCTGGGCTGGCCCGGGCGATGGCGGGCTTTGCCTCGCCCGCGGGGGACGGGCGCGGCCGCGCCATGCGGCGGCTGACGGAAGCGATGGTGAAGCACCCCGAGCTTGTCGCGGGCGAGGGGCGGGCCTGCACCGACCTGATGCGGGCCATGGGTGGCCGCGTCGCGGTCAAGACCGGGGCCGAGGCGGTATTCGTCGCCATCGCCCCGGAACGGGGCCTGGGCATTGCGCTGAAGGTCACGGATGGCGGCACGCGGGGGTCCGAGGCCGCCATCACCGCGCTGCTGGTCCATCACGGTCTTCTGGAGGCCAACCATCCGGCAGTCGGCAAATACCTGACCGGCCCGATCCGCAACTGGCGCGGAACCGAGGTCGCGGAGCGGCGGGTGGCAGAGGGATTCGTGGGGTTCTGACGGCGGTGCTCAGGCCAACTGCCACAGCAGCCGCAGCGCCAGCGCCGTCGAGGTGACGACCAGCAGCGGCTTGATGACCCGCGCGCCCACACGCATCGCCAGCCGCGCCCCGATCCAGGCGCCGACAATCTGCCCCGCGCCCATCAGCAGTCCGATCATCCACAACGGGCTGCCCGCCAAGGTGAAGACCGCCAGCCCGCCAATGTTCGAGGCGAAGTTCAGAAGCTTGGTATGCGCCGTGGCCTTGAGGATGCCGAAGCCCCCCAGCGTGACGAAGGCGAGCATGTAGAACGCCCCCGCCCCCGGCCCGATCAGTCCGTCGTAAAAGCCGATGGCCGGCACCGCTGTCAGCGCGAACACAGCGGGCGTCAGCCGCGCCCTGCGGTCGATATCGTCCAGCCCCGGCTTCAGTGCGAAGAACAGGGCGATGCCGATCAGCATGACCGGCAGGAAGATCCGCAGCAGATCAGTCGGCAGGATACTGACCAAGGCCGCCCCCGCGCCGCCCGCGGCAAAGGCCAACGCCGCCGTTGGCAACTGCCGCCGCAGATCCACCAGACCACTGCGGGCATAGCTTGCCGCGGCGGTGGCCGCGCCGAAGCTGCCCTGGACCTTGTTCGTCGCAAGCGCTTGGTCCGGCGGCAGCCCCGCCAGCATCAGCGCCGGGACCGTGATAAGCCCGCCACCCCCTGCGATCGCATCGACGAAACCGGCCGCAATGGCCGCCGCCACGAGGGCCGCGATCAGGTACGGGTCCATGCGGGGATCAGTTCAGACCGTGCTGCAGCGGATAGCGGCCGTTCTCGAACTCGCCGAAAAGGGCAATCAGCTCGGGATGCTCCAGCGGCTCGCCCGAGGGGTCGGGCAGCAGGTTCTGTTCGGACACATAGGCGACGTAATAGGTCGCCTCGGTCTCGGCATATAGGTGATAGTAGGGCTGGTCCCTGGAGGGACGGCAATCCTCAGGGATGGATTGATACCATTCCTCGGTGTTCGAGAACTGCGGGTCCACGTCAAAGACCACCCCGCGGAAGGGGTGCTCACGGTGACGGACCACCTGCCCGATGTTGTATTTCGCAAGTCGCATCCGGTTTTCCCGGTTCCTGTGTGCCTGGATGTCTTAACGCGAGCACCGTCGCGAGTAAATCGTCACGCGCCTCAACCTTATATCAAATGTCGTAGAACTGCCACCATGCCGTCGGGTCATGGGGTGAGCGGGCTGGCTCCTGTGTCATCGAGGACCCACAGCCCCCCTTCGTCCAGCCGTATGGCAGTCAGCGGCCCGCCGTCGCCCGCGCCGGTGTCGATGTTGACGCGGTTGGCATAGTGGGTCGGGCGCCGGACCGGCGTATGCCCATGCACGACCAGCGCGCCATGGTCACGCCTGTCGTCGTGAAAGGGCTTCCTGATCCACAACAGGTCATCCTCGGCCTGCGCGCGCAGGTCGATGCCGGGCCGGATGCCGGCATGTACGAAGAGGGCGTGGCTGCCGAGATACCACGCCGGCAGTCCCAGCAGCCAGCGGGCGTGATCGGGCGGCACCGCAGCGACCGCCTCGGCATGGACTTCGTCCAGCGGCCGGTGGCCCGCATCCGCCACTCCGTAAGAGGCCAGCGCCGCCTCGGCCCCGACATCGCGGGAGATCCAGTCCTTCTGGTCGGCGGCGCGCGGGTCGATCCAGCGTGGGTCGCGCAGGAAGTTCGGCAGCGCCCGGTCGTGGTTGCCCTTCAGCACGATCCACTTCCGGCCCTGTACTTGCCCGTCCATCAACAACTCGACGACCCCGCGCGAATCCGGCCCCTTGTCGATCAGGTCGCCCAGATGGATGACCGGCGCATCCGCGCCGCCGTCCCGTTCGATCCGGTCATGCGCCTCGCGCAGCCGTTGAAGCTGGCCGTGGATGTCGCCGATGGCATAGATGCGCATGAACCGCTCCCAAGGGATCCCCCGGCCAACAAGGCGGCCGGGGAGGAGGTTCCGTCAGACCTCGAAGCGCAGCGGGCGGACCTGCTCGAACTTGCCGGTGGCCAGCAGCGCCTCGCGGACATTGGCGCGCAGCGGCTCGTCCAGATAGGTGATGGCGATGGCATCGCCGCCATTGGCCGCCCGGCCCAGCGAGAAGTTCGCCATGTTGACGCCCAGTCCGCCCAGCGTCATCCCCAAGGCCCCGATGACGCCCGGCACGTCCTTGTTGCGGGTGTACATCATGTGTTCGCCGATCTCGGCATCGACGTTGATGCCCCGGATCTGGATGAAGCGTGGCTTGTGGTCGCTGAAGACCGTGCCCGCAATGGACCGCTCCCGGTCGCCCGACACCATCGTGACCTTGATGTAGCCGTCATAGACGCCCGACTTGTCCTGGGTCGTCGTGGCGATGTGGATGCCGCGTTCCTTCGCCATGACGGGGGCCGAGACCATGTTCACGTCCGGGTTTGCGGCCTTCATCACGCCTGCGATCACCGCCGCGTTCAGGGCGTGGAGGTTCATCTCCGAGGCCACGCCGTCGTAGAGGATGTTCACCGCCGCGATCGGCTCGTCCGTCATCTGGCCGACAAAGGCGCCCAGGTGCCCCGCCAGCTTGATCCACGGTCCCATGACGGCGGCCTCTTCGGCCGTGACCGAGGGCATGTTCAGCGCGTTCTGCACCGCGCCCGTCAGCAGGTAGTCGGCCATCTGCTCGGCCACCTGCAGCGCCACGTTCTCCTGCGCCTCGGTGGTTGAGGCACCGAGATGCGGCGTCACGACCACATTCGGCAGACCGAACAGCGGGCTTTCCGTGGCAGGCTCGGCGGCGAAGACGTCCAGCGCGGCACCCGCGACATGGCCCGACTTCAGCATCTCGGCCAAGGCCGCCTCGTCGATCAGCCCGCCGCGCGCCGCGTTGATGATGCGCACGCCCTTCTTCGTCTTGGAAAGGTTTTCCGCCGACAGGATGTTGCGGGTCTTGTCCGTCAGGGGCACGTGCAGGGTGATGAAGTCCGCCTTCCCCAGCAACTCGTCCAGTTCGACCTTGGTCGCGCCAAGCTCGGTCGCGCGATCTTCCGACAGGAAGGGGTCATAGGCCAGCACCTTCATGTGCAGCCCCCGCGCCCGGTCGATGACGATCCCGCCGATGTTGCCCGCGCCGATCACCCCCAGCGTCTTGTTGAACAACTCGACGCCCATGAAGCGGTTCTTTTCCCACTTGCCGGCGTGGGTGGAAACGCTCGCCTCGGGCAGTTGCCGGGCGACTGCGAACATCAGCGCGATGGCGTGCTCGGCGGTGGTCACGCTGTTGCCGAAGGGCGTGTTCATCACGATCACGCCCTTCTTCGAGGCGGCCGGGATATCCACGTTATCGACGCCGATGCCAGCGCGGCCGATGACCTTCAGCTTCGTCGCGCGCTCCAGCAGCTTTTCCGTGACCTTGGTGGCCGAGCGGATCGCCAGCCCGTCATAATCGCCGATGATCTCGGCCAGCTTCTCCTTGTCCTTGCCGACGTCGGGCAGATAGTCGACCTCGACCCCGCGGTCGCGGAAGATCTGGACGGCGGTTTCGGAAAGCTTGTCGGAAACCAGAACCTTGGGTGCCATGTGCTTGCTCCTGAACGGCAGGGCGCAACAGCGCTCTCCTGCCTCGTTCTTCTTCGTGGAAATATCCCGGGGGCGCGCGGGGGCTGGCCCCCGCTGCAACAGATCACGTTTGCGCGGACAGTTCCTGCTGGAACGCCCACTCGATCCAGGGCATCAGCGCCTGCACATCGGCCGTTTCGACGGTCGAGCCGCACCAGATCCGCAGCCCCGCGGGCGCGTCCCGATAGGCGCCGAGGTCCAGCCCCACGCCTTCCTTTTCCAGCCGCTTGGCTACCGCCTTGGCAAAGGCAGCCGCATCCTTGATGCGCGGATCGGTGAAGCGCAGGCAGACCGAAGTGGTCGAGGTCGTCGCCGGGTCCTCGGCCAGATTGGCGATCCAGTCGTGCTCGGCCACGAAATCCGCCACAACCTGCGCATTGGCGTCAGCCCGCGAGATCAGGCCCCTCAACCCGCCCACGGACTTCGCCCAGTTCAGCGCGACGATATAATCCTCGACACACAGCATAGAGGGCGTGTTGATCGTTTCGCCCTTGAAGATGCCTTCGATCAGCTTGCCGCCCTTGGTCAGACGAAAAATCTTGGGCAGCGGACGGTCAGGGACATAGCTTTCCAGCCGCTCGGCGGCGCGCGGTGACAGGATCAGGACGCCATGCGCGCCCTCGCCGCCCAGCACCTTCTGCCAGCTGAAGGTCACCACATCCAGCTTGTCCCATGGCAGGTCCATGGCAAAGGCCGCGCTGGTCGCATCGCAGATGGTCAGCCCGGCGCGATCAGCCGGGATCACCTCGCCATTCGGCACCCGAACGCCCGAGGTCGTGCCGTTCCAAGTGAAGACGACATCCTTGTCAAAGTCCACCTGCGTGAAATCGACGATCCGGCCGTAATCGGCCCGCCGCACGGTCGCATCCAGCTTCAACTGCTTGACCGCATCCGTGACCCAGCCCTCGCCGAAGCTTTCCCAGGCCAGCACCTCGACCGGGCAAGCGCCCAGCATGGTCCACATCGCCATCTCGACCGCACCGGTGTCGGAGCCGGGGACGATGCCGATGCGATAGTCGGCGGGAACTTCCAGCACCTCGCGAGTGAGGGCGATGGCCTGCGCCAGCTTGTTCTTGCCGATGGCCGCGCGATGCGAGCGGCCCAAGGGCGCGTCGCTCAGCATGTCGAGGGAAAAGCCGGGGATCTTGGCGCATGGGCCAGACGAAAAACGCGGATTGACCGGCCGCACAGCCGGGGTCGTGATGTCGAACATGGTTAGCCTTCCAGCTAAAAAGCCCCTCGTTGGGGAGGGGTGTCCCACCGTAAGGACTACGCCTCGACTCACGGACGCGCAAGTCCGGGCATGCTGGCAGGCGGCGAAAATACTGCGTAAGTCCGGGCCGACCATCGAAGGGGCCGCCATGTACACCATCAGCATTCTCGCCTCGCCAGCGCGCGCCGATCTTGACGACGACACGATCGTGGCGCTGCAGCGGCGCTGGGACGGGGGCCATGCAATCTGGCTAGACCACGGGACCGCGGCCGAGTTCGCGGTCGAGGCCCCGCCTGCCGAGTTCGACGAGGTCTGGGCGCAGCTTGACGGGCGCGGCTTCGACCTGGCAGTGCAGCCGGCGGCGGCTCGGCGCAAGGCGGTGCTGCTGGCCGACATGGATTCGACCATGATCGGGCAGGAATGCATCGACGAGCTGGCCGACATGGCGGGCGTCGGCGCCCGGGTCGCCGCCATCACCGCCCGCGCGATGAACGGAGAGCTGAATTTCCATGAATCTCTGGTCGAGCGCGTGGCGCTGCTGGAGGGGCTGCCCGATTCAGTCATCGCCCAGGTGCTGGACAGCCGCATTTCGCTGGCGGCTGGAGGCCCCACGCTGGTCGCCACGATGAAGGCGAACGGCGCCTGGACGGCGCTGGTGTCGGGCGGGTTCACCGACTTCACGGGGCCGGTGGCGGACCGGATCGGCTTTGACGAGCAGCGCGCGAATGTGCTGCTGTCGGACGACAGCGGGCGGCTCAGCGGGCGGGTGGCGCTGCCGATCCTCGGGCGCGAGGCCAAGGCCGAGGCCCTGCAGGAGATCACCGCCGCGCGTGGCGTGACGGTTGCGGATGCGATCGCAGTGGGCGACGGGGCCAACGATCTGGGGATGCTGCAACTCGCCGGAACCGGCGTCGCGCTGCACGCCAAGCCCGTGGTCGCCGCGCAGGCCCCGATCCGCATCAACCACGGGGACCTGACGGCGCTGCTGTATCTGCAGGGCTATGGGCGCGACGAGTTCGTGGCGGGCTGAGGCCGGAGCACGGCCAAGTGCCGGCCGGTGACGGTGGCGCAGGCTTGTTACGACGAGTCCCGGCGGTCCCGTATCAAATCACGGCGCCAGCGCGGCTACGGTATCCGCCGCCGGTCTCGCGACTGCCCGGGCGCAGCCGGTGCCGGCCCAATGCGCGCCGTAGTTCGTGGTTCCCTGCGCCCGCGCCGCCGCGTCCAGCGCCTTTCCCGCCGCATAGGTTGCCGGATAGCCGGGGCTTTCCGCATCGGGAATCGCGGAAAACGCGTTCGCGCAGCAGCGCGCCGGCCGTCCCGAGATCGCCCTGGTCATCACCGTCTCTCCAGCGTCCAGCGCCGCGCGGTGGGCCTGCGACGTCGCTGCCTCGGGTGCCCGCAGGAAGGCCGTGCCGCATTGCACCGCCACCACCCCGGCGCCCAGTGCCGCAAGGGTATCGGCCCGGTCCATGATCTCACCGGCCGCGATCACCGGCAAGCCCAGCGGCGCGATCCGGCGGACCAGTGCCAGCGTGTCCAGCCGCTCATCGGGACCGTCCGGGTCGAAGATCCCGCGGTGGCCACCCGCCTGCCAGCCCTGCGCCACGACCATATCCAGCCCGGCTTCGCGGATAAGCCCGGCTTCGCGGGCGCTGGTGGCGGTCGCGCCCAGAAGGCAGCCGCGCTGGCGCAGGGCGGCGATCTGCTCGGGCCGCGGCAGGCCGAAATGGAAGGTGACAACAGCGGGCTGGCCGGCCAGCACCGAGTCCAGCAATTCGTCGCTTTCCAGAAGGCTTGGATAGCGGGGCACCAGCGTGGCCGGAGGCGTGGCGCCGAAGCGCTGGAAATGCGGCGCGAGCCGGCCCAGCCAGCGCACCTCGGCCGCGAGGTCGCGGGGCTGCGGCTGGTGGCAGAAAAGGTTCACGCCGAAGGGCCGCGAGGTCAGCCCGTGCGTCCGGGCGATGGCCTCGGCCGCTTCATCGCCGGTCATGGCCGCAAGCCCGAGGCTGCCGAGCCCTCCCGCATTGCTGACCGCGGCCGCCAGCGCCGGCGTAGACACTCCGGCCATGGGTGCCTGGATCACTGGCACCCGCATTTCCAGTTGCGCCACAATGTCCATGTCGCCCCCGCAAGCCCTTTGTGCCGCATCATGCGAGCGATTCATCCGCTGTCCAGTCCTGCGCGGCGAGAACGAGGTTCGACCCCGCCGTTCAGGGCACCTGCAGGCCATCCCTGGAGAGCAAGGTCCACTGTTCCGGCTTCGCGGCTCTGCCGCCTCCCTGAAACGCGCCGACCGGAGATACGACATTCTGCCGCGCCTGACATGACCCGAGGCTGCACCTTCGGGAACTCCCCCGTGGCGCCCCGGTCACGCCCTTCAGGGGGCCAGAAGCCCGGTGCTGCGGAAGCTCAACTCGCGGCTTTTCCCGATGATGAGATGGTCGTGGACGGTGATCCCCATTGTTGCCGCTGCCGCCACGATCTGGCGGGTCATGTCGATGTCGGCAGCACTTGGGGTCGGGTCGCCCGAGGGGTGATTGTGAACCAGGATCATGGCGCTGGCGTTCAGTTCCAGCGCCCGGCGGACGATCTCGCGCGGATAGACGGGCACATGATCCACCGTGCCGCGCGCCTGTTCGTCGTCGGCGATCAGCACATTCTTGCGGTCAAGGTAAAGCACCCGGAACTGCTCGATCCTGCCATGGGCCATGGTTGTGTGGCAATAATCCAGCAGCGCGTCCCAACTGGTCAGCACCGGGCGGTTGATGACCTTCGACCGGGCAAGCCGCTGGGCTGCGGCCTCGATGATCTTCAACTCGGTGACAATGGCAGGGCCGACGCCCTCGACCTGCGTCAGTTGCGCCGGATCGGCCGACAGCACCCGGTTGAAATCGCCGAAACGGTCCAGCAGCCGCCGCGCCACCGGCTTCATGTCCTGTCGCGGCACGGCGCGGAACAGGATCAGTTCCAGCAGTTCATATTCCGGCATCGCCGTGGCGCCACCCTGCATGAAGCGGTCGCGCAGCCGGGCGCGATGGTCGGCGATATAGCTGGGCAGACGGGCCTTCATCCCCGCCCGCGCGTTCGGCGCGGCGATGCAATCATCCTCGGCCGGGAGAAGGCCGAAAAGCGGGGCCGGGGCTTCCTGAAAGGCATGATTCTTGCTCATGCCCCCAGACTGTCCCAGCGGGGTTAAGATGCGGTTAATGTCCGTTCAGGTGCCCAGACCTTCCCAGAAGCCTTTGATCTTGGAAAAGAAGCTGTCCGTCTGCGGATGGTTGTCGGCAGCGATGCCTTCGAACTCACGCAGCAGTTCCTTTTGCCGGGCGGTCAGGTTCACCGGGGTCTCGACGACCAGTTCGATCACCATGTCGCCCGGCTCGCCGTTCAGGCCCGCGCCGTGGCGCAAGGGCGGCATCCCCTTGCTGCGCAGGCGCATCTGCCGGCCGGTCTGGCTGCCCGCCGGCACCTTGACGCGCGATCGGCCGCCGTCGATCGTCGGCACCTCGACCTCGCCCCCCAGCGCGGCGGTCGCCATGCCGACCGGCACCTGACAGGCGAGCGTACGGCCGTCGCGGATGAAGATCGGATGCTCGCGCACCTCGACGAAGATATAAAGGTCGCCCGAAGGACCGCCCCGCACGCCGGCTTCACCTTCGCCCGCCAGACGGATGCGGGTGCCGGATTCGACGCCCGCCGGGATCACCACCGACAGGCTGCGGTCCTGCGCCACGCGGCCCGCGCCCGCGCAGGACTTGCAGGGGTTCTTGACGATCTGGCCGTTGCCGCTGCAGGTCGGGCAGGTGCGCTCGACAGTGAAAAAGCCTTGGCTCGCCCGGACCTTGCCCATGCCGGAACAGGTGGGGCAGGAGGTCGGCTCGACCGCGCCCTCGGCGCCGGTGCCGTTGCACGATCCGCAAGCGACGGCGCCCGGAACGGTGATGGTCCTCTCGATCCCGCGGAAAGCCTCCTCCAGCGTCACCCGCAGGTCATAGCGCAGGTCCTGTCCACGGGACGGACGGGTCCGGCCGCCGGAACGGGCGCCCACGAACTCGCCGAACAGGTCCTCGAAGACATCCGCGAAGGCCGCGCCGAAATCGCCCTGCGGGGCGCGGCCGTTGCCGAAGCCGCCGCCCTCGAAGGCCGCATGGCCGAATCGGTCATAGGCCGCCTTGCGCTGGGGATCCTTGAGACATTCGTAGGCCTCGTTGACCTCCTTGAAGTCGGTTTCCGAGACCTTGCAGTCCGGGTTCAAGTCCGGGTGCAGCGCCTTGGCCTTGTTGCGGTAGGCCCGCTTGATCTCGTCGGCCGATGCGCCGCGAGCGATCCCCAGAATGTCGTAGTAGTCGCGCTTTGCCATGGTCGTCCGTCAACCTTGGACCGTCGCGAGGGCCGGTCCTTCATGAAAAGACCGGCCCGCGGGGTGGCGCGGGCCGGTCGCTTGCCTCACCGCGCTTACTTGCGCTTGTTTTCGCCGAGATCCTCGAAATCGGCGTCGACAATGTCGTCGTCCAGGTCGCGGGGCGCGTCGGCATCCCGCCCCTGGGGCTCATCGGACTGGCTGGACTTGTAGATCGCCTCGCCCAGCTTCATCGAGGCGTCCATCAGGTTCTGGATGCCACCCTTGATCTTGCCGACGTCCTCGGACTTGAGCGCCTCTTCCAGCGCGTTCACCGCCAGTTCGATCGCCTCGACGGTCGAGCTGTCCACCTTGTCCCCGTGTTCGTCCAGCGACTTGCGGGTCGAGTGCAGCAGGCTTTCGGCTTGGTTCCGGGTCTCGACCAGTTCGCGGCGGCCCTTGTCGGCCTCGGCATTGGCCTCGGCGTCCTTGACCATCTTGTCGATATCCTCGTCGGACAGCCCGCCCGAGGCCTGGATCGTGATGTTCTGGGTCTTGCCGGTGCCCTTGTCCTTGGCGGAAACCGAGACGATGCCGTTGGCGTCGATGTCGAAGGTCACCTCGATCTGCGGCATCCCGCGCGGCGCGGGGGGAATATCCTCAAGGTTGAACTGGCCCAGCAGTTTGTTGTCCGAGGCCATCTCGCGCTCGCCCTGGAAGACCCGGATCGTCACCGCGTTCTGGTTGTCCTCGGCGGTCGAGAAGGTCTGCGACTTCTTGGTGGGAATGGTGGTGTTGCGGTCGATCAGCCGGGTGAAGACACCACCCAGCGTCTCGATGCCAAGGCTCAGCGGCGTCACGTCCAGCAGCACGACGTCCTTGACGTCACCCTGCAGCACGCCGGCCTGGATGGCCGCGCCCAGCGCCACCACCTCGTCGGGGTTGACGCCCTTGTGGGGTTCCTTGCCGAAGAACGAGGTCACTTCCTCGATCACTTTGGGCATTCGGGTCATGCCGCCGACCAGCACCACCTCATCGATGTCGCCTTTCGCCAGCCCGGCATCCTTCAGCGCGGCCTGACAGGGCTTCAGCGTCGCCTTGATCAGGTCGCCCACCAGTGATTCCAGCTTGGCGCGGGTCAGCTTGACGACCATGTGCAGCGGTGTGCCCGAGTTCTTGTCCATCGAGATGAACGGCTGGTTGATCTCGGTCTGGCTGGACGACGACAGTTCGATCTTGGCCTTCTCGGCGGCTTCCTTCAGCCGCTGCAGCGCCATCTTGTCGCGGGTCAGGTCGACGCCGTGTTCCTTCTTGAACTCGTCGGCGAGGTAATTGACGATCCGCATGTCGAAGTCCTCGCCGCCGAGGAACGTGTCCCCGTTGGTCGATTTCACCTCGAAGAGGCCATCGTCGATTTCCAGGATGGTGATGTCGAAGGTGCCGCCGCCGAGGTCATAGACCGCGATCGTCCGGCTTTCCTTCTTGTCCAGCCCGTAGGCCAGCGCGGCGGCGGTCGGTTCGTTGATGATCCGCAGGACTTCCAGGCCCGCGATCTTGCCCGCGTCCTTGGTCGCCTGACGCTGGGCGTCGTTGAAATAGGCCGGCACGGTGATGACCGCCTGATCGACCTTCTCGCCCAGATAGGATTCGGCGGTTTCCTTCATCTTCTGAAGGATCATCGCGCTGATCTGCGAGGGGGAATATTTCTCGTCCCGGACCTGCACCCAGGCATCGCCGTTGCCGCCGTCCACGATCTTGTAGGGGACGAGGTTGCGGTCCTTTTCGACCTCGGCATCGCCCACGCGGCGGCCGATCAGCCGCTTGACGGCGAAGATGGTGTTTTCCGGGTTTGTGACGGCCTGGCGCTTGGCCGGCTGGCCGACGAGCCGTTCGCTTTCGGTGAAGGCGACGATCGAGGGGGTCGTGCGCGCACCCTCTGCGTTTTCGATCACACGCGGCTGGCTGCCGTCCATGATGGCGACGCAGCTGTTGGTGGTCCCTAGGTCGATCCCGATGACTTTGGCCATGCGTTTTTACCTTTCTTGAGGCGATGGTGCGGGGTGCGGGTCCGTACGCGGCCCCCGCGCCCCTATCCCTTGGTGGAGTTCTTTCCGGGCCTGAACCCGGGTGGTTCGATGGCTATATAAGGCGGCGTTCAAGGCGTGCAAGCGCCGCCACCCGAGGATTTCATGACGATTGCAGAGAGTTCGCCGAATGCCGCAGAAAGCGCCGCGCCGCTCGTGGTTCGGGGCTTTGCCATCCACAGGGGCTTTCTGGATGCGCCTGCGCAGGCCGCCCTGATGGCCGCAGTCGGGCGCATCTGGACCGAGGCCCCGCCGCTGCGACCGGTGACGCGCTGGGGTAAGCCCCTGTCGGTCGCGATGACCTCGGCCGGCGCCCTGGGCTGGACCACCGACCGGCGCGGCTATCGCTATGAGCCGGCGCAGCCCGATGGTCGTCCCTGGCCGCCGATCCCACCCATGCTGCTGGACCTGTGGCAACGTGTGACAGGCGTGCCAGTGCTGCCCGACAGTTGCCTCGTGAACCTCTACCGCGACGGCGCGCGGATGGGGCTGCACCAGGACCGCGACGAGGCGGAACTGCACTGGCCTGTCCTCTCGGTCAGCCTGGGCGACGAGGCGCTGTTCCGCATCGGCAACCTCGAACGCGGCGGGACGACCGAAAGCGTCTGGCTGTCCTCGGGCGACGTGGTGGTGATGGCAGGCGCGGCGCGGCTGACGCATCACGGCATCGACCGCATCCGGCCGGGCAGTTCCGCGCTGGTGCCTGGCGGCGGCCGCGTCAACCTGACGCTGCGGGTGGCCGCGCCGACCGCTTAGCGCGCCGCGTTCCAGCTGAGCGAGATGGCGTTGCGGGTCACGAACTCGGCCATCAGCCCGATCATCAGCGCGGTCAGGGTGAAGTAGAACGGATAGCTCAGGTTCGAATTGTGGGGCGTGTAGTTGATGAAGACGAAGCCCCGGTTCTGGTCGATCAGGTGGAACAGCGGGTTCCAGTCGAACAGGTTCAGCATGAAGGTCGGCATCATGTTGGCGACAAACATCTTGCCCGAGGCGATCATGTTCACCCGCCGGATGATCCGCGACAGCATCGGCCCGATCTCGGGCAACCAGGTGGTGATGGACAGCAGGATCAGCCCGATGGTCCCGCCTGAGAACCAGGCGAAGATCATCATCCCCAGCGCACCGCGCCAGTTCTCGATCTCGATCGGTTGCCACAGCACATGGTAAAGCCCCACCAGCACCAGGGCCGACAGCACGTTGTTGTAAAGCGCCGCCAGTGCCGCCCCGCACATCGAGATGGCGGTGTTCATCGGTCCGTGCTTCAGCATGGCGCTGGTGGACTTGCCTGCGGTCGCGACCTTGGCCAGGCATTGGTTGAAGGCCATGAACAGGAAAATCCCGCTCATGATGAACAGCATGAAATCGCCCCGCAACGGCGCCGAGCGGACGCCAATGACGACATACATCAGGAAGAACGCGAGGATCATGATCGATGCCTGCAGCATCGTCAGCAGCAGCCCGACAATGGCGTTGCGGTGCGTCTGCCGCAGGTTCTGGACCGTCTGGTGATAGATCAGCGCCGCCGTCGTGAAGACCGCGCCGCCCATGCTGCGGGTTTTGCGCTGGACGAACATGGACCGGCCCCCTTCGGCTTGGCGGCCGCCGGGGGCGACCTGAAAGCGGACCCGAGCGCCATCGCTTGCTCATCGTCCGAGAGCCGATCATAAGTCGCAGAAAGCCGCCATTCAACCGCGCAGGCTCGCTGCCCTGGGCGCCTGACAAGGAAATATCCATGCAATTCGACCGACTGACGTTCGAGATGCGCCGCCTTGCCCTCGCCGCCGGCGCCCGGATCATGGAAATCTACGAAGGCCCTGACTTCGCCGTGCGGTCCAAGACCGACGCCTCGCCCGTGACCGAGGCTGACGAGGCGGCGGACGCGCTGATCTCCGAAGGGCTGCGCGCCGCCTTTCCCGACATCCCGCTGGTGACCGAGGAACAGGTCGAGACGCATGGCCAGTCCCTCACCAGCTTCCTGATCGTCGATCCGCTGGACGGCACCAAGGAGTTCGTCCAGCGGCGCGGCGACTTCACCGTCAACATCGCCTTCGTGCAGGACGGCGTGCCGGTGCGTGGCGTTGTCTATGCCCCCGCCAAGGGACGGCTGTTCTACACCGCGGCCGATGGCGGCTCGGTCGAGGAAACCGGCCCCTTCGGCCCCGAGCCAGGCGCGATCAAGCCCATCGGCGTCAATGCCACGCCCGACAACCGCGGGCTGATGGTGGTCGCGTCCAAATCCCACCGCGACGCAGCAACGGACGACTATATCGCGCAATACGGCGTGCGCGACATGACCTCGGCGGGGTCCTCGCTCAAGTTCTGCCTGGTGGCGACCGGAGAGGCCGATCTGTATCCTCGTCTCGGGCGCACCATGGAATGGGATACGGCAGCGGGCGATGCGGTGCTGCGCGGCGCGGGGGGCGAGGTCGTGCGCTTCGACGACCACACGCCCCTGACCTATGGCAAGCCCGGCTTCGAAAACCCCTTCTTCATCGCCTACGCGCCGGGCGTCCTGCTGCACCCGAGGGGCTGAGGGCATGTCTGTCGTCATCGTAATCCCCGCCCGCTTCGCCTCGACCCGCTATCCGGGCAAGCCGTTGGTCGAACTGCGCGGGGCTGAGGGGCAGACCCGGTCCTTGATTCGCCGCAGTTGGGAGGCCGCACGAGCAGTGAAGGGCGTTTCGCGGGTCATTGTCGCGACGGACGACAGCCGGATCGCCGATCATGCCGCGGACTTCGGGGCCGAGGTGGCGATGACCTCGCCGGACTGCCGCAACGGAACCGAACGCTGCGCCGAGGTGCTGGCGGGCTTGCCCAAAACCCCCGAGATGATCGTCAACCTGCAGGGCGACGCGCCGCTGACGCCGGCCTGGTTTGTCGAGGATCTGATCGCCGGCCTGCGCGCCCGGCCTGGTGCCGAAGTGGCGACGCCGGTCCTGAACTGCTCGGGCGCGATGCGCGCCGACCTGCTGGCCGACCGCGCCGCGGGCCGGGTGGGGGGCACAACGGCGGTCTTCGGCACCGATGGCCGCGCGCTGTATTTCTCGAAGGAAGTCATCCCTTTCGTCCCCCATGAGGTTGCCCTGAGCGCCCCAAGCCCGGTGTTCCACCATGTCGGCGTTTATGCCTATCGACCGGATGCGCTGGCCGCCTATGCAGGCTGGCCAGAGGGGCGGCTTGAGCGGCTGGAAGGATTGGAACAGTTGCGCTTCCTGGAACACGGCCGCCCGGTGCGGTGCGTCGAGGTCGAGGCGCAGGGCCGCGAATTCTGGGAACTGAACAATCCCGAGGATGTTCCCCGTATCGAATCGATGATGCGCCGGATGGGGATGTCCTGACCATTTCCCGCCGAAACCCTGTCTGTTTCGGCAGAACTCCGCGGCATTTGCGACATTTGGACATATGATAACTTCAAGACGACTTGCCGCAGTGCGGCAACCGTAGGATAAGCTGCCAAGCAGGATTGACAAATCTGGAGTCCATGATGAATCGCAAGGTCACGAAGGCCATCTTCCCGGTGGCGGGCCTGGGCACGCGCTTCCTGCCTGCCACCAAGTCGATCCCGAAAGAGATCATGACGCTGGTCGACCGCCCCCTGATCCAATACGCCATCGACGAGGCCCGAGCGGCCGGAATCAAGGAATTCATCTTCGTCACCTCGCGCGGCAAGGGGGCGCTGGAGGATTACTTCGACCACGCGCATGAACTGGAAAACACGCTGCGCAAGGCCGGCAAGGACGAGCTGCTGGAAACGCTGCGCCAGACCAACATGGAATCTGGCGCCATCGCCTATATCCGCCAGCACAAGGCCATGGGCCTCGGCCATGCCGTCTGGTGCGCCCGCCGCCTGATCCACGACGAACCCTTTGCCGTGGTGCTGACCGACGACGTGGTGATGGGCGAACCCCCCTGCCTGCAGCAGATGATCGAGGCCCATGCCGAAACCGGCGGCAGCATGGTCGCGACCATGGAAGTGCCGCTGGAAAAGACCAAGTCCTACGGCGTCCTTGACGTGGCCGAGGACATGGGCGCCATCGTCCGCGCCCGCGGCATGGTGGAAAAGCCCAAGGACAACCCGCCCTCGAACCTCGCCGTGATCGGCCGCTACATCCTCGCGCCGACGGTGATGGAGAATCTCAACAAGCTCAAGCAGGGCGCGGGCGGCGAGATCCAGTTGACCGACGCCATCGCCGACGAGATCGAGGAAGGCCGCGACGTCTTCGGCCTGCGCTTCCGCGGGCAGCGTTACGACTGCGGGTCCAAGGCGGGCTTCCTGCAGGCAACAGTGGCCTTCGGCCTTGCGCGCGACGAGCTGAAGGACGAATTCGCCGACTATCTTCACGAAGTCATGGCGATGCGGAAGGCCGCGGAATAACCGATGGCCGGCAAGGTTCTCGTGACCGGCGGCGCCGGCTATATCGGCTCGCACGCCTGCAAGGCGCTGGCGGCAGCCGGTTTTCTGCCCGTCACCTATGACAACCTTTGCACCGGCTGGCGCGAGGCGGTGAAGTTCGGCCCCTTCGAGGAAGGCGACCTGATGGACCGCGCCCGGCTGGATCAGGTCTTCGCCACCCACAAGCCCGTGGCCGTCATGCATTTCGCCGCCCTCAGCCAGGTAGGCGAGGCGATGCGCGAGCCGGGCAAGTACTGGCGCGGCAATGTCTGCGCCTCGCTGAACCTGATCGAGGCCACGGTGGCGGCCGGTGTCCGCGACTTTGTCTTCAGCTCGACCTGCGCGACCTATGGCGACCAGGACGGCGTGGTGCTGGACGAGGACTCGGCGCAGGCGCCGCTGAATTCCTATGGCGCCTCCAAGCGCGCGATCGAGGACATGCTGCGCGACTTCGGCGATGCGCATGGGCTGCGGTCTGTCATCTTCCGCTATTTCAACGTCGCCGGCGCCGACTCCGACAGCGAGGTGGGCGAGTTCCACCAGCCGGAAACGCACCTGATCCCGCTGATCCTCGACGCCATCGACGGCAAGCGCGACGCGCTGACGATCCATGGCACCGACTATCCGACGCCGGACGGCACCTGCATCCGCGACTATGTCCATGTGATGGATCTGGTCGATGCCCATGTGCTGGGGCTGAACTGGCTGCGAAGCGAAGGCAAGCTGCCGCAGGGCGGCACCGAGGTCTTCTGTCTCGGCACCGGCAACGGCTTCTCGGTGCGCGAGGTGCTGGACCAGTCGCGCCATGTCACCAACCGCGCCGTGCCGATGGTCGAAGGGCCGCGCCGGGGCGGCGATGCGGTCAAGCTGGTGTCGGGCAGCGAAAAGGCGGGCCGGGTCCTCGGCTGGCAGCCGCATCGGTCCAACCTGCAGACGATGATCTCGGATGCCTGGCGCTGGCACCAGACCGGGCATTACGCCGGCTGATAGTGGCCGAGGCGTCGCCCGATCCGACCATCCGACAACGCCTTGCGCGTGACTGGAAGCGCCGCCGGCTGTTGTGGCGCGCCTTCCGCAGCCGCCATGATCTGGCCGCAGTGGGCAGGCCCGGGGGGCGGCTGGCTCGCGATGCGATCCTGGCCTTTGCGGTCGTGCGAAACGAGATGGAACGGCTGCCCCATTGGCTGGACCATCACCGCCGGGTCGGGGTGGCGCGCTTCCTGATCGTGGACAACGGCAGCGACGACGGCAGCGCCGAGTTGCTGGCCGCCCAGCCCGACGTGGCCTTGTGGACGACGCAGGCCAGCTATCGCGGCGCTCGCTTCGGGCGCGACTGGACGAACTGGCTGCTCAACCGGCATGGCGCCGGGCGCTGGTGCCTGACGCTGGATGCAGACGAACTGTTCGTCTTTCCCTATTACGACCGCGCCACGCTGCATGACCTGGTGGCCGAACTGGACCGCCGCCGCGTCACTGCCCTGGGCGCCCTGATGGTCGAGCTTTACCCGAAAGGCCCCCTGCGGCCCGCCCAGCCGCTGGACGACGCGGCGGCCCTGGCGCGGATGGCATGGTTCGACGCGGGCAACTACCGCACGGCGATCCAGGCGCCGCTGGGAAACCGCTGGGTGCAGGGCGGGGTCCGCGACCGCGTCTTCTTCAAGGCCCGCCCGCAGCGTGCGCCGACTTTGAACAAGCTGCCGCTGATCCGCTGGCGGCGCGGGTTCGCTTATGTGAACTCGACCCACTCGGCGTTGCCCGCGCGCCTGAATGGGGCGTGGGACGGGCCGGGCGATCCCCGCCTGTCGGGGGCGCTGCTGCATACCAAGTTCTTGCCTTCGATCGTCGAAAAATCCCGGTCCGAACGTGCGCGCGGCCAGCATTTCAACGAGCCGGCGGCCTTTGACGATTATTATGCCGCGATCATCCGCAACCCGGACCTGTGGCTGTCCGCTTCGCGCCGGCTTGCGGGATGGGAAAGCCTGGTTCGCGCGAGGGTCATGTCCGCAGGCGGCTGGCAAGGCCCGCAAAGGGACGGATCGTGAAAGTTATCTGCAGTCTTTAGGGTGACGAGGGGAGCGCCTTTCCCTATGCTTGACCCAAGCCTGCGGCAACCGTGGCGTATAGGGTGCTGCCCCGGCGCGCGTGACAAGCCAGACCAACCAGTCTGATCCGGGGTTCCGGCGTGCGAAAAGCGTTCAAGCGTTTGCTGATGATGTCCCGGCTGCGGGTGCGGCGCCAGTATTATCTGGTGCGGGCTTTCCGGCGCGGACGGGCGCTTGCCAGTGTCAGCGACCGCACCGGTCAGATGGCGCGGGATCATATCCTTGCCTTTGTCACGCTGCGGAACGAACGCATCCGGTTGCCCTACTTCCTGGACTATTACCGCCGCATCGGAGTCGGACATTTCCTGATCGTGGACAATGCCAGCACCGACGGCAGCCGCGAATATCTTGCGGGCCAGCCCGATGTATCGCTGTGGACCACCACCGCCAGCTACAAGGCCGCGCGCTTCGGGATGGACTGGATCAACTGGCTGCTGCGCCGTCACGGTTCGGGGCACTGGTGCCTGACCGTCGATCCCGACGAGTTCCTGGTCTATCCCCATGCCAACACCCGTCCCCTGAAGGCGCTGACAGACTGGCTGGAAGCCTCGGGGCAGCGGTCGCTGTCGGCGATGCTGCTGGACATGTATCCCAAGGGCCCGGTCACGGCGCAGCCCTATCGCGAAGGTCAGGACCCGTTCGAGATCGCCTCGTGGTTCGATCCAGCCAACTATGCGATCCGCAAGAACGCGTTCTATCGCAACCTGTGGATTCAGGGCGGTCCTCGGGCGCGGGTGCTGTTCGGCGAGGACCCCGAGAATGCGCCCGCGCTGAACAAGATCCCGCTGGTCCGCTGGAAGCCGGGCTATGCTTATGTCAGTTCGACCCACATGCTGCTGCCGCGTTCGCTGAACCTCGTCTATGACGAGGATGGCGGAGAGATGGCCTCGGGCGCGCTGCTGCACGCCAAGTTCCTGTCCACCTTTGCCGACAAGTCCGCCGAAGAGATCGACCGCCGCCAGCATTATGCCGAAAGCCGCGAATACCACGCCTATCAGCAGGGATTGCAGCAGCAGACCGATTTCTGGTGCGAGCAGTCGCGCCCCTGGCAGGACTGGCGCCAGCTCGAGGATCTGGGCCTGATCTCGCGCGGGAACTGGGCATGAACGTGGCGCCGATCAGGCGGGCGCGCCCGGCAGGAGACGCATCCCCGGAAGCCGCGGTCTGCCTGGGTGTCGTCATGCTCTGCCACGAGAATCTGGCGCTTGCGGCGCGGATGGCGCGCATCTGGTCGAACGGCGGGGCGCGCGTGGTGATCCATGTCGATGCCAAGGCACCGGCTTCGGAGATGGCCGGACTGCGGCAGGCGCTGGAAGGCACGGGCGTGCTTTACGCGCCGCGCCGGTCCTGCACCTGGGGCACCTTCAGCCTTGTCGCGGCGACTCAGGACGCCGCCGCCATGCTGCTGGACGCCCACCCCGAGGTGAGCCACGTCTTTCTCGCCTCGGGCGCCTGCCTTCCGCTGCGTCCTGTCAGGGAACTGGGCCGGTTCCTCGCCGCCCATCCGCAGGCCGATTTCATCGAAAGCGTCAGCGTGCGTGATGTCGGCTGGACCATGGGGGGCTTGAACGAGGAACGCTTCACCCTGCATTTCCCGTTTTCCTTCCGCAGGCGCCGCAAGCTCTTTGACCGCTATGTCCGGCTGCAGCGCCGCCTGGGGATCGCGCGGCGGTTGCCGGACGGGATCAAGCCGCATGTCGGCTCGCAATGGTGGTGCCTGACGCGTCAAACCCTGTCGGCGATCCTGAACGATCCCCGGCGCGCAGAGTTCGACCGCTACTTCCGCCACGTCTGGATCCCCGATGAAAGTTATTTCCAGACGCTTATGCGCCGCCACTCGGTGCGCATCGAAAGCCGGTCGCTGACGCTGGCCAAGTTCGATGCGCAGGGCAAGCCCTATGTCTTCTACGACGACCATCTGGCGCTGCTTGCGACGTCCCACATCTTTGTCGCCCGCAAGATCTGGCCGGGCGCCAAGGCGCTTTACGATTCCTTCCCCCGCCGCACCGACCCCGACAGCGCCGAGGATGAACCCGACACCGAACGGATCGAGGCGCTTCTGGACCGCGCCGCCGCCCGGCGCCGCCTGGGGCGACCGGGGCTTTACATGCAGAGCCGCTTTCCCCGCAAGGACGCCGAGAACGGCAAGACCTCGCAACCTTATGTCGTGATCTACGGCGCGGGCGACATGTTCGACGGCTTTGCCGACCACGCCGCGACCGCGACCGGGCGGACGGTCCACGGCCATGTCCTTGCCCGCCACACGGTCGAGTTCGCCGGCGACGCCCCCATCGGGCCGGGGGCATTGCCCAGCCATGTCGGCCTGCGGAACCTCGACCCGCAGGGCTTTCTTGCCGCGCTGATCCGGTCGTCCGAGGACATGCCGGCGTTTCTTTATTCCCCCCGCGACCGCCAGCATCTGAACTGGTTCATGGCGACCGACCCGAACGCCCAGCTTCTGGTCGTGACCGGCGCCTGGATCGTGCCCCTGATCCATTCGGACATGCCCTTCGACAACGTCCGGCATATCGCCGCCAAGCTGCAGCGGGCCGAGGTGCGCTTTCTGGACATCCTCGATTCCGTCTGGGTCAAGGCGCGGGTGCGGCGCTGGTCGTTGGCTGAGGCGCTGGGCCAGCCGGACGAGTTGTGGTCCGAGATCTGCATGGCCCTGCGCCCCGAAGGGGGCGCGGACCAGAGCCAGGCGCCACCCATGCGCGACATGACGGGCGTGATGCGGCTGATCCGCGACCTGCGCAATGCCGGCCTTCGCCCGCGCAAGATGGGCAATCCCCGGATCCTGCGCGCGCTGACGCGGCAACCGTCTGCGGTAGGCGAGGACGCGATTTCCCCGGCCGAGTCAGGGCCGGTGCGCCGGGCCGTCTGACCGCGCAATGGTTGACGCGGCTCGCCTGTCGGTTGAGGTTGCGCCTGCCGTTGATGCAGGACCTTGCCGATGACCGCTTTCCGCAGTTTCGTGATCTTCGCCGGGATGCGGACCGGCTCGAACCTGCTGGAAGCCACGCTGAACGCCCATGATGTCGCCTGCTTCGGCGAGGCCTATAACCCGTATTTCATCGGCTGGCCCGACCAGCAGACCCTTTACGACATGACCCTCGCCGACCGCGAGGCCGACCCGCAGGCGTTGTGGCGGCACATGGTCAATGCGCGCAAGGTCAAGGGCTTCCGCTATTTCCACGACCACGATCCGCGGATGTTTCAGCCGCTGATGGACGACCCGACCTGCGCCAAGATCGTGCTGACGCGGAACCCCGTGGACAGTTGGGTATCCACCCAACTCGCCTATGCCACCAACCAGTGGAAGCTGAACGAGACCGAGACGCCGATCCCCGCGCAGGTGGAGTTCGACGCGGGGTCGTTCCGCGAGAGCCTGGCCCAGACGCAGGGCTTTCTCGACCGCATCCAGCATGCGTTGCAGGTCCGGGGGCAGACGGGTTTCTGGCTGAACTACGACGACCTGCGCGACGCGGATGTGATGACCGGACTTCTGCACTGGCTGGGCCGCACCGACCTGGACCGGGTCGAACCCGCGCAGGACCAGGTGCCCCAGAACCCGCGTCCCATGGCCGAGAAGGTCACGAACTTCGCCTCCATGCAGGCTGAACTGGTGGCGGCTGACCCCTTCCAGTTGCACCGCATCCCCGGCTTCGAGCCGCGCCGTGGTCCCGCCGTCCCCTCTTTCCTGACGGTCGAGACGGGCCGGGGCCTGCTGTTCATGCCGGTGCGCGGCGGCCCCTCGGGTCCGGTCGAAAGCTGGCTTTCCGCCCTCGGAGGGGTCGAGCGCGACCTGACCCAGAACGCCCTGCGGCAATGGAAGCGCGCCCATCCCGGCCACCGCGCCTTCACCGTCCTGCGCCATCCGCTGCCGCGGGCTTGGGATGCGTTTCACGCGATGATGGCCGCCCGCAACCCGGACCTGCGCGGCCTGTTGCGTCAGGTCCACCGTGTCGCGCTGCCGCCTGACGAGGATCTGCAGGCGCTGACCGAGGCCGAAAAGCTGCCGATCTTCGCGGTATTCCTCGACTTCCTGCGCCGCAACATGAACGGCCAGACCGGTCTTGCGACCCATCCCGGCTGGGCCTCGCAGTCCGAGGTGCTGGCCGGTTTTTCCCGCTTCGGCGCCCCCGACCTGGTCGCACGCGAGGACCGCATGGCGGAAGACCTGGGCTTCCTCGCCCGTGCTGCCGGGATCGAGCGCGACGGTCCAGCGCCTGAACCGCTGCCCGAGGTCTTGGATGACCCCGCGCTGCGAAAGGCCGTCAAGGCCGCCTATCTGCGCGACTATGTGGCTTTCGGCTTTCCCGACCGCCCCTAGCGCGGCGTCCCCGCCCGCTGGCCGCGGCGGATGCCCAGGTGCCGCTCGCGCAGGATGATCGCGACGCCCGCGGCGATGATGACCGCCGCGCCCGCCAGCATCCGCAGCGTGGTCGGCTCACCGAAGACGAACCAGCCCACGGCGATCGCCATCAGCATCGAGGCGTAGTCAAAGGGCGCCACCAGCGAGGCGTCGGCAAAGCGGTAGGAGGAGGTCAGCATGATCTGCGCCAGCCCGCCCACCAGCCCCGCCGCAACCAGCAGCCCCGTCGTGGCCGGATCTGGCACCACCCAGCCGAAGGGCAGCGTGACCAGCGACAGTACCGATGCGGTGACAAGGAACCAGAAGACCACGGCCGACGTCTGCTCGGTCGCAACCATCCGGCTGATGAAGATCTGCGCCAGCGCCCCGAAGGCCGCGCCGGTCAGCGTCAGCATCGCGCCGAGGCTCTGTTCCGCCGAGGCGCTGCCCATACCCAGTGACAGCCGCTGCGACAGCACGATCAGCACGCCCGCGAAGCCCAGGGCGACCATGCTCAGGCGGAAGACGCCGACCCGTTCGTCCAGGAACATCGCTGCGAAGATCACCGTTATCAGCGGCATGGCATAGTTCAGCGCGGTCGCCTCGGGGAAGGGCAGCAGCCCGAGGCCGGCGAATCCGCAGCCCATCGAGATCGTGCCGATGATGCCGCGATAGGCGTGGGCCATCGGATTGGCGGTCCGCAGCCCGGTCGCAAGCTCGCCCTTCAGCGCAAGCCAGACCAGGATCACCGGGATGCCGAAGAAGGACCGGAAGAACACCTGCTCTCCCGTGGGCACGGCCGGCGCGGTGGCCTTGAGGATCGCGGCCATGACGGTGAACAGGAAAACGCTGCCCAGCTTCAGCAGGATGCCGGTCCTGGGGTTCCTCACGAAAGCCGCCCCACCGCCCAGCGCGCCGCATCCGCGACCGCGGGATCGGGGTCATCGACCAGTTGCTCGGCAACGGGCCGCAGTCGGGGCTGGGCGCTGTTGCCGATGGCGTAAAGCGCGTTCCGCACGATCCGATCGCGTCCGATCCGCTTGATCGGGCTGCCCGAGAACCGCGCCCGGAAACCCGCATCATCCAGCAACGCCAGCTCATCCAGCGCAGGCGCGCGATGCGGCCCGTGATAGCGCATCTCCTGCGCCTGAACCGCAAACTTGTTCCACGGACAGGCGGCGAGGCAGTCGTCGCAGCCATAGATGCGGTTGCCCAGCATTGGCCGCAGTTCGGGATCGACCGGCCCCTTGTGCTCGATGGTCAGGTAGGAAATGCAGCGCCGCGCATCCAGTTGGAAGGGCGCGGGGAAGGCGCCCGTGGGGCAGGCGTCCAGGCAGGCGCGGCAGGAGCCGCAATGCTCGGGTTCGGGCGGATCGGGCGGCAGGGGCAGGGTGGTGAAGATCGCGCCCAGGAAGAACCAGTTGCCCAGCTCCCGGCTAAGCAGGTTGGTGTGCTTGCCCTGCCAGCCGAGGCCCGCAGCCTCTGCCAGCGGCTTCTCCATCACCGGGGCGGTATCCACGAAGACCTTGATCTCGCCGCCCCAGCGCTCGATCATCCAGCGGCCCAGCCGCTTCAGCCGCGCCTTGACGATGTCGTGGTAATCCTTGCCCTGCGCATAGACGCTGACCGCGCCCCGGTCCCGCTGCGCCAGATCCTCGCGCGGATCATGCGGCGGCGTATAAGCCTCGGCCAGCATGACAACCGACCGCGCCTCGGGCCACAGCGCATCGGGCGCGCCGCGCCAATGCATCCGTTCGGCCATCCAGCCCATCTGTCCGTGCCGCCCCTCGGCCACGAACTCGGCCAGCCGCCCCGCCGCCTGCGGGATCGCCCCCGGCACCGTCACGCGGGCGGCCGAAAACCCCTCGGCCAAAGCCCGCGCGACCAGTTCCTTCTTCTTCGCCCAAATATCCTGGGGGGAGCCGGCATCGCCGGCGGGGGGCAACGCCCCCCTGTCTTTAGAAGTCGAGCTGCGCATAATGCGGCGCCGGCGCCAGCCCCGAAATCTGGTCCGCCAGCACGCCGCGGAAGGCCGGGCGCGACTTCACCGTCGCATACCAGTCCTTCAGCGCCACCGAGCGGTCCCAGTCCACGTCCGAGATGTAGTCGAGGCAGGAGAGATGCGCGGCGGCGGTGAAATCGGCCAGCGTCAGCATGTTCCCCGCCAGCCATTTGCGGTGTTCCAGCAGGTGGCCCAGATAGTCGATGTGGTCCTTGACCGCCCGCAGCCCCGATTTCACCAGCCGCGAATCCGGGTAGCCCGCGTTCATCACCTTCTTCCAGACCCGTTCCGACAGGATCGGCCGCGTGACCTCGGTGTTGAACTTGTCGTCGAACCAGGCGCAGAGGCGGCGGACCTCGTGCCGCTCGGCGGGCGTGATGGGCATCAGGGCCGGGTTCGGATAAGCCTCGTCCAGATACTCGACGATCGCCTGGCTTTCGGCCCAGAGCCGCCCGTCCAGCCGCAGCACCGGGATCTTGCCGGCGGGGTTGCGGCGGGCGATCTCGGACCCCGGCTCCCACCAGCGTTCCTCGACCAGTTCCACGTCGATGCGCTTTTCGCCCAGCACCAGCCGCACCTTGCGGCAGAAGGGCGACAGGGCAACATGGTAAAGACGCGGGGTCGAGTTCGTGTTCATTGCCGGGGAAAGGTCGTTCGCTTGGGGGAGGGACCGGCCGGTGATACGCCCCCCTGCCGGGGTATTCAACCGCGGTGCCGCCGCCCGCTTACTGCTGGAAGCAACCCGCCCGCCCGTCCCGCTGGATCGTGGCCGCCCCGTCGGCAATCGCGCGGGCGCGGGCCGAGCGGGTCTGCGCAGCCCGCGTCTTGGGCGCGGGCAGGACGGCGGCCAGCGCCGCGGCCTGACCGGCGCTCAGCTTGTCGGGGGTCGTCCCGAAATGATGGGCCGAGGCGGCATGGATGCCGAAAACGCCGGGACCGAATTCCGCCACGTTCAGATAGACTTCCAGGATGCGCCGCTTGCTCCAGATTGCCCCGATCATGGGGGTGTAGAGCGTTTCCAGCGCCTTGCGCGGCCAGCTTCGCCCTTGCCACAGAAAGACGTTCTTGGCCGTCTGCTGCGTCAGGGTCGAGGCGCCCCGGCTTTCCCCCCGCGCGATCACGCGGCGGATCTCGGCCATGTCGAAGCCCCAATGCAGGCAGAAATTCGCGTCCTCGGCCGCGACCACGGACCGCAGCATCACCGGCGCGATGTCACCGGCGCGGGTCCACTGGCGCGGCGCGATGGTGCCCTCGCGGATGATCGTCCAGGTGGTCGGCGGGTTCAGGAACCAGCCGAACAGCACCACCACCGCCAGCATCAGGACAAGGAACCGCAGCCCCAGCCAGCGCAGAGGCCGCAGGAGGCGCCGCCGTATCCGCCGCCGCCATCCCGCGCGGCGGCGAAGCGGTCGGGGCGGCGGGATTGCCATGACGTCTGTGAAGGGCTCCGGGCGGGACATGGCCCGTCGTCTCACGCAGGCTGCAGGGGCGTCAAGAAAGCCCGGCGCCCTGCGGCCATTCAGTCGGTTACGGGCTGGCTCGGGGCGGTCAGCGCCTGCCCGCCGGTTCCGGCCAGCGTGTCGCGCAACCGCGCCTCGTCCGCGTCCGACAGCGAGGTCTGGATCACCTGCGCGCGCGAGCCGTATTTTTTCAGCCGCGGCAGCAGCTTGTCCATGTTGAAATCCCTGGCCAAGATGAAAACCGCGCCGCCGCCCAGCGGCACGGTCTTGCCGATCTGCCGGATGAAGTCGTCGTTGATGCCGTAATCCGTGGCTTTGCCTGCCAGCGCCCCCGAGGCCGCGCCGATCGCCGCCCCCGCCAGCGGGTTCAGGAACAGAAGGCCGATCAGCCCGCCCCAGAAGGTTCCCGTCAGCGCCCCCGTCCCGGTCATGTTCAGGGCCTGATGCAGTTGATATTCGCCCTCGGTGGGGCGGGTGACGACAACGGCATCCTCAAGCTTCAGCAGGTATTCCTTCTGCGCCGCGCCGAGTTCCTGGCGAAGCGCAAAGGCATCCGCCTCGGACGCGAAGCCGATGACGATCAGTTGGGACATGGGGCCACCTTCAGGTTCAGGATTGCCCCGACAACGCGCCCGCGGCCTGAATGGTTCACGAAGCCTTGAAACGGAAAGCCCCCGCAGCTTGCGCTGCAGGGGCCTTACGACGATGGTGCCCAGAAGAGGACTCGAACCTCCACGCCTTGCGGCACACGGACCTGAACCGTGCGCGTCTACCAATTCCGCCACCTGGGCCGGTGTCGTGAGGCGGGGATGTAGAGCCAGCCGCAGGGGCTGTCAACGGCCCTTCTTCGGAAAAAACGGCCGTCCTTCCGAAAGCGCGGTTCCTGCCTGCGCTTGATGCCGGGGGACCGGTTCGCTATCAGGCTTGCAAGGCGCGAAAGCGGCACCCGGCTGCTGAAAGGGGCGAGACATGGCAAGGCTGGTCACGATCTATGGCGGCTCGGGGTTCGTCGGGCGGCAGATTGCCCGCGTCATGGCGGCCGAGGGCTGGCGCGTCCGCGTCGCCGTCCGCCGCCCGCATCTGGCGGGCGTGGTGCGGATGTATGGCCATGTGGGCCAGGTCCAGCCGGTCTTCTGCAACGTCCGCGACGACCTGTCGGTGCAGGCGGCGATGACGGATGCGGATGCCGTCATCAACTGCGTCGGCATCCTCGTGGGCCAGCGGCGCAACACCTTCGAGGCCATCCACCACGAGGCCGCCGGCCGCATCGCCCGCATCTCGGCCGAGCTTGGCGTCGAGCGGCTGGTCCACCTGTCGGCCATCGGCGCCGATCCCGATTCGGACAGCCGCTATGCCGCGACCAAGGGCAAGGGCGAGCAGGCGATCCTGCAGCACCGTCCCGACGCGGTGATCCTGCGCCCTTCGGTGATCTTCGGGCCGGACGACAAGTTCTTCAACAAGCTGGGGGGCATGATGCGGCTGGGACCGGTCGTGCCGCTGCCCGGCGCCAATGCGGAACTGCAGCCCGTCTTCGTCGATGACGTGGCCCATGCCGCGATGATGGGCGCGACGGGCGAGGCCGAACCCGGCATCTACGAACTCGGCGGCCCCGACGTGATGACCATGCGCGAGATCGCGCGGCTGGTCGCCCTTGTCACCAGCCGCCGGCGCTGGATCATGGGGCTGCCGGGCTGGATGGCAGGCCTGATCGGCGTCTCCTTCGACGCGCTGCAGACGGTCAGCGGCGGGCTGGTGATGAACCGCGTGATCACCCGCGACCAGGCACGGCAGTTGCGACGCCCGAACCGGGTGGGGCAGGGGGTCAGGACCTTCGCCGACCTCGGCATCCAGCCCGCGGCCGCCGCGGCGGTGGTGCCCGAATACCTGTGGCGCTTCCGGCCCTCGGGGCAATACACCGCCATCAAGGACTCGGCGAAGAACCTGCGCCCCGATTGATGGAAAGTGATACGATCGTTGCGGCGTTCCTCGGGCTGCTTGAGGGACTGACCGAGTTCATTCCGGTTTCATCGACCGGGCACCTGCTGCTGGCCGGGCATTTCCTCGGCTTCGACAGCCCCGGCCGCGCCTTCGAGGTGCTGATCCAGCTTGGCGCGATCCTTGCCATCCTGGGCGTCTATGCAGGGCGGCTGTGGCGCATCTTCTCGGAGGCGCCGCACGATCCCCGGGCGCGGCGGTTCATCGGGGCGGTGCTGCTGGCCTTCCTGCCGGCGGCGGTGATCGGCGCGATGGCGCATGGGATCATCAAGACGGTGCTGTTCGAGACGCCCGTGCTGATCGCCGTCATGCTGATCTTGGGCGGGATCGTGCTGCTGTATGTGGACCGGCTGGCGATCCGAACCCGCTATGCCGAGGCCGAGGATATCCCGCTGGGCGTCGCCTTCCGCATCGGTCTTATCCAGTGCCTAGCCATGGTGCCCGGCGTGTCGCGTTCCGGCGCGACCATCGTGGGGGCGCTGACGATGGGGGTCGGCAAGCGGGCGGCGGCCGAGTTCAGCTTCTTCCTGTCGATGCCGACGATGGTCGGGGCCTTCACCTATGACCTTTATCGCAGCCATGCGGTGCTGGACGCGGCGGCGCTGACGAATGTGGCGGTGGGCTTTGTCTGCGCCTTCGTGGCGGCGGTCTTCGTGGTCAAGTGGCTGCTGAGCTATGTCTCACGCAGGGGATACGGGCTGTTCGCTTGGTGGCGCATCATCGTCGGAACTGCTGCGTTGCTGGGGCTTATAGTGGTTGGGTAATAAAAGCTGACCTATCTACAGTAGAAAATCTGCTGAATTTTCAATTCTCGTGCTGGAAAATCAAAGATAGGTAAGCATTGCTGACTTTTTGAGTGATCCTGTCTGTTTTACAGCTTTCTCCGGTTAATGGGAGAAGGCGCAGCGGATGGCGACGCAGGTGATGCTCAAGTTCGTGACCCTGGGTCGCGAGATGCCCGAGAAACGCGCGGCGGACGAACGCAGCGGCGATTTCCACGAGATCTACCGCGAGTTCGCGGATGCCAAGGCGCGTGAGCAGGCGAGCCGCTGTTCCCAATGCGGGGTCCCTTATTGCCAGTCACATTGCCCCCTTCATAACAACATTCCCGACTGGTTGCGCCTGATGGCCGAGGGGCGCACACAGGAGGCCTATCTGCGCGCGCAGGAGACCAACAGCTTTCCCGAGATCTGCGGCCGCATCTGCCCGCAGGACCGGCTCTGCGAAGGCAACTGCGTCATCGAGCAGTCGGGCCACGGCACCGTCACCATCGGCGCGATCGAGAAATACATCACCGACACCGCGTGGGAGGAAGGCTGGGTCGAGCCCATCCGCCCGATGGTCGAGCGCGCCGAAAGCGTGGGCATCATCGGCGCGGGACCGGGCGGGCTGGCGGCTGCGGAACGGCTGCGGCAGCAGGGCTTTCAGGTCACGGTCTATGACCGCCACGACCGCGCGGGCGGTCTGATGATCTATGGCATTCCCGGCTTCAAGCTGGAAAAGCCCGTGGTCCAGCGCCGCAACCAGTGGCTTGAGGAAGGCGGCGTCGAATTCGTGCTGAACGCCGAGGTGGGCCGGACGATCAGCTTCGACGCGATCCGGGGCAAGCACGACTCGGTGATCATCGCCACCGGCGTCTACAAGACCCGCGATCTGGAGATCGACAATGCGCCGGAACGGGGCGTGGTGGCGGCGCTGGACTACCTGACGGCCTCGAACCGGGTGGACTTGGGCGACGAGGTGCCGGATTTCGCCGATGGCGAACTGGACGCCTTCGGCAAGCGCGTCGTGGTGATCGGTGGCGGCGATACGGCGATGGACTGCGTGCGGACGGCGATCCGGCAGGGGGCCGTCAGCGTCAAGTGCCTTTACCGCCGCGACCGGGCCAACATGCCCGGCAGCCAGCGCGAGGTGCAGAATGCCGAGGAGGAAGGCGTTGAATTCGTCTGGCTTTCCGCCCCTGCCGCTTTTGCCGGCCATGTCGCCGGTGCCGCCTCGACCGCCAGCGAGGCGCTGGTGGCGAATGCCGGCGGCGACGTGGACGGCGACGGGATCGGCGACAATCCTAAGCTCTCGCCGCTGCATCTGGTCACGGAAACCGACATCTCGACCGGGCCTGCCGGTGTCACCGGCCTGCGCGTGGCGCGGATGCGGCTGGGGGCGCCGGATGCCACCGGCCGCCAGTCGCCCGAGGTGATCGATGGCGGCGATTACGACGAGCCGGCCGACCTTGTCATCAAGGCGCTGGGCTTCGAGCCCGAGGACATCCCCCGCCTTTGGGACGTCTCCGGCCTTGAAGTCACGCGCTGGGGCACGATCCGCGCCGATTACCGGACCCATCGCACCTCTCTGCCCGGCGTCTGGGCGGTGGGGGATATCGTGCGGGGCGCCAGCCTTGTCGTCTGGGCGATCCGCGACGGGCGCGAGGCGGCTGACGCCATTGCCGCCGAACTGATCACTGAGGCCCGGGTTGCAGCGGAGTGAATGTCATGCACAAACCATGCACGGATGATGCACAGGCGATGCATATCGCAGGTGCGGCAAAGGCCGCCGCGTTGCGGCGCATGGGTCAGCGTCTCTGCCTTGTTCTGGTCTTGGGCGCCTCGCCCGCTCTTGCCGCCGAATGGACCCCGCCGCAGGGCTGCCGGCTTGACCTGACCGTGCAGCAGCGGTCCTGCACCGTGGCCCAGCACTACCGCTGCGAGGGTGATGCGCCGGGAGACCAGTGGGTGGCCTATTTCACCGACGAGGGCCTGGTCAGCCAGTCCCGCATCGACGCCGAGACGCGCTGGATGGAAAGCACCGATCTTGTCAGCGGCATCACCGACCGTCTGGACCCGGATGCCCGCGACCACGCCAGCCTGTCCACCCTGCTGCAGACCGGCAGCGACGATTTCGATTTCTGGACCCGGTCGGACAGCGGCGAGCGGCTGCGCCACATCGGTCGCGACGACCTGACCGGCACGGTCGAGATCGACGGCGAGACGCTGGACACCACGCGGTTCAACCTGCGGACATTCGCCGAGTCGGGAGAGCTTCTGATCGAGCGCAACGGCTCGCAATTCGTCAGCCGCGAGTTGGGGCGGTTCTTCGGCGGGGCCGAGACCTCGACCGACTGGACCGGAGAGGCGCAGGAGACGAACGATTCGCCCGTCCGCTTCATCCGGCGGGGCGAGGCGGGCTTCGGGGGAACGACCCCCGACTATGACTGCAACATGCAGATGGTCGGGATGCCCGCGGGGGGCGGGGCATGATCGAGGGGCGGTGCCTGTGTGGGGCGGTGAGGATCACCGCCGCCCGCTTCAACGGCGAGGTCAGCGTCTGCCACTGCGCCATGTGCCGCCGCTGGGGCGGGGGGATCATGGCCGGGTTCGTGGCGCCTGCCGATGCGGTGACGGTGAGCGGAGAGGTGGGGCGTTACGCCTCGTCGGATTTCTCGGAACGCGCCTTCTGCCCGCGCTGCGGATCGAGCCTGTGGATGCGCGACCATGGCGGTGACTACGAACTGTCGCCGGGGCTTTTCGAGGGGGCCGCCGATTTCCCGCTGGTGCGCGAGGTTTATGCGGATCAGGCGCATCGCTTTGCCGGTTTCTCGGGCGACCATCCGCGGATCACGCGGGTCGAATATGAACAAACACATCCCCATGTGGAGGGAGACGCATGACCGACGCTTGGCAAGCCAAGGAAGAAGCCCGCCGCGCGTGGATGGCGGAAAACTCGCTGTATCGGGCCGAGGATGAACATTCCTCCTGCGGGGTCGGGCTGGTGGTTTCCATCGACGGCACCCCTTCGCGCCGCGTGGTGGAACATGGCATCGACGCGCTGAAGGCGGTCTGGCACCGGGGGGCGGTCGATGCCGACGGCAAGACCGGCGACGGCGCGGGCATCCATGTCCAGATCCCGGTCCCCTTCTTCCACGACCAGGTCCGCAGCACCGGGCACGAGCCGGATGCGTCGAAGATGATCGCCGTGGGGCAGGTGTTCCTGCCGCGCACGGATTTCGGGGCGCAGGAACGCTGCCGGACCATCGTGGAAACCGAAGTGTTGCGGATGGGGCATTACATCTACGGCTGGCGGCACGTGCCGGTGAACACGGCGGTGCTGGGGGAAAAGGCCAACGCGACGCGCCCCGAGATCGAGCAGATCCTGATCCGCTGCGAGAAGGACATCGACGAGGAAGCCTTCGAGCGCGAGCTTTACATCATCCGCCGCCGGATCGAGCGCGCGGCGGTCGCCGCCCAGATCGCGGGGATGTATATCTGCACGCTGTCCTGCCGGTCGATCATCTACAAGGGGATGATGCTGGCCGAGCAGGTCGCCGTCTTCTACCCCGACCTGCAGGACGAGCGGTTCGAGAGCGCCTTCGCCATCTATCACCAGCGCTATTCCACCAACACCTTCCCGCAGTGGTGGCTGGCGCAGCCGTTCAGGATGCTCGCGCATAACGGCGAGATCAACACGCTGAAGGGCAACCTCAACTGGCTGAAAAGCCATGAGATCAGGATGGCGTCGAGCACCTTCGGGGACATGGCCGAGGACATCAAGCCGATCGTGCCGGGCGGCTCCAGCGACTCGGCGGCGCTGGATGCGGTGTTCGAGGTGATGGTGCGGTCGGGGCGCAACGCGCCGATGGTCAAGACGATCATGGTGCCCGAGGCCTGGTCGAAGGCCACGACCGACCTGCCGAAGCCCTGGGCGGACATGTATGCCTATTGCAATTCCATCATGGAGCCTTGGGACGGGCCTGCGGCGCTGGCCATGACGGACGGGCGCTGGGTCTGCGGAGGTCTGGACCGCAACGGGCTGCGGCCGATGCGCTATGTGGTGACGGGCGACAACCTGCTGATCGCGGGGTCCGAGGTCGGCATGGTGCCGGTGGACGAGGCATCGGTGCGCGAAAAGGGCGCGCTGGGGCCGGGGCAGATGATCGCCGTCGATATTCAGGAAGGCCGACTTTATCACGATGTCGAGCTGAAGGATAAGCTCGCGGCCAGCCAGCCCTTCGGCGACTGGGTGGAAAAGGTCGTGGCCCCCGGCACGATGCTGGAGAACCTGCCCGAGCCGGTGACCTACACCGGCGAGGAGCTGCGCCGCCGCCAGATCGCCGCGGGCTACACCGTCGAGGAGATCGAGTCGGTGCTGGCCCCCATGGCCGAGGACGGCAAGGAGGCGCTGGCAAGCATGGGCGACGACACGCCGCCTGCGGTGCTTTCGGCGCAATACCGGCCGCTGAGCCATTTCTTCCGGCAGAACTTCAGCCAAGTGACAAACCCGCCGATTGACTCCCTGCGCGAAAGCCGGGTGATGAGCCTCAAGACGCGCTTCGGCAACCTCAAGAACGTGCTGGACGAGTCCTCCAGGCATACCGAGATCACCCTGCTGGAGACGCCCTTCCTTGCGAATGGCGAACTGGCCGAGGTCGTGCGGATGTTCGGCGATGCCGTGACCTGGATCGACTGCACCTTCGCCGATGGCGCGGGACCGAATGCGATGGCCGAGGCGCTGGCACGCATCCGCGCCGAGGCCGAGGATGCCGTGCGCTCGGGCGCAGGCCAGTTGGTGCTGACGGACGAGCATCAGGGCGAGGCGCGGATCGGGCTGCCGATGATCCTCGCGACCTCGGCGGTGCATAGCTGGCTGACGCGCAAGGGGCTGCGGACCTTCTGCTCGCTGAACGTGCGGTCGGCCGAGTGCATCGATCCGCATTACGTCGCGGTGCTGATCGGCTGCGGGGCGACCACGGTGAACCCCTATCTGGCGCAGGACACCATCGCCGAGCGGATCGAGCGGGGCTTGCTCAAGGGCGACCTGATCCAGATCATGCGCAACTACCGCGACGCCATCGACGCGGGCCTGCTGAAGATCATGGCGAAGATGGGAATCTCGGTCCTGTCGTCCTATCGAGGCGGGCTGAACTTCGAGGCCGTGGGGCTGTCGCGCGCGATGGTCGCGGAATACTTCCCCGGGATGCAGAGCCGGATTTCGGGCATCGGCCTGCACGGGCTTCAGGCCAAGCTGGAGGAGATCCACCACAAGGGCTGGCACACGCCCACGGCTGATCTTCTGCCAGTCGGCGGCTTCTACAAGGCGCGGCGCTCGGGCGAGAAGCACGCCTGGGAGGCCAGCACCATGCGGCTGCTGCAACTGGCCTGCGAGAAGGCCTCCTATGAAATCTGGAAGCAGTTTTCCGGCGCGATGCGGGCGAATCCGCCGATCCACCTGCGCGACCTTCTGGACATCAAGCCGCTGGGCAAGCCGGTGCCGATCGAGGAGGTGGAGTCGATCACATCGATCCGCAAGCGTTTCGTGACGCCGGGGATGAGCCTAGGGGCGCTGTCGCCCGAGGCGCATATGACGCTGAACATCGCCATGAACCGGATCGGGGCCAAGTCCGATTCGGGTGAGGGCGGCGAGGACCCGGCCCACAGCGCCCCCCTGCCGAACGGCGACAACCCCTGTGCCAAGATCAAGCAGGTGGCCTCGGGGCGCTTCGGCGTGACCGCCGAATACCTGAATGCCTGCGAGGAGCTGGAGATCAAGGTCGCGCAGGGGGCCAAGCCCGGCGAGGGCGGGCAGTTGCCGGGGATGAAGGTGACGAGCCTGATCGCGCGGCTGCGGCATTCGACGCCGGGGGTGACGCTGATCTCGCCGCCGCCGCACCACGACATCTATTCGATCGAGGACCTGGCGCAGCTGATCTATGATCTCAAGCAGATCAACCCGCGGGCGAAGATCACGGTCAAGCTGGTCGCGGGCGGCGGCGTCGGCACCATCGCGGCGGGCGTCGCCAAGGCCAAGGCCGATGTCATCCTGATCTCGGGCCATAACGGCGGCACCGGGGCCTCGCCGGCCACGTCGATCAAGTTCGCGGGCCTGCCGTGGGAGATGGGGCTGACCGAGGCGCACCAGGTTCTCGCCATGAACCGGCTGCGCGACCGGGTGACGCTGCGGACGGATGGCGGGCTGCGGACGGGGCGCGACGTGGTGATGGCGGCGATGATGGGGGCCGAGGAATACGGCATCGGCACCGCCGCCCTGATCGCCATGGGCTGCATCATGGTGCGTCAGTGCCAGTCGAACACCTGCCCGGTGGGGGTCTGCACGCAGGACGAACGGCTGCGGGCGATGTTCACCGGCTCGGCCGACAAGGTCGTGAACCTCATCACCTTCTACGCGCAGGAGGTGCGGGAGATCCTTGCGTCCATCGGCGCGCGGTCCCTGGACGAGGTGATCGGGCGGGCGGACCTGCTGACGCAGGTGTCGCGCGGCTCGGCCAGCCTCGATGACCTCGACCTGAACCCGCTGCTGATCACCGTCGATGGGTCGGAGAAGATCGTCTATGACCGGTCCAAGCCCCGCAACGCGGTGATGGACACGCTGGACGCCGAGATCGCTCGCGACGCCGCCCGCTTCTTCGAGGATGGCGAGAAGATGCAGCTGTCCTATGCGGTGCGGAACACCCAGCGGACGGTGGGGACGCGGACATCCTCGCTGATCGTGCAGCGGTACGGGATGCGGAACAGCCTGCAGCCGGACCACCTGACGGTGCGGCTGACGGGTTCGGCCGGGCAGTCGCTGGGGGCCTTTGCCGCGCCGGGGCTGAAGATCGAGGTCTCGGGCGATGCCAACGACTATGTCGGCAAAGGGCTGTCCGGGGGGATCATTGTTGTGAAGCCCGCGATGGGCAGCCCGCTGGTCGCCGCCGACAACGTCATCATCGGCAACACCGTGCTGTATGGCGCGACCGACGGCTGGCTGTTCGCCGCCGGGCGGGCAGGGGAGCGGTTCGCGGTGCGGAACTCGGGCGCGAAGGTGGTGATCGAGGGCTGCGGGACCAACGGCTGCGAATACATGACCGGCGGGGTGGCGGTGATCCTTGGCTCCATCGGCGCGAACTTCGGCGCGGGGATGACCGGGGGGATGGCCTATCTGTACGACCCTCGGCGCGTGGCAGAACGCTACATCAACGCCGAGACGCTGGTGACCTGTCCGGTGACGGTGGCGCATTGGGAAGCCGAACTGCGCGGGCTGATCGAGCGCCACGGCGCCGAGACAGGAAGCAGGCGGGCGGCCGACATCCTGGCCGACTGGGAGCGCGAGCGGGCGCACTTCCTGCAACTCTGCCCGCGCGAGATGCTGCCGCATCTCAAGCACCCGCTGGCCGGGACGGGGGAGCTTGCGGCGATTCCCGCCGAATGAGGGGAGGTGCCGGACCGGGGCGCTGCCCCCCGCTCGGGCCTGCCGACCCCAGCCTCGCTGGACAGGTTCCAGCGGACCATCCGGCGGGAAAACAGCCGTTATGGTTGTTTTCTGATACGCCTCCTGTTCCGGGCGCTCGGCAGTCCGGGATATTTGAACGAAGAAGAATGAAGGGGGACGCAGGTCGCCCCCTTTTCCTCATGCGGAGGTGTAGGCCGTGTGAGCCGAGCAGCGTTGCGTAAAAGGCCGTTCTCGCCAATAGTCGCACCCAAAACGGGGACGGTTGCGACATGCTGGTAATGGTTCGGCCGCGGACGATCTGGATGCTGGCCGGGCTGGTCCTGGCGGTCATGCTGGTCGGCCGCCTGGGCAACGTGCTGGCGCCCTTCGTGCTGGGCACGGCGCTGGCCTATTTCCTGGATCCCCTCGCCGACCGGCTGGAGCGGATGGGGTTTTCACGCGGCTGGGCGGTGGCGGTCATCATGCTGGTGAGCCTGTCGGCCATGGTCGCGGCCGCCCTGTGGCTGCTGCCGACGCTGATCGCGCAGGTGCGCCAGGCGGTCGAGGCGCTGCCGCGCGCCGTGCGCTCGGGCTTTGACTTCCTGACCATGCATTTCCCCGAGATGATGGAGGACGGCGGCTTCCTGCGCCAGTTCATCACCGACCTTTCCGACCGCATCCGCCTGACCGCGCTGATGCTGCTGGGCGGCACCGTCAGCACCGTCATCAGCGCCGTCGGCACCATCTTCATCTTCATCGCCACGATGACCGTCTCGATCTACATGCTGTATGACTGGGACCGCATCGTGCAGGGCGTGAACAAGCGCCTGCCGCCGGGACAGGCGCCGCTGATCCGCCGCCTCGCCCGGGACATCGACGGAGTGATGACGGGCTTCGTGCGGGGGCAGGTGATCGTGGGCGGGCTGCTTGCGACCTTCTATTCCACGGTGCTGATGGCGCTGGGCCTGAACTACGGGCTTCTGATCGGGATTGCTTCGGGGCTTTTGAACTTCATCCCCTACCTGGGGTCCTTCTCGGGCTTCATTCTGGCGACGGGGGTGGCGCTGGTGCAGTTCTGGGGCGACTGGTGGCGGGTGGCGCTGGTGGCCTTCATCTTCGTCTTTGGCCAGGTGGTCGAAGGCAACTTCGTCACTCCCCGGATCGTGGGCGATTCGGTCAAGCTGCACCCGGTCTTCCTGCTGCTGTCGTTGGCGGTGGGCGGAACGCTCTTCGGCTTTGCCGGGCTGCTGCTGGCGGTGCCGCTGGCGGCGGGGCTGGGGGTGATCGTGCGCTACTTCGACGCCGAATACCGCGCCAGCATCCGCCGCCGCCGCACCCGCCAGCCGCTGCAACCACGGGTGGATTGAGGCAGCCGCTTGCGCCTTTCTGCAGATGCTGCCAAGAGCCGGGAAGATACCCGTCAAAGTTGATCTGGCCGTGCAGAGTTCGCGACATGAATGATTTCTTTCCCGCGGCGCGGCACCTCCGCGGATGCGTCGTGGTCTGTTCGGATGCCAACTGGGCTTGGCAGAGCGCCTTTCTGCTGATGCGCTCGATGGCGTTCGACGCCGGAAAGGCGCTGGATCACCATCTTTATCTGGCGGGTGACGTCGATCAGCGCGTGCTGGATATCCTTCCTCCCGAAATCACGCTGCACCGGATCGAGGAACTGCCGGAATCATATTCGCTTGCGGCCAAGGGGCATATCCCGGCAGCGTCCCTGCTGCGGCTTGTCGCGCTGGAGGAACTTGGCCGCAGCTATCCACGGATCATCTATCTTGACGGCGACGTGTTCCAAGCCTGGGGTTCTCTGGCCGACTTGCTTGCCGTCGATCTGGAGGGCAAGCTGGTGGCCGCGGTGCGCGACAAGCTTCAGTGGCCCAGCGGCAAGCGGTGGATGGAACGCTACATCAACCAGCTTGCGCGCAGGTGCGGTGTCGATCGGCTGGAGTATTTCAACTCGGGCGTGCTGCTGATCGACGGGACCGCCTATGTCGATGCCAAGATTTCAGCCCGGACATTCGCGTTCATAACCGACAATCGGGATTTCCTTCGGTTCGTGGATCAATGTGCGCTGAACGCGGTGTTGGCTACCCAGTGGTGCGAACTGTCGCCGGGCTGGAACTGGCAGGTGTCGCGCAAGGTGCTGGGCCTGACCGTCGGGCGTCGACCGCGGCTGGTTCATTTCGTGGGCGAGATCAAGCCGTGGGTGGATCAGCTGCGCGTGCTGCCGCCGGAAGCCTTCCACGCAATGCTCGACTTTCTGAAGCATCATCGGCTGACGGATCTTCTGTCGCCGAAAGCCCCCTGCCACTTCGATTTCCGCAGCATGGAGCGCACGCGCGTCCGCTTCATCACCGATTGGGCCGGCGACACCTTTGCCAAGCGCGAGGCGGTGAAATCCTATCTCGACCGCACGGATTTCGCCGATTACGCGGCAGGCCTGCGGTCCTTCGGCTGAGAAGGGGGCTTCCGCGCCGCAGGCCGCTTTCAGCGCGTGCTGGTGTCCAGCGGATAGCCCGGCGTTGCCTTCAGCCGTTCCAGCACGAACAGGGACGAGCACGACTTGACGGTCACCATCGTGGTCAGGCGCTTGTAGAACGCGTCAAAGGCCGGGACGTCGCGGGCCACGATCTGCAGCAGGTAGTCGTAGACGCCGGCCATGCGATAGACCTCGCGCACTTCGGGCATCGCGGCCAGCGCCGATTCGAAGCCCGCGCGCCATTCGGGCGAGTGGTCGGGCGCCTCGACGCCTGCGAAGACGGTCAGGCCGAGCCCCAGCTTGGCGGGGTCTGCCAGCGCCACGCGGCCGGTCAGGACGCCCGTGGCTTCCAGCTTCTGGATGCGTTTCCAGCAGGGTGTCTGGGACAGGCCCACCTGGTCGGCGATCCGGCCGATGGGCTGCGTCGCGTCGCGCATCAGGGCTGCGACGATCTTGCGGTCGATGAGATCGAGCGTGGTCATGGCGTCCTCTTGTCGCGTCCCGCATGGCTGGCATTCTGGCGCAGGAATGTCTATTATCCAAGTCGTCTTTTATTCTTCCCCTCGCGGTGCTTGCGGCGACGCCGGTGCCTGCCTACGGCTTGCTGATGATCACGCAGAAGATGAAATACGCGCTCAAGGCGCTGCTGGTCCTGGCCGACGAGGCGGCCTCGGACACACCGCAGCCCTTGCCGATCGAGCAGGTCGCCAGGCGGTCCGGCACGCCAAAGCGGTTCCTGGAACATATCCTGCTGGAGATCCGGGACAGCGGGGTGATCGCCTCGCGGCGCGGGCGGACGGGGGGATATGTGCTGGTCAAGCGCCCGGCAGAGGTGAAGCTGTCGGAACTGCTGCGGCTGATCGACGGGCCGCTGGCGCCCTTGCCCTGCCTGTCGCGCAGCGCCTATCAGCGCTGCGCCGACTGCACCGACGAGGAAACCTGCCGCATCCGCAAGACCTTCGCGGATGTGTTCTGGACCTATCTGCTGATCATCGATTCGCTGACGCTGGCCGACCTGATGCGATCGGACGACATCGCCAGCCGGGTCATGGCCGAGCCCTGACAAGCCCTGTGCGGGTTCTGCCCGGTCCGTCCCGCCACGCAGGCCGGGGGCGTTTTCGCGCACGCCTCATGCCCGGCCAGGCGGGAGCAGGCGAGAGAATGGTATTCTCAAATCACGATAAAATACGCCGTGATTTTTTTCTTGCCATAGACGACTTTCTGACTCGATATTTATCCCATGGCGACGGCCCCTGGCGGCCGCGCGATCATGAGGAACAACCAGATGACCCGGCAGACCCTTGGTTCCATCGCCCCTCGCCCCCGGCCCCTGACCCTTGCCGAGATCATGACGCCCCTGCGGCGGGTGCGCCCGCTGCTGACAGGGGGCGCGATCCTAGCCGCGCTGGCGCTGGGCATCGGCGGCGCCCGCGCCGAATCGCTGCTGAACGTCAGCTACGATCCGACGCGGGAGCTTTACCGCGACGTGAACGCCGCCTTCACCGAATACTGGACCGCGCAGGGCAACCCCGCGCCGCAGATCGAAACCAGCCACGGCGGGTCCGGCGCGCAGGCGCGCTCGGTGGTCGAGGGGTTGAACGCGCAGGTGGTGACGCTGGCGCTGGCGTCCGACATCGACCGCATCGCCGAGGCCGGCAAGCTGCCCGCCGACTGGCAGGGGCGGCTGCCGCACAACTCGTCGCCCTATACCTCGACGGTCGTGTTCCTGGTGCGTGAGGGCAACCCCGAGGGCATCCGCGACTGGGGCGATCTGGTGAAGGAAGGGGTCGAGGTCATCACCCCGAACCCCAAGACCTCGGGCGGGGCGCGCTGGAACTATCTGGCGGCCTGGGCTTGGGCGGAACGCAACGGGCAGAACCCGCAGGACTTCGTGGGGGCGCTGTTCCGCAACGTGCCGGTGCTGGATTCGGGCGCCCGCGGGGCGACCACGACCTTCGCCCAGCGCGGCATCGGCGACGTGCTGCTGGCCTGGGAAAACGAGGCCTATCTGGCGCTGAAGGAACTGGGCGAGGATCAGTTCGACATCGTGGTGCCCTCGGTTTCGGTTTTGGCCGAGCCGCCGGTCGCGGTGGTGGAGGCCAACATCGCCAATGACGAGCAGCGGGCGCTGGCCGAGGGCTACCTGAACTTCCTGTATTCGCCGCAGGGGCAGGCGCTGGCCTTCAAGCACTATTACCGCGCCTGGGATGCCTCGGCTGCGGCCCCCGAGGATGTGGCCCGCTTTCCCAAGCTCGATCTGGTGGACATCGCCCATTTCGGCGGCTGGGCCAAAGTGCAGCCCGAACACTTCGGCGACGGCGGCATCTTCGACCAGATCTACGTGCCGAAATGAGCGGCCGCCCCTTCGTGCAGCGGTCCCCCATCCCGGGCTTCGGCCTGGCGATGGGGGTGACCATGGCGATGCTGTCGGTGGTCGTGCTGCTGCCCATCGGCGCCCTGCTTCTCAAGGGCGCCGATTTCGGCCTGTCAAATATCTGGGCCACCGTGAACCGCGAGCGCGTCTGGAAGGCGCTGTGGCTGTCCTTCCGGCTGTCCTTCCTGGCCGCGATGTTCAACCTTGTCTTCGGGGTGATGCTGGCCTGGGTGCTGGCGCGCTATCGCTTCCCCGGCCGCCGCCTGCTGGATGCGGCGGTGGACCTGCCCTTCGCGCTGCCCACCGCCGTTGCCGGGATCGCGCTGACCGCGCTTTACGCGCCGAACGGGGCCTTCGGCTCGGTGCTGGCGGACTGGGGGATCAAGATCGCCTATACGCAATGGGGTATCCTGATCGCGCTGATCTTCGTGGGCCTGCCCTTTGTCACCCGCACCGTCCAGCCGGTCATCGAGGAGATCGAGCGCGAGGTCGAGGAGGCCTCGGCCACGCTGGGGGCGTCACGGCTTTACACGTTGCACCATGTGATCCTGCCGATGCTGGCGCCCGCCGCACTGACGGGCTTCGCGCTGGCGCTGGCCCGCGCCGTGGGGGAATACGGCTCGGTCATCTTCATCGCCGGGAACATCCCGCTGGTGACGGAAATCGCGCCCCTGCTGATCGTGATCCAGCTTGAGGAATTCAACTATGACGCCGCCGCGGCGATCGGCATCGCCATGCTGCTGATCTCCTTCGCGATGCTGCTGGCGATCAACCTCATCCAGATCTGGAGCCGTCGGAGGATCGGATATGTCTGACATCTCCCTTGGCCCCGTCCGCCGCTTCCGCGCGCCCACGGCTGAAGCCCCGGCCCTGCGGATCGCGCTGATCCTGCTGGCCGTCACCGGCATCGGCCTGCTGGTGCTGGCCCCGCTGGTCACCGTCTTCGCCGAGGCGCTGTCGCGCGGGATCGGCGCGGCGGTGGCCAGCCTGTCGGACCCGCAGGCCTGGTCGGCGATCCGGCTGACGCTGCTGGTCGCGGCCATCGCCGTGCCGCTGAACGCGGTCTTCGGGCTGGCCGCCGCCTGGGCGATCACCAAGTTCGACTTTCGCGGCAAGGCCTTTCTCATCACGCTGATCGACCTGCCGTTTTCCATCAGCCCGGTGGTGGCGGGGCTTTGCATCGTGCTGACCTTCGGAGCGAACTCGATGATCGGGGGATGGCTGGTGGCGCATGGCTTTCCCATCGTCTTCGCCCTGCCGGGCATCGTGATCGCCACCATGTTCGTGACCTTCCCCTTCGTCGCCCGCGAGCTGATCCCGGTGATGATCGAGCAGGGCCGCGCCGAGGAGGAAGCCGCCCTGACCCTCGGCGCCTCCGGCTGGCGTGTCTTCTGGACCGTGACCCTGCCCAACATCCGCTGGGCGCTGCTGTATGGCGTGCTGCTGTGCAACGCCCGGGCGATGGGCGAGTTCGGGGCGGTCGCGGTCGTCTCGGGCAAGATCCGCGGGCAGACGGCGACCATGCCGATCACCATCGAGATGCTTTACAACGAATATCTTTCCGTGGCGGCCTTTACGATGGCGGCGCTGCTGGCGCTGCTGGGGCTGGTCACGCTGCTGGTCAAGACCTCGCTGGAAATCCGCCATGCCGATGCGTTGGCAGCCCAGAGGCGGCACTGAAAGGACATGGTCATGGTGATCCAGATCGACGAAATCTCGAAGCTGTTCGGCACGACCGCGGCGCTGCATCCGGTGTCGCTGTCCATTCCTGGCGGCGCGCTGGTCGCGCTGCTGGGACCCTCGGGGTCGGGCAAGACGACGCTCTTGCGCATTCTCGGGGGGCTGGAATACCCGACCTCGGGGCGGGTGCTGTTCGACGGGCATGACGCGACCGGCATGACTGTGCAGGAACGCCGCGCGGGCTTTGTCTTCCAGTCCTACGCGCTGTTTCGGCACATGACGGTCTTTGACAACATCGCCTATGGCCTGAACGCCCGGCCCCGCGCGAGCCGCCCGCCAAAGGCGGAAATCGCCCGGCGGGTGACGAAGCTTCTGGACCTGATCCAGCTTCCCCAGATCGCCGACCGCTATCCCAGCCAGTTGTCCGGCGGCCAGCGCCAGCGGGTGGCGCTGGCCCGTGCGCTGGCTATCGAGCCGCGGATGCTGCTGCTGGACGAGCCTTTTGGGGCCTTGGACGCCAAGGTGCGCAAGGAACTGCGGCAGGGGCTGCGCGAAATCCATGACGAGACGGGGCTGACGACCGTATTCGTCACCCATGACCAGGACGAGGCGATGGAACTGGCCGACCTTGTGGTCGTCATGTCGATGGGCCGGATCGAGCAGATCGGCAAGCCTGCCGATATCCGCGCCCGTCCTGCCACCGCCTTCGTGCGGGACTTCATCGGCGCGTGAAGGGACGGGCGGCGATGCCGCCCGCCGGTCTCAGGCGAGGGTGATCTCGCGCTCGGCCTCGGTCACGGTGCCGGTTGCGTCGAACCACGCCATGCGCAGGGTGCCGGGCTGGCGGGCGGCAAAGGTGAACTCGAGATAGGGGTTCTGCGAGATCGCCGTTTCCGGCAGCCATTCCATCAGCAGCGTATCGCCCAGGGTCGCGGTGAAGCCGGTCAGGATGTCGGCGGGGATCGGATCGCCATTGGCATCGAGGCGGAAGCCGCTTTCCATGACATGGACGATCTGGGCGCGAACGCGGACGATCTCGTCCTTGGCTGGGGTTTCGTTGCTGATCCAGATGCGGGGGGGACGGGACATGGCAGGCTCCTTACAATCCGCAGCCGCCGGCGGCGACGGTGATTTCCTGCCGCGCGACCAGCACCCGGCCGTCGTTCATCCGCGCCAGCGCCCGCACCGGCATGGTCCCGATCAGCCGCAGCCGCACCGCCACGTCGGCCGAGCCGGTGGCGGGGGTGAAGCGGAAGCGGCAGGCGAAGGGCAGGGGGTTCAGTTCGGCGATGACGATGATCTCCTCGCACCACGAGTCCTCAGTGATCGGTTCGGTCACATGGACGCGCACCGGCACGGCGGCGGGGTTGTCGCCCAGCGCGGGCAGGTCCAGCGCCAGCCCTTCGGTCAGGGGCGTGGCGCCGCCTGCGAACTCGGCCGCGAGGTCTTCGGCCAGGGCCGAGTCGAGCTGCGGCATCGCCAGCGAGCTTTGCGCCAGCGCCGGGCGCAGGCCCAGCGCCGCCATGCCGGCAAGCGCCGCGCCGCCCATCAGCAACCCGCGCCGGTCAAGGTCAGACACGAACGAAGTCATCGAACATCCCGTTGATCCAGACAAGGTCTTCCTCCATCAGGTCGGGGGTGCGGACGTCGATATCAATCTGCGTCTGCTGCACAAGCCCGTCAGCCCCGACCTCATACAGGAACTCGACCGAGATCGCCTCGCGCGGGTCGCCGTTGACCAGCATGTAGCAGAGGTTGTCGGGCAGCCGCGCCACGACCTCCTCGCCGCGCACGCGCTCGCTGATGTTCTTCGCCACCAGCTTGCCGATGTAATTCGCGACATGGGCGCTTTTCGGGTAATGCCCGAACTGGGGCGAGATCGGGCCCATGCTGTCGCCGACGATATAGACGTCCTCGTCCGCATTGGCGTGGTAAAGGCGCGGGTGCATGTCGGCCCAGCCGGTGGATCTGCCCTCGGCGTCCTTGCCGATCAGGTCGGCGTGGAACACCATCTCGGCCGCCTGATGCGGCGGCATGAAGATGGCGTCGTCGAAGTCGAAATCGCCTGCCTCGGTCATGATCCGCTTGTTGAAGGGATCGACCTCCTTCACCCGCGCATTCGGGACATGGGTGATGATGTCGGGGTAAAGCTCGGCGAAGGCCGCGCGATAGCCCGCGCCGATGGGGGCGACCTGCGGCTTGGGATCGAGGATCACGATCTTCGCCGGGATGTTGTTGGTCTTGAAATGCCATGCCATCAGGCAGGCGCGTTCATAGGGCGAGGGCGGGCAGCGGTGGGGCGGCGGCGGCAGGGTCATCACGATGGTGCCGCCCTGGAAGCTGCGGACCTTGTCCTTCAGCCCCAGCATCTGTCCCTGCGGGATATAGGCGGAGGCGTAATGCGCGCGGGTATGGTCGATCGCCGCCTGGTCGTCCCCGAACCAGACGTCCCAGGCGTCGCGGATGCCGCCCGACAGGATCAGGAAGTCATAGTCCACGTTCCCCTTGGAGGTGCGGACGATCTTCTTGTCACGCTCGATCCCCGTGACGTCGCACTGGATCAGGGTGTAGCCGTATCTGTTCGCGGGCCGCTGCATGTCGTGGACGAGGAAGCCCGTGTCCACCACGTCGATCAGCCACTTGTTCGAGAAGGGGGCGGACCAGAAGAAGGGGTTGCGTTCCAGCAGGATCACCTCGGCGTCGGGCAGTTCCTGCTTGACGTAGCGCGCGGCGGTCAGCCCGCCCCAGCCGCCGCCCGCGATGACGATGCGGGGGGCGCTGCCCGAGCGGGGCTTGAGAACGGTTTTCCCTGTCAGGGCGGCGGGGGCGGCCAGCGCCGGGGTAAGGTTCATCAGCCCTGCGCCCAGCGCGAGGGCCGGCGCGGCAGTCAGAAGCGTGCGGCGGCGGATCATGTTCATGTCCTTTCAGGAAAAGCAGGAAGGATCGTCAGGCCCAGCATCGTGCCGGCGAGGATGCCGGCAAAGGCGATGAGGCTGGCGACCGAGAGGGTGGAAAGGCCCGATAGCCCTTGTCCGATGGAGCAGCCAAGCGCCAACACGCCGCCGAAGCCCATCAGCGCGCCGCCGAGGGCCGAGGCGACGGTCTGCCGGGGCGAGCCGAAGCTTTCGGCCCGCAGGCTGCGGGTGAGAAGGGCGGTGGCGAAGGCGCCGATCAGGGTGCCGCCGATGATGGCGACGCCGAAAGCCGCCTGCCGCCCGGTCGATAGCATCAGCCACAGCACGCTTTCCCCCATCGGGCCGATGTAGCTGAGCGAGGTCAGCGGCTTCGGGTCAAAGGGGTCGTCGGTGGCGAAGGTGATCCACCAGCCGCCGACGACCGTTGCGCCGATGATGGCGGCCATCGCCGCCTCAAGCGGGCGGCGGCTTATCAGCGGCCAGGCGAAGGCTGCCAGCGCCAGCGCGGGCAGGATCGTGGCAATTGCCAGGGCGGCCTGCGCCGGGATGCCGGCGCTCGCGATGAGTTGCGGCAGCGACAGCCCGGCAAGGCTCGCCTGCCCGAGTTGCTGGACCGCCGCGCGGGCCGGGGCCAGAACGCCGGTCAGCGTGGCCTGCGCCGCCAGCCCGAGGCAGAGCAGCACCACCAGCGACCGCAGGTTGCCCCCCGCCAGCAGCACCAGCGCCCGCGCCCCGCAGGAATTGGCCAGCACCATGCCGAGGCCGAAGATCGCCCCGCCGATCAGCATGGAAAGCCACGGGCTGCCCGCCCGCAGCGGCAGGGCGGCGGACAGGTCGGTGCCGCCCATAAGGTTCAGCGCCTGCGACCCGGCCAGCGCCACGGCGAGGGCCAGCGCAAAGGCCCGCAACGCCGAAAGATCGCGCGCAGCCTTCCCCGGCACCAGCCCCTTGATCCCCCACAGCAGGCAGAAGCGGCCTGCGCGGGCGGCGGCGCCGAAGACAGCGCCGAGGAGCAGGCCGAGGGCGACGACGCTCACGCCTGCGTGCCCCAGATGTCGGCGCAGATTGCGGCATACCAGCCGGCGCCGTAATCGGCCTCGGCCTGGCGGAAATCCGCGCCGGCGTCCAATGGGCTGACGCCGCCCGAGCCTTCGATCTCGACGACCCTCCCGTTTTCGCCGCGATAGACGCCGGCGACCGAGATGCCGTAGTCGGGGCCGATCAGGCTGTAGCAGGTGTTGGCGTAGCTTGCCCGTGGGGCCTCGCGCCCGGCGAGTTCCGCGGCGATCACGGCGGCCGCGACCTTGCCTTGCGTGTTCGCGGCAAAGCCCGACTTGGGCATGGGCGCCGCGATGGTCGCGTCGCCGAGGACGAAGATGCCGGGCACCCGCGCGGATTCGAAGCGGTCGCCATCGACCGGCACCCAGCCGGTGTCGTCCGTGACGCCCGCGCGTTCGGCGATCAGCCCGGCCTTCTGCGGCGGGATCACGTTCAGCACGTCGGCCTTGTGGACGTTGCCGAAGCCGGTCACGGCCTCGCGGGCGCTCGCGTCCACCTGTTCCACCAGCCCGTCGTCGGACAGGCTGACCCATTCGATCATGCCGGGATAAAGCGCGTCCCACCCCTGCTGGAACAGCGCCTGTTTCGAGAACTTGTCCTGCGAATCGAGGATCAGGATCTTCGACTTCGGCTTGTTGGTCTTGAGGTAATGCGCGACCATGCTGGCCCGTTCATAGGGACCGGGCGGGCAGCGGAAGGCACCCTGCGGGACAACCATGGCGAACAGCCCGCCGTTCTCCATGGCTTCCAGTTGGGCGCGCAGAAGCTGCGTCTGCGGACCGGCCTTCCAGGCATGGGGGGCAAGCTCGGTGGCGGCTTCGTCATAGCCCTCGATCCCGTTCCAGCGGAAGTCGATGCCGGGCGACAGCACCAGCCGGTCCCAGTCCAGGCGCGCGCCGTCCGACAGGGTGAGGGTGCGGGCAGTGGCGTCCACATCCTCGGCGCGGGCGTGGATCACCTCGATCCCCTGGGCGCGAAGGTCGTCGAAGCCGTGGCCGAGGCTGTCCCAGTCGCGCAGGCCCGCGAGGTAGAGGTTCGAGAAGGGGCAGGTGACGAAGCGGTCGTTCGGCTCGACCAGCGTGATCCGCACCGCGGGGTCCAGCCGGCGCAGGTAGCGGGCGGCGGTGGCGCCGCCGAAGCCGCCGCCGACCACGACCACATGAGCTGCCCCTTGGCCGCGAACCAGCGAGGGCAGGGCGAACGCCCCGATCCCCGCGCCGATGCCCTGAAGGATGCTGCGGCGCGCGATCATGGGTCCACCCTTTCGAACCATTCGGCGAGGGCGCGGATCTGCGCCTCGTCATAGCCCTTCATCAGCCGCGGCATGACCGTGGCGGCGGGGTCCTGTCCGTCGCGGAAGGCCAGCATCTTCGCGGCGGTCTCCTCGGCCGGCAGCCCGGCGATCGAGGGGATGGCGCCGGGCGAGTGCCCGTCAGGGCCGTGGCAGTTGGCGCAGGAACCCGCCAGCACCTGCAAGGCAGCGCGGTCCGGTTCCTCGGCCGCAAGGGGCAGGGCCAGGGCGAGAAGGGGGGCAAGCAGGCGGATCATCCGGGCATCTGTTCGATATAAAGCTCGTCAAAGCCTGAAAGCGGGCAGGGCCGGCGGGAAAAGCGCAGGTCGGGCAGCAGCAGCGCCACGATCTCGGCGGTGGTGAAGACCTGCGAGCCGGGCAGCAGGTGGCCGCCGAAGGCCCGCCCCTCGCCGTTGGCGATGGACAGATGCAGGTGCTGGTGGGCGGGGTCGATGGTGCCGGTCAGCGACAGGATCTCGAAATGCCCTTGGTAGAGGGTCGCTTCGGTGCGGTTCGCATGGCGCAGCCGGACTTCGCGCAGGCTACCGACGCAGCTTGTGACCGCCATGGCCCCGGCCCCCGTCCGGCTCTGAAGCCGGCGCAGGCCGTCGATCAGGTCGCAACCGGGCTGCAGCCGGGTCGCGGCAAAGCCCCCCGGCGAGGTCGCAACAGCCGTATCCGCCCCGTCCGGAGCGGCAATGGAAAGAGAGGGGAAGGGCAAGCCGTTCTCCGCTGGATGACCGAACCTGGGCAGCCCCGCCGGGGCATCACGAAACCAAGGCGCATCCGCGACCTTCTGCCAGAGATACGACCCGCGGCAGGGTCATGTCAATCCGGCGGCCAGAGGGGACGGCTGCATCTTCCGGTTTCGCCCGTGATGCCCCTGCTGGATGATCTGTCACATGCTTGCGGGATGCCCCTGATCCTGACCGTTCTGACCGGAAGGCCCGTTCCCCCCGGAAGGACCGATGTCCCGGAGCGAGCGGGTGTTGGGAAACAGCCCCGCGCCCCGGCGCCAGGACAAGCTGCAGCCGAGGATGATCGCCGCTTGCGTCAGCCTGCTCGCTGGGGCGTTGGCCGACCGCAGGCCAAGGCGCAGGGCCTTCGGGATCGCCGCCGCATCATTCCCGGCCGTCACCTTCCGCCGCAGCGGCATGGTGCTGGAAAACGCCGCGCCCATGCTGCCAGAGCGCGCTTGACGCGGGCGGGCGGCTCGGCTCTCGATGCGCCCGCAACCAAGGAGCGCGCCGTGACCCAGACGATCTTCCCCGCCCCCATTCTGCCGACTGTTCCGGTGACCGGGCAGAACGCCGCCTTTCCGGTCCGCCGCATCTTCTGCGTCGGCCGCAACTATGCCGCCCATGCCGCCGAGATGGGGGCCGAGGTGGACCGCGAGGCGCCCTTTTATTTCACCAAGTCGGCCTTTTCGCTGACCACGGGCGGCACGCTGCCCTATCCGCCGGGCACCGAAGACTATCACCACGAAGTCGAACTGGTCGTGGCGCTGGGCCGCCCCGCCTTCGGCATTTCCCCTGCCGACGCGATGGGCTGCGTTTTCGGCCATGCGGTCGGTCTCGACATGACGCGGCGCGACCTGCAGGCGGTGGCGAAATCGAAACAGCGCCCGTGGGATCTGGGCAAGGATGTCGAGAACTCGGCCGTGATCGGCCCGATCACCCCGGCCGAGGGCTTCCAGCCGTCCGGGCAGCGCATCACCCTGCAGGTGAACGGCACGCTGCGGCAGGATGCGCCGCTGTCGGACATGGTCTGGTCGATCCCCGAACTGATCGCGGACCTGTCGCGCTATTACCACCTTGAGCCGGGCGACCTGATCTATACGGGCACACCTGCGGGTGTCGGCGCCGTGCAGCCGGGCGACCACCTGCAGGCGCGGGTCGAGGGGCTGGAGCCGCTGGATGCGGCGATCGGCCCCGCCGAATGATCAGTCGCGCAGAAGCTCGTTGATCGAGGTCTTCGAGCGGGTCCTGGCATCGACCCGCTTGACGATCACCGCGCAGTAAAGGTGGACGCCGTTCTTGGACGGCATCGAACCCGCGACGACGACGGACCCCGCAGGCACCTCGCCATACATGACCTCGCCGGTTTCCCGGTCCAGGATCTTGGTGGACTGGCCGATGAAGACGCCCATGCCGAGGACCGAACCTTCGCGCACGATCACGCCCTCGACCACCTCGGAGCGGGCGCCGATGAAGCAGTCGTCCTCGATGATCGTCGGGCCAGCCTGCATCGGTTCCAGCACACCGCCGATGCCGACGCCGCCCGACAGGTGGACACGCTTGCCGATCTGCGCGCAGGAACCGACCGTGGCCCAGGTATCGACCATCGTGCCCTCATCGACGTAAGCCCCGAGGTTCACGAAGGAGGGCATCAGCACCACACCCTTGGCGATAAAGGCGGAACGGCGGACGACGCAGGTCGGGACGGCGCGGAAGCCCGCCTCGCGCCAGCGGGCCTCGTCCCAGTCCTTGAACTTGCCGTCCACCTTGTCCCACCAGGTCCCGCCCTGCGGGCCGCCCGGATGCAGTTCCATGTCCTGAAGGCGGAAGCCCAGCAGCACGGCCTTTTTCGCCCATTGGTTCACGTGCCAGTCGGCCCCGCGCTTTTCGGCCACGCGCAGCTCGCCCCGGTCGAGTGCCTCCAGCGTCGCCTCGATGGCGTCGCGGGTTTCGCCCTTCGTCGCGGGGGTGAGGGAGTCGCGGGCGTCCCAGGCGGCCTCGATGGCGGTTTCAAGCGCAGCGTTCGACATGGTGGCCCTTTCCGGCGGTTGGGTGGAAATCTTTACCATTGGGCTATAAGCGGGGGGTCAGGACCGTGCAACGCCGGTGGCCACTTTGAGGTTTGGATGACGCCCCCCGACGACGAACGCAGCCATAACCTGCGCCACAGCGAACAGGACGTGATCGCAGTCGCGCAGGAACCGGACACGCCGCAGACCCGCGCGCCGTCCTATCGCCTCGCCTTCACCGACACGGAATTCCTGCTGCGCGAGGAACTGCGGCCTGTCCGGCTGCAGCTTGAACTGCTGAAGCCCGAGATGATCATGGACGAACGCGGGGTCGCCTCGACCGTGGTGATGTTCGGGGGCGCGCGGATTCCGGCGCCGGAACACGCGGGACAGGCGCGCACCCCCACGCTGGCGCGGCTGTCGGCCTATTACACCGAGGCCGAGCGGTTCGCTTGGCTCGTCACCCAGCGGTCGATCGCCAGTCACGGGCGCGAATGGGTGATCTGCACCGGCGGCGGGCCGGGGGTGATGGAGGCCGGGAACAAGGGCGCATTCGAGGCGGGCGGCCAGTCCATCGGCCTGGGCATCGTGCTGCCGCACGAGCAGGCGCCGAACCTTTACGTGACGCCGGAGCTGGCATTCAACTTCCATTATTTTGCCATCCGCAAGATGCATTTCCTGATGCGGGCGCGGGCGATCACGATCTTCCCCGGCGGCTTCGGCACGCTGGACGAGATGTTCGAGGCGCTGACCCTGATCCAGACCGGCCGGATGAAGCCGATCCCGTTCCTGCTGTTCGGGACCGAGTTCTGGAACCGCATCATCGACTGGCAGGCGCTGGCCGAGGCCGGCACCATCAGCCCCGAGGACCTCGGCCTGTTCACCTTCGTCGAGACCGCCGAGGAAGCGATCGCCGCCATTGACGCCTTCGACCTCGGCTGAGGCCCGGCCCGCCGTCAGGACGGCACCGCACGGGCAGGGGCCGTCCGTCAAAGCGGGGCGATCACGCCCGGTGATAGGGCGATCCGGCAAGAATCGTCGCGGCGCGATAAAGCTGTTCGGAAAGCATCACGCGGGCCAGCATGTGCGGCCAGACCATCGCGCCGAAGGACAGAGTCACGTCGGCACGGTCGCGCAAGGAAGGGTCCAGCCCGTCCGCGCCGCCGATCAGGAACACGGCGTCGGACCGGCCGTCGTCGCGGAAGCGGGCAAGATGCATGGCGAAGTCGGGAGAGGTGAGCAGCCGCCCGCGTTCGTCCAGCGCGATCACCGCCGCGCCGTCGGGAATCTGGCGAGAGAGAAGGGCGGCCTCGGCGGATCTGCCGCCGCCCTTGCGATCCTCGACCTCGGCCACTTCGGCGGGACCAAGGCCGAGCGCGCGGCCAGTCTGGGCGAACCGGCCGAGATAATCCTGGATCAGCGCCGCCTCGGGGGCACGCGCGGCCAGCCTCCCGACCGCGGCGATACGGACCCGCAGCATGGCCGGCCTTACTGGGCCAGCGGCTGTGCGGCGTTGAGGGCCGTGCCGCTGCGCAGGCTGGCGACTGCGTCGGCGGGCATCCACATCTTCTCGAGCTGGTAGAACTCGCGCACTTCGGGGCGGAAGACATGGACGATGACGTCGTCGGCGTCGATCAGCACCCAGTCGCCGGTGTCCTTGCCCTCGATCCGGGCTTGGCGCCCGGCCTCGTGCTTGAGACGGTCAACCAGCTTTTCGGCAATGGAGGCCACCTGGCGCGCGTTGCGGCCCGAGGCGATGACCATGTGGTCGGCCATGGCGGAACGTCCGCGCAGGTCGATGGTGACGACATCCTCGGCCTTGTCGTCATCGAGCGAGGCGAGGATGCGGGCAAGCAACTGGTCGCTGCTTTCCGCGGTGGTCGCGGTCGGCACGTCGGCCGACGGGACGGTGGTGGACAGGGGACTTCCTCCGGTCAGCGCGCCGATCTTCCCCGGCGCAGGGATGAATCGAAAGATAGCACGCGAAGGCCCATTCTCAACCGCCGCAAGTTCACTTTCCGCAGCCACAGCACCGGAAAACGGCCATGCGCGCCGCTCAGACCCGCCAACCCCTTGCAGGACGTGGCGTCAAGGGCCTATCTTTACGGCCATGATCCGGTTTTTCGACATCCATGATCGCGCTCGTCTGCCCGGCCGATTCTACGGCGTGACCCGGACGGTGACCGCGCGACTGTGAGGCGGGCCTGCTTTCGCGCCTGCCTTTCCCCCAATCGCCATCCCTTCCGAAAGAGACAGCCATGACCGGCACCCCGACCCCCAGCGGCCCCCGCACGCTTTACGACAAGATCTTCGACGCCCATGTCGTCGACCGCCAGCCCGACGGCACCTGCCTGCTGTATATCGACCGCCACCTCGTCCACGAGGTGACCAGCCCCCAGGCATTCGAGGGGCTGCGGATGTCGGGCCGCACCGTGCGCCGCCCCGACCAGACCATCGCCGTGCCGGACCACAACGTCCCCACGACGCCTGACCGCGTGGCGGGCATCCAGAACCCGGAAGGCCGCATCCAGGTCGCGGAACTGGACAAGAACGCCCGCGACTTCGGCGTGAACTATTACCCGATGAACGACATCCGCCAAGGGATCGTCCATATCGTCGGCCCCGAACAGGGCTGGACCCTGCCTGGCATGACCGTCGTTTGCGGCGACAGCCACACCGCGACGCATGGGGCCTTCGGCGCGCTGGCGCACGGGATCGGCACGTCGGAGGTCGAGCACGTGCTGGCCACCCAGACGCTGATCCAGAAGAAATCCAAGAACATGAAGGTCGAGATCACCGGGCGTCTGCGCCCCGGCGTGACGGCCAAGGACATCACCCTGTCGATCATCGGCCACACCGGCACGGCGGGCGGCACTGGTTATGTCATCGAATACTGCGGCGAGGCGATCCGCGAGTTGTCGATGGAAGGCCGAATGACCGTCTGCAACATGGCGATCGAGGGCGGCGCCCGCGCGGGCATGATCGCGCCGGACGAGAAGACTTTTGACTACGTCAAGGGCCGTCCCCATGCGCCGAAGGGCGCGGCGTGGGAGGCTGCGCTTTCCTGGTGGAAGACGCTGTTCTCGGACGAGGACGCGCATTGGGACAAGGTCGTGACCATCCGCGGCGAGGACATCGAGCCGGTCGTGACCTGGGGCACCAGCCCCGAAGACGTGCTGCCCATCGGCGCGACCGTCCCCGCGCCCGAGGATTTTGAGGGCGGCAAGGTCGAGGCGGCGCGGCGTAGCCTCGACTACATGGGCCTCAAGCCCGGCATGAAGCTGACCGACATCAAGGTGGACGCGGTCTTCATCGGCTCCTGCACCAACGGCCGGATCGAGGATCTGCGCGCCGCAGCCGAGGTGCTGCGCGGCAAGCATCTCGCGCCGGGCGTGCGGGGGATGGTGGTTCCCGGCTCGGGCCTCGTCAGGATGCAGGCCGAGGAGGAGGGGCTGGACAAGGTATTCCTCGACGCGGGCTTTGAATGGCGACTTGCGGGCTGTTCCATGTGTCTGGGCATGAACCCCGACCAGCTTGCGCCGGGCGAACGCTGCGCCGCGACCTCGAACCGCAACTTCGAGGGTCGGATGGGCCGGGGCGGGCGCACCCACCTGATGTCGCCGGTGATGGCGGCGGCCGCGGCCGCCGTGACCGGCCACCTGACCGACGTGCGCGAGCTGATGGCCGCGCCGGTGGATGCCTGAGGGGAGACGAGCACAACATGGACAAGTTCACCACCCTGACCGGCATCGCGGCGCCCATGCCGCTGGTCAACATCGACACCGACATGATCATCCCCAAGCAGTTCCTGAAGACGATCCATCGTTCGGGACTGGGGAAGAACCTGTTCGACGAGATGCGTTATTTCCCCGACGGGACCGAGAACCCGGACTTCGTGCTGAACAAGCCGGCCTGGCGGGACGCGCAGATCATCGTGGCGGGCGACAACTTCGGCTGCGGCTCCTCGCGCGAGCACGCCCCCTGGGCGCTGCTGGACTATGGCATCCGCTGCGTGATCTCGACCAGCTTCGCGGACATCTTCTACAACAACTGCTTCAAGAACGGCATCCTGCCCATCGTCCTTCCGCAGGACGCCGTGGACGCGCTGATGAAGGATGCCGAGAACGGAGCCAACGCCCGGCTGACCGTCGATCTTGAGTCGCAGGTGGTGACGGGCGCGGACGGCACCGCCTATCCCTTCGAGATGGACCCGCACCGCAAGCACTGCCTGCTGAACGGATTGGACGACATCGGCCTGACGATGGAGAAGGCCCTGTCCATCGAGGCCTATGAGACCCGGATCGCCCAGTCTCAGCCTTGGGTCTGAGGCGGCTTGCCCTCGCGCTGGCGCTGGCCTCGGGGCCGGCGCTGGCGGATACCATCCGCATTGCCAGCTACAGCCCCGACCTGTCGCGCGACGGGCCGGGGCTTCTGCTGCGCGACATCCTGTCGGGCAAGGACGAACAGGTCGCGGCCGCCGTGCAGGTGATCGCGGCTGCGGATGCCGATGTGCTGCTGCTGACCGGCTTCGACTGGGATCATGACGGTGCGGCGCTGTCGGCCTTTGCCGATCTGCTGGAGGCGGCAGGCGCGGGCTACCCCCACCGCCATGCGAGCCGCCCGAACAGCGGGATGGCGACCGGCCTTGATCTCGACGGCGACGGACGGACGGGGACGGGGGACGACGCGCAGGGCTTCGGGCTGTTCTCGGGGCAGGGGGGCATGGCGCTGCTGTCGCGGCTGCCGCTTGGCGAGATCATGGACCACTCCGGGCTGCTGTGGCGCGACCTGCCGGGGAACCTGATGCTCGCGGTGCCGGCTGAGGTGGCCGAGGTCCAGCGCCTCTCGTCCACCGCGCATTGGGACGTGCAGGTGCTGGTCGGCGGAGCGGTCTTGCACCTTCTAGCCTTCTCGGCCACCCCGCCGGTGTTCGATGACCCTGAAACCGACCGCAACGGCCGCCGAAACCATGACGAGATCGCCTTCTGGACGCATCACCTGCCCGCCGCGCCCTTCGTGATCCTCGGCGACTTCAACCTTGATCCCGTGGACGGAGACGGGCGGCGCGAGGTCTTCGACCTGCTCTGGCCTCATGTGCAGGAAACCGAAGCCGCAAGCCGGGGCGGATTCCTGGCCCCGCAGGACGGAGCCAATGCCGTGCAGAAGGGCGACCCGGCGCGTGACACGGCGCAATGGTCGGCGGCGGATGGGCCGGGCAGTCTGCGGGTGGACTTCGTGCTGCCCGCAAAGGGCCTGACGATGGTGGACGCGGGCGTGCTGTGGCCCGCGCCGGGCGAGCCTTTGGTAGATACCGTCGCCACGGCCTCGCGGCACCGGCTGGTCTGGGTGGACCTCGACTTCGGCGCTATTGCGAATGCGACAGCGGCGTCGTCGCCCCGCCCATCGCCTTGAGCCGGGCGATCAGCGGCTGCGCCCTCGGCCCGATCCGGTCGCAGGCCTCGGGGTCGTCCAGCAGCTTGAACGCGGGGCCGTAGAACTGCTTGTCATATGCAGAAGCGTCCAATCCAAGCTGCGCCGCCAGCTTGTCGCCCGTCCCCGCGATCAGCGTCCATTCCGCGTCTGATACCGGATAGGCCGGGCAGTTCGAGGTGATGACATTGACCTGCGCCAGTTCCGCGATCAGCGTCCGCGCCTGATCGGGCGACAACCCCGAGGTATCGGGCAGGGGCACCGTCATCCCTCCCTCTGCCCAGGCAGCACCTGAGACAATCACCAGCAAGGCGGCGGCAAGCATGGGTTTCATCATTCGTCTCCCGTCGATGGGCTTGCCCTTACCGACAGGACATGGAGGGCAGGGGCAAGCCAAATGGCCGTGAACTTGACCCTTGCGCGGGGCGGGGCTAGGCGGGACGCGACCCGCATCCCGAACACACAAAGGCGCAAGATGAGCGACAGCTATTCCCTTCTGATCCTGCCGGGCGACGGCATCGGCCCCGAAGTCATGGCCGAGGTGCGCAAGGTCATCGACTGGTTCCAGGCGAACCGCGGGATGCGCTTCGACGTCAGCGAGGACCTGGTCGGCGGCGCGGCCTACGATGCCCATGGCAAGCCGATTTCGGATGAGACGATGGCCAAGGCGCAGGCCGTCGATGCGGTGCTGCTGGGCGCCGTCGGCGGCCCGGCCTATGACAACCTCGACTTCAGCGTGAAGCCGGAACGCGGGTTGCTGCGGCTGCGCAAGGAGATGGACCTTTACGCCAACCTGCGTCCAGCGCAGTGCTTTGACGCGCTGGCGGATTTCTCGTCGCTCAAGCGCGATGTCGTCGCGGGGCTGGACATCCTGATCGTGCGGGAACTGACCTCGGGCGTATATTTCGGCGAGCCGCGCGGCATTTCCGCCGACGAGCGGCCGGAGAACGAGGGCGGCCGCGTGGGGGTGAACACCCAGCGCTATACCAGCGGAGAGATCCGGCGGGTCGCGCGTTCCGCCTTTGAACTGGCGCGGAAGCGCAACAATCGCGTCTGTTCCATGGAAAAGGCCAACGTCATGGAATCGGGCATCCTCTGGCGCGAGGAGGTCCAGTGGGTCCATGACAACGAATACCCCGATGTCGAGCTGACCCACATGTATGCCGACAACGGCGCCATGCAGCTTGTCCGCCGTCCCTCGCAGTTCGACGTGATCGTGACCGACAACCTGTTCGGGGACATCCTGTCGGACGCGGCGGCGATGCTGACCGGCAGCCTCGGGATGCTGCCTTCCGCGAGCCTGGGCGCGCCGATGGCGAACGGCCGACCAAAAGCGATGTATGAGCCGGTGCATGGCTCGGCCCCCGACATCGCGGGGCAGGGCAAGGCCAACCCCATCGCCTGCATCCTCAGCTTCGCCATGGCGCTGCGCTATTCCTATGACGAGGGCGCTGCCGCCGACGCGCTGGAAGCGGCGGTTCAGAAGGTGCTGGCGGACGGCGCCCGCACCGCAGACCTGATGGGTCCGGAAGGCGGCACGCCCATCAGCACCGCCGAGATGGGCGACCGGATCGTCGCGGCGCTGGCGGCGGGCTGATCGCCCATGCGCGGCAACCTTGCGGGCGCCGCGCTGGGCCTTTGCGCGATGGGCGCCTATGCGAGTCATGACGCCATCATCAAGCTGCTGGGGGCGAGCTATTCGCCCCTGCAGATCGCCTTCTTCGTGGCGCTGATGTCCCTGCCGGCGCTGGCGGTGGTGGCCGCACGCCGGTCTTCGGTCAGCCTGTGGCCGCGGCATCCCGGCTGGGTCGGGTTGCGGTCGGCCTGCCTGACGGTCAACGTGCTCTGCGCCATGGCGGCCTTTGCCGCGCTGCCGCTGACGCAGGTCTATGCGATCCTGTTCACCATGCCCCTGCTGATCACGCTGCTGTCCGTGCCGCTTCTGGGCGAGCGCATCGGCCCGCACCGCCTTGGGGCGGTGCTGCTGGGCCTTGCGGGGGTGCTGATCGTGCTGCGGCCGGGACAGGCGCAGCTTGGCCCCGGTCATCTCGCCGCCGCGCTGTCGGCGCTCTGCGGCTCGCTGTCGGCGGTGATCGCCCGCCGCCTGGGCGGGTCCGAGCGCACGCTGGTCCTCGTCCTCTGGCCGGTGCTGCTGAACCTGACCGTATGCACCCTGGCGCTGCCCTTCGTCTACCGTCCGATGCCGGGGGGCGACCTCGGCCTCGCCGGGCTGGTGGCGCTCTTCGGCCTGGTGGGCGCGGTGCTGACCGTCCGCGCCTATCGCACCGCCGAGGCGGCCGTAGTCGCCCCCATGCAATACAGCCAGATCCTGTGGGCCACGATCTACGGCTGGCTGCTGTTTTCCGAACTGCCCGACGGCGCCACCCTGCTGGGGATCACGGTCATCGTGGCCTCGGGCCTTTATATCCTGTGGCGCGAGACACGGGCGCCCGCCACCCGGCGGCCGGTGACGGCGGCCGAGGCGCTGCCCTCGCCCAGCCTCGGCGGCTTCCGACGCCTGCTGCGTCGCTGATTTCCCCTTGCAATCGTCCCCCACGCGGGATACCTGCCCCGTCATGGTCGGAGCGTAGCGCAGCCTGGTAGCGCACCTGCTTCGGGAGCAGGGGGTCGGAGGTTCGAATCCTCTCGCTCCGACCAATAAGAAAAATCCCGAAATGTCAGTGCGTTATTTTTAGAGTGCGATCTCTTCCGAAACACCCTTCCGGCGCAGAGAACCGGATCAGCGAAGCTGGCTCCTCTCCGGTGCTCGACCAGTTTGTCTGCGCTAGCCGAATCGACAGGCGCATCTAGCTGCCACAGGAAAGCGGCCCTCAACTCCACTCACGTATGGAGCAGGAGGAATGGCCAAGTCGCGCTGAGTCCCCAGACATGCGGCCAGTTCGGCAGACAGCCTACTCCAGAGTTGGGTGAGCTTCCCACGCTTGACGGTATGGAAGCCGCCTTTCCCGTGTTCAGGAGAACCAGGTTCGTTCACAGCTCGGCACTGTCCGCACCCTCGACCACAAGGTTCCACATGCGTGCCAAAGGCAGTTCAGCCCGAATGTCCTCAGGTAGCTGCTCGTAAACGCCAAGAAGATTGTCCATCAGTTCATCCCGGCCCCAGAGCCGAACGCGGAAGTACAGTTCGTTGATCCGACATTTGAAAGGTCCGGTGAACCCGGCCCAGCGTAAGCGGTGCTCCGATCACACCTTTGCAGCGTAGTTCCACGGCAGGAGATCGTGGATCTGGCTCTGCTTATGTCCAGTGACGATGGCGGTGAGCGTTGCCGCCAACCAGGCGTGGGGATCAACGCTGTTGAGTTTGCAGGTCTCGATCAGCGAGGCGATGAGGGCCCAGTTTTCGGCTCCGGCGTCGTGCCCGGCAAAGAGAGCATTCTTCCGGTTCAGGGCGATCGGACGGATGGTGCGTTCGACGGCGTTGGAGTCCATCTCGACGCGACCGTTGGTCAGAAAGCGCCTGAGACCGTCGCGGTATCTGGCAATATAGGCGAGCGCCTCGCCCAGTGGCGACTTTGCGGACGCGCGGGCGCGATGATGGCGCAGCCAGTCGTCAATGCGGGCGAGGATCGGGGCTGAACGGTCCTGCCGTGCGATCAGGCGGGCGGTGGTGGGGTCGCTGCCGCGAATGTCAGCCTCGATACGATAGAGATCGCGGATGAGGTCGACGCCCTCCTCGGCGATCGGTGCGGGTCCGGTGCGGGTGATCTCGATGAGCTTTCGCGCGCGCGCAGCGATGGCCCGGACCCGCCGCCAGTCCAGCCCGGCAAACAGCGCCTCGAACTGGGCATGGCTCAGCGTCATCAGGCCGTCCTTCACCGCGGGCCAGCTGAAGCTGTGCTCCTCCAGCCGCTTGCAGGCCATCACCAGCCCGGTGCCGTCCCAGTAGAGCAGCTTCAGCCGATCGGCCTTGCGGGCCCGGAACACGAACACCGTCCCGGTGAACGGGTCCTTGCGCAATTCGTTCTTCACCAGCGCCGCCAGGCTGTCGTGGCCCTTGCGGAGCAAGCCATCAAGGCGCCATCGGTCCGAGCCCGATGGCGAGCGATGGGCTTTGTCGCCACCATGATCCGCACCCGGTGCGACGGGAAGATCATGCCGGGGCCGTCAGCGCGCGCACGAGGGCCGCAAGCCGTTCGGCCGAGACGCCGGCCTCGAGGCGGATCGTCACCGCGCCGACCCTGATCTCCAGGCCGACGGCTTCGGAACAGCGCGGGCCTTCGTCGGAGGGCGCCACGATCATGGCCGCGAACCCGACCGAACCCTCCGGCGCGGGCAGCACCAGCTGCCCCGCCCGGGCGCGCGAGCGCCACAACGACAGATGGTTGGCCTGCAGCCCGTGCCGTGCCGCGACCTCGTTCACCGTCACACCCGGGCGCAGCGTCTCCGCCACGATCCACGCCTTCACCTCATCCGGCCAGGTCCGCCGATGGCGACCGCCGCCATCGAGCGGGAGAACCTCCAGTGTAGCCGCCATGGAGAAACTCCCTCCCGCCCATCACAGGACATCCCGATCCCAGATCAGAACAGGCCAGAGAAGGTGGGAGCAGAACAGCGCTTACGGCCCAGCTTACGATCAGGCCATGATCTGCCTGGGTGTCCTAATGCTCCCGATGAGAGCCTGTAGACTCGGCTGATCGACGATCATGGTGCCCGACTTGACCTGGACAACAAGGCGCGGACTTTCGAGGCCGAGGGGACCGCTACCGGCCACGATGTCGACACCGTTGTCAGCTCCTGGCGGGGTGACGCGGGCGACATAGCCTTGGGCATTCAGGATGGCCCCGACGAGCCGCGTGAAATCGTGCCCCGTAAAGACCGATGCCACCCGCCGCTCGATCTGGTCCCGCGCGATCCGCTCAAGATCTACGAGTTGGTCGGATGCCTCTGCACTCTCGGGGACGCTGGAAGACACCACAGGTGTGGACGGGCCGGTAGTGAGCGTAACCCCATCCCCGTGGTCCTGGCCGGTGTCTATGACGCTCTCGATGCGCTTGAGGGCATTGTTTCTACTCACCTCGCATACTGTCATGAATGCACCGAAGCTGTAAAGCAGATCCTGCTTGAATGTATCCCGTGGCAGGTCGGTCTTCAGCCACTCAACCTTTCTGGTGATCTGCCCTTCCGGTCCGGGCGCGTAGTCCCCGACCAAGCGACCGATCCAGATCGTCGAGCTCGTCTTCATCGGGGACACGACGAAGTCGCCGGCGCGCGCGACGTTGATGAGCTGATTGACCTGTGCCGCGTAGTTTCGCAGCGTAGCAGCCTTCTCGTCGGGGTGGATGCGCGAGATGACGGCCAGCACTGCCCCTCGGTCCTTGCATGCGCGTAGATCTTCACGGACACCGAAGTCGATCGAGAGAAGGCACTGTTCTTGTGCCTGCTTCTCGCCCTCGCCATGGCGACCGAGACGGACCAACCAAAGACGTTCCATTGCATCTCCAAGCTTAGCCTTGGGAGAGTAGCTTGGAGGTGGCGAAGCGCAACGACGTGGGACGGGCGACCCTTATGAGGAATGGCGCGACCTCCGTGGATCCCGGGGGTCACGAGGAGACGGTTGATCGCTGCGTCCTCTTGCCCCTGTCAGTTGCGCATCCGGTCCAGCGTCTGCCGGAGTGCCGCGGTGCTCTCGAGGTCGACAGCCGGGTCCGAGCCAGCCGAGATCACCCGGATCATCTCGATCCAGCCTCGTTCATTCGGGGTGAGAACGTCTCAGCCGGAAAGGCGCGCGGGATCCGCCGGTGCAGCGAACATGGTGATCACTTCCCGAAGATGGCGCGGATCGCGGCGCGACCCTTTGCGGTGGGTCGGGGATCGGCGTTGTCGGAGGCATCCCGCAGTTCCTGGAGCCAAAGCACCTCTTTTGCCGTGACCGGGGTGCCGAAAATCTCGAGAACTGCCCGGGACGCGGTTTCGCCGATGGACTGGGCAAGGGCGAGCCGCATCAGATGTGCGGGATCGACGTCGAGCGCCCGCGCCAGATCGGGCACCCGGTCGAGGGCGATCTTGTTTGCGCCTGACTTCAGCATCGCCAGGAAACTTGCGTTCGGGAAGCCGGCTTCCTGCGCGATCTGGGCCTGGGTCTTGCGGCCCTTCAGGTCGATGATGCGCGAGCGAATGAGCTGTGCTGCGGGCGTGTCTTTGAAAGGTCTGGTCATGATGGTCGCTTTGCTGTTGATGACAGCACCTTGCCAACCGTCTGCACCGCAACGCGCGGGTGGGGCCTTGCACGGGGAGCGAAGTCCTGGAGAAATCCCATGACTGCATGGGGATGGACTCCGGGTCGGCAGCCTTGGGGAAGGCTAAGTCCTCCCACTGATCCCCTCTTCTATAGAGCTTGCCACGTTGCGCCGGTTTTCGGGCGGCACTCAATAAACTGGCGCCCCGCTGGTTCCTGAGCGTGCTAAAGCGCCGAGAGGTTCGTTTACAGGTTCTGACTATAGGACCGATCTCCGCGCCCTGCTCGGGCTAATGGAGGTCCTGCTCTGAGGCCAGTCGCACGTGACAAGTGCAGGAGTTTCCACCAAGTGCTACATTCGCGCGCACAGCAGGCGAGCCACGGTGATGAAGCTCCCCCAGACGCGCGATGCCCGGAGCGGCGACCTGCGGATCGCCTATCAGGTCGTGGGCCAGGGACCGATCAACCTTGTCTTCGTGCCCGGCTTCCTTTCCAACCTCGACGTCCATTGGGAAGATCCGGGCTATGCTCATCTGCTGCGCCGGCTGTCAGGCTTCACCCGGCTGATCCAGTTCGAGAAGCGCGGCACCGGCCTGTCGGACCGGGTCGATCCCGCCCATCTTCCCGACCTCGAAACCCGCATGGACGACGTGCGCGCCGTGATGGATGCCGCCGGAAGCGGGCGGGCTGCGCTTCTGGGCGCATCGGAAGGCGCGCCCATGTCGCTGCTCTTTGCCGCCACTCATCCCGAGCGGGTGCGGGCCCTTGTGCTTTATGGCGGCTATGCGTGCTTTCACCGCTGGGTGCAGGATGCCGAGGCAGTCGAGCAGTTCGTGGCGCAGGCCGATACAAGTTGGGGTCAGGGGAGAACACTGCGAGCCTTTGCTCCCGGCCGAGCCGGGGACCCGGAATTCAGGGGATGGTGGGCCCGGTTCGAGCGACTTTCCTGCAGTCCCAACGCAGGGATCGCGCTGGCGCGCATGAACTCGGCCATTGACCTTAGGGCCATTCTGCCCGGCATTCGGGTGCCCACCCTGATCCTGCACCGCCGCCACGATGCGCGCGTGAGCCCCGAGGCCGCATCATACCTGGCGCGCCATATCCCGGGCGCTGAACTGCGGTGGCTTGAGGGGCGCGACCACCCGATCTGGACCGGAGACACGGACGCCGCGGTCGATGCAATCGAGGAGTTCCTGACCGGGGCCACCCCCTCGACTCAGCCCGAGCGGAGCCTTGCGGCACTTCTTGCGCTGCGGATAACGGGCGCGTCCCGAAGGGCGCTTCTTGACGGAGAGCTCGCAGAGCGCGCCGGCACGTTCGACGCGCGCCTTTCCGACGAGGCACGATGCTTCGGCGGCTCCGTCGTGACCTCCGGGCCCGAAGGGCGGCTGCTGCGCCTCGACGGTCCGTCGCGGGCGCTGGGTTGTGCCCGGAACCTGTCCGCTCTCGCGCGGTCGCTGGGGATCGGGCTTGGCCAGGGTGTCCATGTCGGCGAGGTCCTGCCCGGCGAGGGCGCCGCCTCCGGCGTCACGGCGCGGATTGCCCTTGCCCTGGCGGGAGAGGCGACGCCGGGCGTCGTGCTGGTCTCGATGGTCGCGGCCGAGGTCGCCTTCGGGACGGGACAGCATTTCGTCTCGTGGGGAGAGGTTCGGATCGACGGCGCGTGCCTTTCGGTCGAGCGCCTTGTGCCCGAGCAACATCTCGAGCCCGCAGGCGGGATTCGGGGTCATAACCCCGATCTCACCCATCTCACCCTGCGTGAGCGCGAGGTGCCCGGGCTGGTGGCTGAGGGCCTCAGCAACCACGAGATCGCCGAACGGCTGGAGCTTTCCGCACATACCGTCAAGCGGCATGTCGCGAACATCCTTCTCAAGCTGGACCTCCCCTCGCGCGCTGCCGCTGCCGCGCTGCTGGCCCGCAGCGAAGCCTCCTGACGCTGGCCCGATCGGGCCATGTGCGACGTCGGTCCACCGGCGGAAGCCGGATCTTGTCCCTTCATTGGAAGCTGTTCCCATCGCCGCCGGCACCGATTCCTCCCGCGCGGCGCCATGAAGGAGAAAGCCATGAAACATCTTCTTGCCGCCGCCATTCTTGGCCTCGTGCTCGGCACAGGCGCCGTGGCCCAGGACCAGGCCACCGATACGCGCGGCCAGATCGAAGCCGCACTGGGGATGGTGCCCTCGATGTTCGACGTCCTCCCCGAAGCCGGGCTTGCCGGCACATGGGGCGAGTTCTCGGCCCTCCAGCTCAGCAAGGATGCCGCGCTCGACAACAAGACCAAGGAGCTGATGGGATTGGCAGTGGCATCGCAGATCCCCTGCAGCTACTGCATCTATTTTCACACCGCCGCCGCCCGCGCCCATGGCGCCACGGACGAGGAGATCGCCGAAGCCGTGGCCATGGCTGCCATCGTCCGGCACTGGAGCACGGTGCTGAACGGGATGCAGGTCGACCAGGCTCGGTTCCGGTCCGAGGTCGACACGCTCATGTCCGCGGCCGCCGAGGCCTCCGCGTCGGCCAGTGCGACGTCGAACTAGGAGAGAACACCATGGAAAGCACAACGACCGAAAGGGTCAGCGCCAGCGGTCTCAAGCAGGCGATCGAGAGCCGCGATGGCCGCCGGCTCGCCGGCTTCTACGCCGATGACGCCGAGGTCCGGGTGATCGATCGCAATAACCCGCCGAGTCGCCCTCGGCTGGTGCGTGGCCGCGCCGCCATCACGACCTACTGGGACGACATCTGCTCGCGCGCCATGACCCATGCTGTGGATTTCGCCGTGGCCGAGGGCGACCGGCTCGCCTTCACCCAGTCCTGCGCCTATCCCGACGGCACTAGGGTCTTCTGCATCGCGACGATGGACGTCGAGGGCGGGAAGATCGCGCGGCAGACGCTCCTGCAGGCATGGGATGAGTGAGCCACATGGTATCCGAGCGTTCAGGAATACGGTGAGCCGATCTGTGACTGCCCGCCGCGCCTTTGGCGGGTCCTTCCACTGCGGCCGATGATCGCGCGTTCCTGGCGCCGGCTCTTGCCGCGGCATGTCGTTCCCAGGCTTCCGTGTTGTGAAAGCACCGGAACTAACGGCGGTTCACTCCGAGCGCCCTCAGTCCAGCGTCCGCCTGAACCGCGTGAGCGCGAGAACTGCGAGCACGACCACCATCGCGCCGAGCGTGAGGAACTGCGCCCGGACATCGGCAAGCCCTGCGCCCTTCAGCATCACTGCCCGGACCAGCCGCAAGAAGTGGGTAACCGGCAGCACCTCGCCGATCATCCGCGCCCATCCCGGCATGCCGCGGAAGGGGAACATGAAGCCCGACAGCAGGATCGAGGGCAGGAAGACGAAGATCGACAGTTGCATCGCCTGCATCTGCGTTCGCGACACGGTCGAGATCAGGTAGCCCAGGAGCACTAAGGCAAGCACGAACAGGAACACTCCGGCAAGCAGCAGTCCGGGCGCGCCCTCGAACGGAACGGCGAAGATCGCCCGTGCCGCGGTCAGGATCACCGTTACCTGCACGCCCCCCACGGCGAGGAAGGGGGTGATCTTGCCAATCATGATCTCGCTCGGCGTCGCAGGCATCGCCAGCAGGTTCTCCATGGTGCCGCGCTCGATCTCGCGCGTCAGCGCCATCGCGGTCATCATCACCATCGTCATCTGCAGGATGATGCCCAGAAGACCGGGGACGATGTTCAGCCGGATCGACCCTTCGGGGTTGTAGCGGCGGTGAATGAGGATCTCGAGGCCGCCGGCAGGCAAGGCCGCGCCGAGTTCGCGGGTCAGCGCTTGCGCAGCAACGGTGTCGAGGGTCGATATCGCACCCGAAGCGGCAGCCGGATCGGTCGCATCGGCTTCGACGAGAACCTGCGCCCGGTCGCCCCGCAGCAGGTCGGCGCCGAAATCGGGCGCCATGGTGACGACGAAGGACACGCTTCCGTTCGTCAGCATCCGTTCTGCCTCGGCCGCCGTGATGCCGGGCGCGACGAAGCGGTAGTAGCCGGTGTTCTCCAGCGCCGTGACCATGGCGCGGGCAAAGCGGTCGTCGGCCGGCCCGACCAGCGCGGCGGGCAAGAGCTTGGGATCGTTGTTGATCGCAAAGCCGAACAGGAGCAGCTGGATGATCGGTATGCCCAGCATCATCGCGAAGGTGATCCGGTCCCGCCGCATCTGGATGAATTCCTTGCGCAGGATCGCAAGCACTCGGTGCGGCGACAGGATCATCGCATCTTGTCCTCCGCCTGCTCCATCAGCCGGATGAAGACGTCCTCGAGGCTGGTCTCGACCGGCGTTCCCTTGGCGCCCGCGGCTGCGATGGCGGCATCCAGCGCCGCGGCGTCCAGGCCGGTGACATGCAGCAAAGCCCCGAAGGGCTCGACCTGCGCCACGCCGGGCGCTCGGCGAAGTTCCTGCGCCAGCGCGGCCGGATGGTTGGTTTCGACGCTGCGGGTGACAAGGCCCGCTGCGGCAATCACCTCGTCGACCGTCCCGTTGGTGACCAGGCGGCCATGGGCGATGTAGTGGATGCGGTTGCAGCGTTCTGCCTCGTCCATGTAGTGGGTCGAGACGAGCACCGTCATGCCGCGGCCCGCCCGGTCGTGGATCTCGTCCCAGAAGGCGCGGCGGGCCTTGGGATCGACGCCCGCCGTTGGCTCGTCCAGCAGCAGCAGCTTCGGGCGGTGCATGAGGCAGGCGGCCAGCGCAAGCCGCTGCTTCCATCCGCCCGACAGCGAGCCCGCAAGCTGGTGGCGGCGGGAGGACAGGCCGAGGTCCTCCAGCGTGTCGGCCACCGCCTGCCGCGGCAGGTGATAGAGCCCGGCCACAAAGGCAAGGTTCTGCCGGATCGACAGATCCTCGTAGAGCGAGAACCTCTGGGTCATGTAGCCGACCTGCAACCGGATCGCGCGCTGCCCGCGCATGAGGTCCAGCCCCAGGACGGTCCCACGGCCCGCATCGGGCGTCAGCAACCCGCATATCATGCGGATGCAGGTGGTCTTGCCCGATCCGTTCGGCCCCAGGAACCCCGCGATCTCGCCCGCCCCGACGGTCAGGCCGACGCCGTCCACGACCCGGCGGCGGCCAAAGGACTTCGTCAGCCCTTCGACGGCGATGACCGGGGTGTCGGGAGCCTGCGGTTTCATGGCGCCAGCCGCACCTCGACGATCTGGCCGGGCTTCAGGGCGTCGGCCGGCTCGGGCAGGGCCTCGACCATGTAGACGAGCTTTTGCCGCATCTCGCGGGAATAGATGACAGGCGGGGTGAACTCGGCCTGTTCCGCGATCCACGTGACGCGGGCGGTCAGCGGCGCACAGCCGTCACACTCGACCGTCAGCCGCGTGCCGACCGTGATGGAGGACAGCGCGGATTCCGGCAGGAACACCCGCAGCGTGACGGCGCCGTCGGGCAGATAGGAAAGGACCGGCGCAGAGGGGCCGGCAATCTCGCCCGCGTTGCGGATGATGTCCGAGACTACGCCTGCGCCCTCGGCCCGCAGGCTGCGCTGGTCAAGTTGCCAAAGGCTGGTGTCACGCGCGGCGCGGGCCTCGGCGACCGCCCCGCTGGCGGCCTCGATGCGATCGGCACGGGCAGGCAGGCGCGCGGCCTCCAGCCGGGCCCCGGCCTCGGCGACGCCCGCCCGGGCGACATCGGCGGCAGCGCGCAGGGCCGCGCTCTGCGAGGCGGAGGACACGCCGCGCGCCTGCAGTCGATCCTCGCGCTCGGCATCCTGGGCGGCGCGGGCGGCAGTCGCCTGCGCCGCCGCGAGCGCGGCCTCCAACGCGGCAAGCTCCTCGGGCCGGCTGCCGTGGGTCAGGTCGGCAAGCTCGGATTCCGCCTGCTTCAACCGCGCCTCGGCCGCATCGACGGCGGCGCTCGCATCCGCCGTCTCGGCCTGCGCCAGAAGCTGTCCGGCAGCGACTCGGTCGCCACGGCGGACGACGACCTCGCTGACCCGGGCCGTCACCAGCGGCGCGACCTGGATATATTCCCCCTCGACATGGCCCGTGGCGAGCGGCGGCGGAGGGGCGCAGCGGAGCAGCAAGGCCGAAAGCAGCGGCAGTGCGCAGAGGAAGTCAGCCATCGGCGGCGTCCAGGATCGCGTCGAGATTGGCGAGAAGCCGCCGCTGGATCGCCCGCGCCTCGCGCCGGGAATAGCCCGGCCAGCCCATCCGCCGCTGCACCAGCGGCGCGGCCAGCCGAAAATAGGCGGCCTGCCCGACCAGCGAAAATACGGCAAGGCGCGTGTCCTCGCTGTCCGGGTCGCTGCCGGTGGCCGCGCCCCAGAGCAGGCACAGCGCGCGGTGGCGCGGCTCGATCAGCCTGGCGCAAAGCCGATCGAGCACCGGGCTATCGGGGATTGCAAGTTCCCGCAGCAGGAAGCCGACGACATCCGCGGCGGCAGGGGTCATCAGGAAGGTCACGATCCGGCGCATCAGCCGCCGCAGGCTGCGGCGTGCCTGGTCGCGACCGATTGCGCCCGGTTCCGCCGGGATCGCCTGCGCCACCTGACCGATGGACGCCGCCACGGCATCGGCGCAGGCGAGCCGCAAGCCCTCCTTGCCGCCAAAATGATAGGCGATGGAGGAGATGTTCGTGCCCGCCTTCGCGGCAATGGCCCGTGTCGAGGTCGCCTCGAAGCCGTCGCGCCCGAACAGATGCACTCCGGCCGCGACGAGTTGGGTGATGGTCGGATGCACGGGTTGGCTCATCACTCATGATTGGATCAATCGATTGATCCAATCAAGTGGAAAACTCCTTGTGCTGATTTCGGCGATGCTCGTTTGGAAAAGCTGCCACTCATGCGGTCTTGTGCTACCCTCAGGCGCGCAGGCAGACCTCGACGCGCAACAGGGCGAGATCATTGCCCTGAGGGAGAAGTTCGCCTGATACGATGTCGAGTTCTCCCATGAGGAAGGCCCTGTCACCCGGTCTGCTCCTTGCTCCCTCAGGCGGATTGAGGCTTTTTGGCACGAAGGCCTGGATGGTTGTTCCTTCGAGGGCCTTGTCAGTGCTTCGGAGCCTGACATTGACAAGGCTGCCGGCACGGGTCGTGGAAACGGCTGTGACGGTGCCGTAAGCATTCTCGTAGAGCGACATGGTTGTCTCCCGGGCTGAGTTCTCCGTTGACGTTCCGCCACGCTCAACGCATGCGTGTATGTGCGGTTCGGCAAGATTTCGCAGGCCAGCGAGTTCTCGCCGTCAGAAGAGCCGTGCCCGCGGTATGTCACGCCTGGCATCGGGGATACGCGGTTCGCCAGCGTGTCGATCAGCCCCGCGCGGTCGGGCGCGGGCGCCTCCAGCGGGCTCGCCGCCTGCCGAGGCGCCAGGGGCTCGGCAAGCGTCGCCATCAGCACCATGATCTCGATGCCGAACCCCGGCTCGATGGCCTCGATCCGGGCGCAGAGGAGCGGGGTGAGCGGCTGCGGGTCCTGCACCGGACACGCGAGCCCAACCCGCACCGTCTGAAGGTCGTTATTGATGCGGTGGCAGAGGAGATCGAGCCGGCGGGCGCCGAGGCCGCGCTCTTTCAGTTGCTCGCACAGCGCGACGACCAGCTTGCGAATGTAACAGGCGATGATCTCGGCCGCGGCGATAGGCTCGGCAAAGACCCGGCGCACCGCGACAAGTCCTTCGGGGCGGACGGGCTCGAACTCCACTGCCACTGCGCCCAGCGCCTGGTCGAGCCTGCGGCAGAGGTCCGGGCCGAAGCGGCGGGTGAGCGGGGCGCGGGGCTGGTCCCAGAGATCGCCGTGCGGGTGAAGCCCAAGGTGCGCAACCCGGCGATCGTGGCGAGGGGCAGACGCAGGGCCTGGATGGGCAGCGGCGCCAACACGCGCTCTGCGGTGCCGGGGGCAAGGAAGACTGGATCCGCCATGTGTCGGGCGAGGGCATGCGCCGCGCCCCAGCTATCCGCAACCGCCGCACGGGCAGTGACGCCGGACATCACCAGCCGTCCAACCAGCGCCTCCAGCATGGTGGCCTCGCCGCCCTGCAGGTGGTCGGCGCCCGTCGTGTCCAGGACGATGTCGCCGGGCGGATCGGGGGCTACGATAAGCGAGACCCGCTGCATGACCCAGACCGCCAGCCGCCCAAAGCTTTCTGCATCCGCTTTGGGATCGGCTTGCACCATGACCAGCCCCGGCACCAGCGCCTGTGCCGTGCTCACCGGCATGCCCGCTGAGAGACCCAAGGCTTGCGCCGCCGCATCCGCGGCTGTCACCACCCGGCGGTTGCCGACGCGCCCGGCCACTACCAGCGGCACGTCATCCTGTGGCGCGGCGTTGCCAGCCTTCTGCCGCAGCCGATCCGTCCGCCACATGGGCAACCAGACCGAGGCGACCCGCCCCATCGCATGCCTCTAGTTCAAGTTCGAAGCATTCGCCGGCGCGGGCGCGGACCAACTCGACCAGCCGGCGCGGCCGTCCCATGCCCGGCACCGGCAGTGGCGCTGAGAGCAGCGCCGAGATCCGCCAGCGCGTCATCGCCGCCGTGGGCTGGCCGAAGTCCGAAGCGTCTGCCTGAGGCCGGCCGCACCGGAGCGCGAGGCCCATGGTCCCCGCTCTCCCGGGCCGCCAAGTGCAGCCGCCGCGATGCGGTCATCGGGAGACGCGGGGCTTCCGCGACAACGACCGCAAGCCCGCCATGCCGAAGCCCTTCCTCCATTCAGGCGAGCACGGGTGTCTCGTCCCCCGTCTCGACATGGATCACCCGGTCCGGCGAGAACTCCGCCTGCGCCAGCCCCGGGGCAAAGATATCTGCCGCGATCACGCACCAGAGCACCGTGCCGGACAGCCGTGCCGCGATCCCGGCCGCAAAGCAGGCCGCCGCCGCGCCGTCCACCGCGCCGTTTCCGCCCCCCGCCACCTCGTGCAGGCGGCCCAGCGCCAGACCCCCACCCGGCAGCCTGCAGTCGAGCGCGGGAAGGTCGAAGGGGAGAACGCCGGATGCCCGATCGCCTTCGCCCCCGATCCGGACAATCTGCTTTCGGAGGTGAGCAAGGCTGGGAGCAGGAGAGGTCATGGGTGGAAGGCTCCGGCAGGACAATGGAACAACATCAATGTTCTGTTTTTGTTCCGAATAGTGGACCATGTCAATCCGAGCCACAGAGAGCATGAGCCGGAGATGCGGAACTGTCGCTGCCCCGCTACACTATGCCGACCAGGCCGGAGGCAAGCGGATGTGCAACCTGTATAACCTGACCACAAACCAGCAGGCGATCCGGGACTTGGCGCGGGTCGTCCAAGACAGCACCGGCAATCTCGAACCCGAACTCGACCTTTATCCCGACCGTCCGGCGCCTGTGGTGCGCAACACCGCGAGCGGGCGCGAACTCGCCCGGCTGACCTGGGGCATGCCGACGCCGCTGCAGTTCCTCAAGGCGCCGGACGCGCCCGATACGGGCGTCACCAACATCCGCAACGTCGCAAGCCCGCACTGGCGGCGGTGGCTGGGGGTGGAGCATCGCTGCATCGTGCCCGCCACGGCCTTCTCGGAATACGGCCAACGCCCCGATCCGGTCACCAAGCGCAAGCCGATCGTCTGGTTCGCGCTCGACGAGATACAGCCGCTGTTCTTCTTCGCGGGGATCTGGACGCCCTGGCACGGCACGCGGGGATCTAACCGGACGCCGCGACCGGGCCGACATGAGCTTTTCGCCTTTCTCACGACCGAGCCCAATGCTGTGGTCAAGCCGGTTCATCCCAAGGCGATGCCTGTGATCCTGACGACACAGGACGAGATCGAGGCGTGGCTCACGGCGGACTGGACGGACGCAAGGGCACTGCAGCGACCGCTGCCGAATGACGCGCTTTCAATTGTTTCCGCACCTGCTCGGCAGGCCTAGACCCGTGCTGGAAGGAGCAATTTCACTGTGTCGGACTCCTGCACTGCGAATCCACGCTGCTATCAAGGGAGTAGCGGTGGTGGACACCAGCGGTCGATCCGCGCCCTTATGTCTAGGTTAAAGGCTTCAAGACTGGTCCCAGACAGTCAGTCTGGATCAGGACATGTTGTCGGCCACCGCCAAATAACCCCCAGAATGCCGAAAACGAGACGGTGCGGGGAGTCATCCAGCCGACAGGCTGCAGGTTAGATCGCGAGGGTTCGCACCCCGTCAGGGAATGACGGACGCCCCAAGCGGTTGCTTCCCGGGAACTCCGAATAGCATCAAAAAAGATGGCAGTTCTGTCCTGTCCCGCAAGGGGGGTGTGACAACTGCCGGATATGGTCGCGGTTGAAGGTAAGCCGTCCATGTCGCGCAGTCGCGAGACTGCAACCGCTTTGACCCGAGAGGGTCAGGATGCGCTGAATATCGCCGGGACTTCGGAAGCCGCCCGGCTTGTCTGACACACAAGTTTCAGTTCACCACATCGACGAAGGGAAACGTCGAGCATCCCCCTGCCATTCCAGAGCCGCGCCGGAGTTTTTCCCCAGCGCTTCCTATTCGTTCTAGTGGCAGGGGGAATAGTCACCTCCGAAGGGACATCAACAGAAGATCACAGGAGTTGCGTCACGCTGAACAGGCTCCGGTGAAAAGGCTCAAGCTACTCGCGCGAAGCGCGAGCAAGACGCGCCGCAGGCGCGACGCGCAGGGAGCGAGCGAGTAGGGGCACCTGCAGATCGGAGGTAGCTCCCACAGGTAAGTGGAGGAAGCTGGTTCTGTCCATCGAGTCCCGGGCAAGCTCTCGCTTTCCGAACGTAAGGCAGTGAACCGCGCCGGGTTTGCCGGAGGCAGACTCGGTTAGTTACGAGGCTATGGGCCCGGTTTCCAGAGTTGCATAGAAGTTGGCCTCCGCTCCGGCCAGCGCCAGGCCAAACGGGTCATCGGGGGTGGAAGGGCGACCGTCAGGACGGCCCGATCCGGACCGCGCCGAAGCTCGGCCACCCGGTCCATCGTGACCGCCTTGGCGATCAGCCAGTTGTCGCCGATGCGCTAGGCGGCGACGCAGTTCGTCCCGCTTTTCAGGCGCAGGTAGTCCAGCCGCAAAGGCCCGCAGCCAAGAGTATCCGCCAGCCTTAGCGGGTCCAGCATCAGGGGCAGTCCCGGCAAGCCGTGCTCTCGGGCGATCAGGTCGGCGTTGGCGCGCATCAGGTCCTCCGTCTTGCCGGAACCGCCTGCGCGGTCAGGCGCGCGAACAGCCCGTCCCGGGACTCGGAAGCTCGGCCGGGCTGCCGTTTGCGGCCAGATCGCCGCCGTCGAGGCAGAGGATGCGGTCGCAGTGCCCGGCAAGGGTCAGGTCATGGGTGATGATCAGGGTGGTAACGGCCGCGGGCCATCTCCATGATCGTCTCGATCACTGCCTGCTCGTTCTCGGCGTCAAGGTCCACGGTCGGCTCGTCCAGCACGAAGATCGGCACGCGGCGCAGGCCCGCGTGGGCGATGACGATGCGCTGGCCTGCTGACAGCGAGCCGCCGCGTTCCGCAAGCTGCGTATGTAACCCTAGGGCAGCGCCGCGATGAAGTCATGCGCGCGGGCGCGGCTCGCGGCCTGCTGCATCTTGGCATCGCGGATCTCTCGTCCCACGCCCAGCGTCAGGTTCTCGCGCAGGGTCTGGGAAAACAGCAGCGCCTCTTGCGGGACGAAGCTGATGCGGCTGCGCGGCTTTTCAGGGGGAAGCCGTGGATGTCGGTGCCGTCGATCTCGATCCGGCCCGATTGCGGGTCGTGAAGCCGCATCAGCAGGCTGACGAAGGTGGACTTGCCCGCGCCCGACGGCCGGAGATGGCGACAGTCTGTCCTGCCGGGATGTCCACGCTGACGCCACGCAGTTGCGGGCGGTCGGAATCGTAGCTGAAATGCACGTCGCGGAAGGTAATGCGGCTGTGCCGGAAGTCGGCCTCGCGCGCCCCCTCGCGGTCCACGGTTGCGGGCAGGTCCAGAAGGCCCACCACCCGCTCGCCCGCCGCCGTGGCCTTGGCGAGACGCGCGGAATATTTCGCGTAATCGCGGACGGGGCGAAGGTGTTCTTCAGGTAGGTGATGAAGACCAGCAGGTCCCCCGACGAAAGCCTTCCCGCCAGCACCATCCGCGCCCCAATGAACATAATCAGCGCCGTCGCCACCGCGACCAGCAGATTGACCGAGCGTTCCAGCCCCGCCGACAGCCGCTGCGATTTCACGCTGCCCTTCAGGCTTTTCAGGTTGTTCTCGATGAAGCCGCGGGCGACCTGATCCTCGACTCTCAGCGCCTTGATCGTGCGGATGCCGGCGAGGCTTTCGGCGGCGGTCGCGGCCATCGTCCCCTTGATCCTGCGCTGCTTGCGGCTGACGGTCTGGATGCGCTTGCCGCAGCTGATGGACAGCGCCCATAGCAGCGGCGCCAGCGCGATCATCGCAAGCTGCCAGTTCATCCACAGCATGACCCCGGCCATGCCGAACAGGATCAGCGCGTTTACCGCCAGCGGCAGTACCGCCGTGACCGCCGTTTCCTTGAGCATCCCCACGTCGGAAATCAGCCGCATGGTCAGGTCGCCGGTGCGGCTGCGCGAATGGAAGGACAGCGGCAACTGCTGCAGGTGGCGGAACAGGTCGCCGCGCACCTGCGTCAGCACCCGGCTGCCTGCCTTGGCGAAGCAGATCGTTGCCGTGTATTCGAAAAGCGCGCGAAAGCCGATGATGACGACAAGGCCGATGGCGCAGGCCAGCAGCAGTTCCTGCGTGGTCAGGCCGTCCAAGGCGGCAAACCCGGTGGTGCGGGCGGTGTCGGGGCCGACATCCACCACGTTGTCGATGACGAACTTCAGCGGCCATGGCTCGGCCAGCTTGGTCAGGACCGAGGCGATCAGTGCCGCGCTGCCCCCGGCTACCAGCCCCCGGTGCGGTCGCAGATAGGGCTGCATCCGGGCCATCATCCGGCGCAGGCCGGGCATCGCCTCGACAAGGTCACCTTTGCGGCTGCTTGGCCTGGCGGTCATGGCCCGATCCCGGCGCGCGCCAGCAGGTCGCGGGCGATGCTGCCCCAACTGTGATACCGCAGCACATGGTCCCGCGTGGCCTCCCCTATCGCTACGCGGCGGGCAGGATCGGTAGCAAGCCCGGCCAGTGCGGCGGCAAGGGCACGGGGATCTTCCGGCGGGGCATCCGGCCTGAAACGGGCCGGCGCCGGTCAGATCCTTCAGCTCCCCCGGTCCACAAGACGACGGCAGGCAGGCCCGCCGCCATGTATTCGTTAAGCTTCAGCGGCGAGAAATAGAAGAGCTGGTCTTGCCCATGGCAGGCGATGCCCACCGACATCCGCGCCAGTTCCGCCGCCACCCGGTCGGCGGGGACCGCGCCGGTGAACTGCGCCCTGATCTCCTGTCCTGTCCTGCAGGTCAATGGATGTGGGGCGGCTTCGCGGCAAAGGCCTGCGCGGCGAAGAGGGTCACGTTTTTAAGCCCTTCATGTTGATCGGGCAGGGGAAGTTCGACTGTCTGCGCGGACGATCCATCCAGGCCGTCAGGCGGTTTGGCCGAGATCTCGTCGGGGTGCAGCATGTCGATCAGCCCGAGGCTCGCCAGCCGTTCGGCGCGGATCAGTTGTTCCGCTCGCGGCGTTGCGCGGGGCACGATCAGCCCATCCTTGTTCAGCGACAGAACCTCGCAGGCGGTGTTGTAGCCGCCCATGCCGATGAGCCTGTCCGCCCCGTCGATCAGGGCGATGGTTTCGGACAGGAAGTCGATCACGTCAGCTGGTGATTGTCCCGTGCGATGTCCGCCACGGTCCGCGCATCCCGCGGCGACATCTGCGAGCCGGTGACGAGGATGCCCTGCCGCCCCTCCTGCAGCCGCGTCTTGCCGAAGGCCTTGCAGAGCGCGAGGCCATCGCGCCCGCCGCCGACCATCGTCATGATGCAGGGCGTGGAATCGCCGTGCAGGACTTTGTCGCGGATCATGTTCGAGGCGGCTTGATCAACCGCGTGGTCACGGTGCAGGCAGCCGGTGAAGCGGGCCTTGTCCCGGACGATCGGACCCATGTCGTATTCGGCGATCAGGTCATGGAAATCCTGCGCGCCGTAGATCCTGACGTCGTCATATCATTCGCTGACCGTGGTGAAGTTGCGCTGCTTCACCCATTGGCCGCGCACCTTGTCGCGTCGGTCGATGACGTCGCGCAGGCCAAGGACCACGCGGGTGCCGCCGGTTTCGCGCAGCATCCTCAGGGTGGCGTCCAGTTCGTGCTGCGCCCCGCGGGGCACGTTGTCCACGATGAACAGGTCGGGGCGGAAGGACAGGACCGCGGCCATGATGATGTTTTCCCGGATCTTCGCCAGCGCCTTGAGGTCAAGGCCGAGGTGCCGCAGCGCATATCTGCCATCCGACTGCTTGGCATTGGCTGGCAGCGTGATGAGGTCGATGCCCGCAGGCAGGTTGAACGACCCGGCCTCGCGCTTCCCGGCCAGCAGCAGAATGTCGGCCTGCGAGGGAAGCTTTCGCAAGCGGCTCGCCAGCATGATGTTGCGGCGCAGATGCCCGAATCCGAGGGTATCATGCGAATACAGCACGATCCGCAGGCGGGGTTCTTCGGCGATACAGTCTTCAGCATTGCGTTGACGCTTTCTTGGTCCAGTGACCCCGAAGCGCTGCGGGATGCGGCAGCCTGCCGGACCTTCCATCGTCTTACGCTGTTACTTTCAGAAGATGTCTGCACGTAATATCAAAAGTGCTTAGCACTTGAACATCTGCAGCCAGGTGCTGTCGCGAACGTGGTGGAGTTTCAGGGCTGGCGTAGTCTCCGGGCATTGACCCAACCTTGGACGGCGGTTGCCGCCGCCGTGGAGACCACGCCATGGATGAGACTACGACGACACCGACGTCGTCGCCACTTCTCGGTGTGGGGTGGAGCGATCCGCTGGAAGACGAGGTGCGCGGCCGGGTTCGTGCCTTCATCGAGGAGATCCTCGAGGAGGAGCTGTCGGCCGCGCTCGGGCGGGGCCGCTATGAGCGCGCCGAGGAGCACATACTCGGTTGGCGCAATAGCCACCGCGACCGGCAGGTGATCGGCACGTTCGGCGCCGAGACGGTGCGCGTGCCGCGGGCACAGCTCGTGTGCGAGGATGGCGGGACGGCGGAATGGCGCTCGAAGGCACTGCGCCGCTATCAGCGGCTGACGAAGCGGGCAGAGGCGCTGATCGCCGGTGCCTATCTCGCCGGAACGAACACCCGGAGAGTGCGCCGTGCCCTGGCGGCGCTGTTCGACGGCGCCGTGGGCAAGGATGTGGTCAGCAGCACCTGGCGCAAGGTTCGGACCGACTGGGAGGGCTGGAACGGCCGCGGCCTCCACGACGAGGACATCGTCCGGCTGATCCTAGACGGCACGGTGATCCGAACGAAGATCGACCGCAAGGCCACCATCATCTCCCTGCTGGTGGCCTTGCGGTCGGGATGCGCCGAGACGGCCAGAAGGTGCTGCTGGCGCTCAGGAGCATGGGCGGCGAGAGCACCGCCGCTTGGGCCACCTTCCTCGCGGACATGACCCGGCGCGGCCTGAACGCGCCCGGGTTCGTCATCGTCGACGGCGCGCCCGGGCTCGAAGCGGCCTTGGCGGCGCTCTGGCCCGACGCCCCCGTTCAGCGCTGCACGGTTCACAAGCACCGCAACCTGCTCGCCCACGCGCCGAAGCGGCTGCACGACGAACTGACCAACGACTACCGCGACATGATCTACGCCGAGACTGCCGCCGACGTGGAGGCCCGTCGGAAGGCGTTGTCTCGCGCAAGTGGCGGCTGAAGTGTCGAGCCGTCGCCGACGGCCTCGAAGAAGCCGGCGACCGGCTCTTCACCTTCACGCGCCTGCCGCCCGGCCAATGGAAATCGGCCCGCACCACCAATGCCATCGAGCGTCTGCACGAGGAGTTCCGCCGCCGCATCAAGACCCAGACCGTCCTGCCGGAGGCCGAGACCGCGCCGATGCTGTTCTGGGCGCTGCTCGCCTCCGGGCAGATCGTCATGCGCAAGGTCGACGGCTGGGAGACGCTCGCCGCCAGCTCCATTGATCTCGCCGCATGATCACGTAACCTTCGCCGCACCGGAGATCGCCGACCGCGAATTTCCACCACACCCCGGATAGCACCTGCAGCAATCTTGAGCGACCTGGCCGCAGATGATCTCGTGCGGATGGTGATTGCGCGGATCGTGCTGACCCGATAGGGGCGCCACACTACACTGCTACATTCGCAACATGGGGCAAGCGAACTCGCCCCATGTCAACTGAGTTATCCCATCGTTGGCATGACAAACTCGGCCTCGGCGCGCATGCCAGTCGGCCAGCGGGTCGTAAGGGTCTTTAGGCAAGTGTAGAACCGAACGTCCTCGGGTCCATGCATGTGGTGGTCGCCAAAGAGTGAATCCTTCCATCCCCCAAAGGAATGGAACGCCATTGGCACCGGGATCGGGACGTTGATGCCAACCATGCCGACCTCGACCTCGTGGCCGAAGGCGCGTGACGCGTCACCATCACGGGTGAAGATGGCGACACCATTGCCGTATTCATGTTGGGCGACCAGGTCCACCGCTTCCTGGTAGTTCGCGGCACGCGCGATGGAGAGGACCGGGCCGAAGATCTCTTCCTTCCAGATCGTCATGTCCGGCGTCACGTTGTCGAACAGGGTGCCGCCGATAAAGTAACCGTTCTCGTAGCCTTGAGGCGCTGTGAAGTCGCGGCCATCCACAACGAGCTTTGCCCCCTCTCGCTCGCCCTGGTCGATGTAACCTCGGACCTTGGCGAGATGCTGCGCGGTGACGAGCGGGCCCAATTCCGAGGTCCGATCGGCGGCAGGGCCGATCTTCAGCGCCTCGATCTTCGGGATGAGCTTTTCGATCAGCCTGTTCGCGGTCTCTTCGCCGACCGGCACGGCCACCGAAATCGCCATGCAGCGCTCACCGGCCGAGCCGTAGGCCGCGCCCGTCAGCGCGCCGACGGCCATGTCGATGTCCGCATCCGGCATGATAATCGCGTGGTTCTTGGCGCCGCCGAGCGCCTGGACGCGCTTTCCATGCGCGGTGCCGGTCGTATAGATGTCGCGTGCGACCGGCGTCGAGCCGACAAAGCTGATTGCCTTCACATCGGGGTGGGCGAGCAGCGCGTCAACAGCCTCCTTGTCGCCGTTGACCACGTTGAACACGCCCGCCGGCAGGCCCGCCTGAGTCAGCAGCTCGGCGAGGAACAGTGGCGCGGAGGGATCCCGCTCAGATGGCTTCAGGATGAAGCAGTTGCCGCAGGCAAGCGCGACGGGAAACATCCACATCGGGACCATGCAGGGGAAGTTGAACGGCGTGATCCCGGCCACGACACCCAGGGGCTGGCGCAGGGAATGACTGTCGACGCCGGTGCCGACATTCTCCGTCACCTCTCCTTTCAGCAGTTGGGGAATGCCCACCGCGAACTCGACGACCTCAAGCCCTCGCGTCACCTCTCCCAAGGCGTCATCATGGGTCTTTCCATGTTCGACGGAGATGAGTTCGGCAAGCTTGTCGGCATTCTCCATCAGCAGGAACTTGAACCTGTCGAGGATGCGCGCGCGCCGCAGCGGGGGCGTCTTTGCCAGGCAGGCCATGCCGCCTTGGCCACCGCCACGGCTTCGCCGATCTCTTCGGCGGTGGCCAGCGCCACTCGTTTCTCAATGCTGCCGGTCGCCGGGTTGAACACGTCGGCGAAGCGGCCGGATCTGCCCGGGACACTCTCGCCAGAGATGTAGTGGAATAGATCGGTCATGGGTGTGGTCCTTTTGGATTTTGTTTGGCTGGCTTTCTGCCGCCCTCAGGCGCCGGAGAGGGTCGCGACAAGTTCGATCTCAACCGCGGCGCCCCGGGGCAGAGCCGCGACCTGCACGGTCGAGCGCGCCGGCTTGTGGGCGCCAAAGCGCTTTTCGTAGATCGCATTGAGCTTGGCGAAGTCCCCGAGATCGGTGACGAAGACGGTCGCCTTCACCACCCGATCAAGGCTGCTATTGGCTTCAGCGAGCACTGCTTCGAGGTTGTCGAAGACTTGCTCGGTCTGCGCCTCGATGCCGGCGGGCATTGCACCCGAAAGATCGAGCGGAATCTGCCCCGAGGTGAAGACGAACTCGCCGAAGGCGACGGTGTGGCAATAGGGTCCGATAGCGGCAGGCGCGCCGGTGGCGTTGATCGGGATCATGCGGGAAGCTCCTTGCGGCGGATGGATCGGAGAGGCGTGGCGGTATAGCGTTCGATACTGAGTTCGCTCGCGTCGATCTCGGGGGCGCGGCCAGAGACGAGGTCGGCCAGCACCCGGCCCGAACCGCAGGCCCTGGTCCAGCCGAGTGTGCCATGGCCGGTGTTGAAGCCAAAGATTCGGATACTTCGCCCGGCCGATTACCGGCGGTCCGTCCGGGGTCATCGGCCGGTGGCCGGCCCAGAAGCTGCCCGCCTTTGCGTCGCCGCCGGCCGGATAAAGGTCAGACACCACATGCTCAAGCGTCGCACGGCGGTTCGGGTGCAGGTCGGTTGAGTAGCCGTCGAGCTCGGCCATGCCCCCCACACGGATGCGGTCGCCGAGGCGGGTGATCGCCACCTTGTGCTTCTCGTCCATCACCGTCGATTCCGGCGCGCCGGCAGGGTCGGTGATCGGTACGGTCAGCGAATAGCCCTTGACCGGATAGATCGGCAGATCGATGCCGTGGGGCTTCAGCATGAGCGGCGAGTAGCTGCCAAGTGCCAGCACATAAGCGTCGCCGGTGACGGTGCCCTGATCGGTGGAGACACCGGTTATCCGACCACCATCGGCGATCAGATGCTTGATCGTGACGGCGTAGCGGAAGTCGACGCCCCGAGCGGCGGCGAGGTCCCGCAAGGCGTTGGTAAACTTGAAGCAGTCGCCGGTCTCGTCGTTGGGCAGGCGAAGGCCGCCGACGAACTTGCCCCGGGCTTTGGCGAGCGCCGGCTCGACGGCGATGCAACCATCGGGGTCGAGGAGCTCATTCGGAACGCCGAGCGCATCGAGGACCCTCATGTCCTTGGGCGCGCCGGCCATCAGCTTCTCGGTGCGGAAGAGCTGGAGCGTGCCCTGCATGCGCTCGTCGTAGGCGATCCCGGTCTCGACGCGGAGGGCCTTGAGCATGTCGCGGCTGTACTCGGCGATCGGCACCATGCGGCTCTTGTTCACCTCATAGCGCTCGGCGGTGCAGTTGCGGAGCATGGCAAGGCCGAAGCGCCAGAAAGCCCGTTCGAGGTGCGGGTGGATGAGGAGCGGGCTGTGCCGCATCATCATCCACTTGATGGCCTTCAAGGGGACGCCAGGTCCTGCCCAAGGCGTGGCGTAGCCGGGCGAGATTTCGCCCGCGTTTGCGAAGCTCGTCTCAAGTGCGGGCCCCTGCTGTCGGTCCAGAACTACGACCTCATAGCCGGCCTGCGCGAGATACCAAGCAGACGTCACGCCGATAACGCCGCTGCCAAGAATGACGATCTTCATGCCGTCTGCCTTTCCGTGCAGAGAGCGTCGGCATAGGCACGCGCATAGCGGCTGCCGAGCGAGGTGAGAACTTCATAGCCGATGGTGCTGGCCGCAGTGGCAACCGCATCAACCGGATTGTGAGGACCGATCAGGTCGACGAAACCGCCTGGAACGGCCGCTGGCGCACCGGTGACATCGAGCGTGATACTGTCCATCGAGACGACGCCGACGAGCGGCACCGGCATCTCGCCTACATGTGCGACAGCACGGTGGCTGAGGCTGCGGAGATAGCCATCGGCATAGCCAACCGAGACAGTGGCAATCCGACCCGGCCGCTCCGCAGTCCAGCTGGCACCGTAACCAACCTGCGCCCCGGCCGGGATGTCCCGGATCTGCACAATGCGGCCGCGCAAGCGGACCACCGGCCGCATCGGGTTTGGCGCATTCGCGACTGGCGCAATCCCATAGAGCGCCGCACCGGGGCGGGCCAGATCGAAGTGGAAATCCGAGCCGAGGAAAATCCCGGAGGAGTTGGCAAAACTGCCGGGAGCAGCGGGCAGGCGCCGCCGTGCCGCCTCGAAGCCGGCAAGCTGGGTGCGGTTCATTGCGTGATCCTGCCGCTCGGCGCAGGCGAGATGACTCATGACGAGGCGCAGTGTGATGCCCTCAAGCCGTTCGGGGGTGGCCGTGACCGCCTCGAGTTCGTCCTCGGGAAGTCCCATGCGGGACATGCCGCTGTCGACCTGCACCACAGCCAGGAGGGGGCGGCCCTGCAGGCGAGCGAGGCCGGCCCAGGCGTCAATCTGGGCCGCACTGTTCAGCACCGGAATGAGGCCTGAAGCCGCGCAATCCGCCTCAGCACCCGGCGGGAGGCCGTTCAGGATGAAGACCTCGGCTCCCGCCGGCAGCGCTGGCCGAAGAGCAAGCGCCTCGTCCAGATGCGCGACGAAGAACTGACGCGCGCCCTCGGCGTAAAGGACTTGGGCGACCGCCGCTGCCCCGAGCCCGTAAGCGTCGGCTTTCACTACGGCGGCACAGGTGCCGCCTACCATGGCGCGGAGGGTTCGGTAGTTGTGCCGGATAGCCGAGAGGTCGATCTCGAGCACGGCGCCGGCGTGCCGAAAGTCGGTATCACGCATCGGCCCCCCTCCCGGCTCCCTTCGCTCAGGCGGCGCGCGCGAGGGCGTCGCCAAGGACGCTGACCATCTCGTCGATCTGGCCCTCCTCGACGATCAACGGCGGCGACAGGGCGATGATGTCGCCGGTGACGCGGATCAGCAGCCCTTTCGCCAGGCAGTCGACGAAGACATCATAGGCGCGCGTCCCGACCGCGCCTTCGCGCGGAGCAAGCTCGATCCCGGCGATCAGGCCGATGGTGCGGATGTCGATGACGTTCTTCGCGCTCTTCAGCGCATGGATCGCATCATTCCATTTCGCCTGCAGCCCTGCCGCGCGGGTGAAGAGACCCTCGCCTTCGTAGATATCGAGCGTGGCCAAGCCTGCAGCGCAGGCAGCGGGGTGGCCGGAGTAGGTGTATCCGTGGAACAGCTCGATGACGTTCTCGGGTCCGGTCATCAGGGCATCATGGACAGCGCGCGAGGCGAAGACCGCACCCATCGGGATCACGCCATTGGTCAGACCCTTGGCGGTCGTCACCAGATCCGGGGTCACGCCGAAGAAGTCGCTGGCGAAAGGTGCGCCGAGGCGGCCAAAGCCGGTGATGACCTCGTCGAAGATCAAAAGGATGCCATGCTTCGTCGCAATCTCGCGCAGGCGCTCGAGGTAGCCCTTGGGCGGCACGAGGACGCCGGTCGAGCCGGCGACCGGCTCGACGATGCAGGCGGCGATGGTTTCGGCGCCGTGCAGCTGGACCAGGCGCTCGAGATCCTCGGCCAGGTCGGCGCCATGCTCGGGCTGCCCCTTCACAAAGGCGTTCTTCGCGAGGTCATGGGTATGTCGGAGATGGTCAGCCGGAATTTGCGGGAAGACGCGGCGGTTGTTGACCAGACCACCAACCGAGATGCCGCCGAAGCCGACCCCGTGGTAGCCTCGTTCGCGGCCGATGACACGGGTACGGGTGCCCTGTCCAACGGCGCGCTGGTAGGCGATGGCGATCTTCAGCGCGGTGTCGACCGACTCCGATCCCGAGCCGGTGAAAAAGACCCGGTCGAGCCTTCCGCCCTCAGGCCCCGGCGCGATGGCGGCGAGCCGCTCGGCAAAATCGAAGGCGATGGGATGGCCCATGTTGAAGGAGGGCGCATAATCGAGCGTGGCGAGCTGGCGGCTCACGGCCTCGGTGATCTGGCTGCGTCCATGACCGGCGTTGCAGCACCAGAGGCCGGCAGTGCCGTCAAGCACCTGGTGACCATCGGCGGAGGTGTAATGCATGCCCTCGGCCGCGACGAGCAGCCGCGGGGCCGCCGCACTACAGCAGGATGCTTTGTACATCGCAGAGACAATTGGTCTGCAAGCAAGAAGCACCCCGGAGGATGCGTCTTGAACAGTTGATCTTGAAACTGAAATCTGGAGCGGGCGATGAGATTCGAACTCACGACCCTAACCTTGGCAAGGTTATGCTCTACCCCTGAGCTACGCCCGCGCTCCGTCTCCGGTGGCGTCCGCCGCCGGTGGAGGGGGATTTAGCCAAGCCCGCGGATGGCTGCAAGAGGAAAAATGCACCGGACCCTTTCGGCAGTCGTGATTGTTCGGCTCGAGTCTCCGGCAGGGATGTTCCGGGACGGAAAACCGGGCCTGCCGGCGCTTGACCCCGCGCCGCCGATCCTGGCCAATGCAGACTGGAGAACGGGGGCAGGCATGTCGCGCAGCGATGATCTGGGCGATTTTGTGCGGCAAGGGCTGACCGCGGGGCGCAGCCGGGACGACCTGGCCGCCGCCCTGGCAGAGGCGGGGTGGAGCGCGCGGGAGGCCGCCGAGGCGCTGGACGGCTGGGCCGTCGCGCCGGGCCTGCCGCCGGTGCCGCGGCCGCGCCCCCATGTCTCGGCGCGCGAGGCGCTGGTCTACGGGCTGCTGTTCCTGCTGCTGATCTTCATCTGCTGGCATGTGGTGATGCTGGGCTTCCAGGTGATCGATTCGGTCCTGCCGGGCCTTGCGGACCGCTATCCGCCGTCGCCCTCGGCGCTGCGCTGGAACATGGCGGCGCTGATTTCTGCGGTGCCCCTGTTCCTGTGGCTGAACCGCAGGGTGGCGCGGAACACGGCGCAGGATGCAGGCCGCCGCAGGTCGCTGGTCCGCAGATGGTTCGCGGCGGTCACGCTGCTGCTCGCGTCGCTTGCGCTGCTGGGCGATCTGGTGGCGGTGATCTACGCGCTGCTGAATGGCGAGCTGACGGCGCGCTTCTTGGCCAAGACCCTGCTGATCGCAATGATCGGCGGGCTGGCCTTTGCCTGGTGGCGGGATGAACTGGATGACCGCTAGAAGGACGCAGGGCTGGGCAAGCTGGGCCATCGCGGCCCTTGCGGGCGCAACCGTCGTGGCCGGCCTCGCCATCGGCGGGGGACCATTGCAGGCCCGCAAGGAACGCCGTGACGATGCCCGGATGGAGGACCTGCGCCGCCTTGCGGGCCATGTCGTCTGCCTTGCCGATGAAAGCGAAACGCGCCGACTGCCCGCCGACCTGTCGCCCACGCCCGGCTGCCCCGACACGGTGCCGCTGACCGACAGCCGCTCAGGCGAGCCTTACCGCGTCGAGGCGCTCAAGGCGGGCAAGTTCCGTCTCTGCGCCGCCTTCGAATTGCCGCCGGAGGATCAACGCTGGGTCGCGAACCGCCGTGACGGCGATTGCATCGTCGAGGACCTGCCCCGCCGCCTGCGCGATGACCCGGAAGCCCCCTCCGGGATCGAACGCTGATTCTCCCCCTTCCTAGGCTTCGGACGGTTTCAAATATCCTCGAGGCGGGTGAATGCCGGGCAGCGGCAGAGGGGGCGCGAGCGCCCCCTTCCTTCACTCCAGTTCGACCATCAGGTCCTTGGCGTCGATCTGCTGGCCAGGGCTCACATGGACCGCCTTCACGATGGCCTCGCGGTCGGCGTGGATGCCGGTTTCCATCTTCATCGCCTCGATGGTCAGCAGCAGGTCGCCCGCGCGGACCTTGGTCCCCGCCAGCGCCGCCACCGTCGCCACCACGCCGGGCATCGGCGCGCCGATATGGCCGGGGTTCGCGGGATCAGCCTTGGGCCGTGCGGCAGTCACACCCTTCGCGCCACGGTTCGGCACCCGCACGGTGCGGGGCTGCCCATTGAGTTCGAAGAACACCCGCACCTCGCCCGCGTCATCGGTGTCGCCGATGGTCTGCAGGCGGATCTCCAGCGTCTTGCCGGGGTCGATCTCGACGCTGATCTCCTTGCCCGGCTCCATCCCGTAGAAGAAGGCGGGGGTGGGCAGGGTGCGGACCGGGCCATAGGTCTTGTGGCGCTCGGCATAGTCGCTGAAGACCTTGGGATACATCAGCCAGCCGTTGAAGTCCTCGTCGTCGAGCGCGACGTCCAGCTTGGCCTGAACCTCGACGCGGGCGGCCGCCAGATCGACGGGCGGCATCAGGGCACCCGGACGGTTGGTGATGGGCGCCTCGCCCTTCAGGACCTTGCGCTGCAGCGCCTCGGGCCAGCCGCCGGGGGGCTGACCGAGGTTGCCGCGCATCATGTCCACGACCGAGTCGGGGAAGGCGACCTCGACGGCCGGGTCCTCGACCTGCGCGCGGGTCAGCCCTTGGGCCACCATCATCAGCGCCATGTCGCCCACGACCTTGGACGATGGCGTGACCTTCACGATGTCGCCGAACATCCGGTTCACCTCGGCATAGGTCTCGGCCACCTGATGCCAGCGGTCCTCCAGCCCCAGGGACCGCGCCTGCGCCTTGAGGTTGGTGAACTGCCCGCCCGGCATCTCGTGCAGGTAGACCTCCGATGCCGGGGCGCGGCTTCCCGCCTCGAAGGCGCAATACTGGTCGCGCACCCGTTCCCAGTAGTTCGAGATTTCCCGGACCCTGCCGATGTCCAGCCCGGTGTCGCGGTCCGTCCCGTCCAGCGCCGCGACGATGGACCCGAGGCAGGGCTGCGAGGTGCCACCCGAGAAGGCGTCCATCGCCGCGTCCACGATGGCCACGCCCGAGTCCGCTGCCGCCAGCACCGTGGCCCCCGCGATGCCGCTGGTGTCATGGGTGTGGAAGTGGATCGGCAGGCCGACTTCCTCGCGCAGCGCCTTGAACAGCACCCGCGCGGCGGCGGGCTTCAGCAGGCCCGCCATGTCCTTGACGCCGAGGACATGCGCGCCCGCCTCCCGCAGCTGCCGGCCCATGTCGACGTAATAGGCGAGGTCATACTTGGACCGATCGGGGTCCATCAGGTCGCCGGTATAGCAGATCGCGGCCTCGCAAAGCTTGCCCGAGTCCACCACGGCGTCCATCGCCACGCGCATGTTCTCGACCCAGTTGAGCGAATCGAAGACGCGGAACACGTCCACGCCGGATTGCGCCGCTTGCGCGACAAAGCTTTGCACCACGTTGTCGGGATAGTTGGTGTAGCCGACGCCATTGCTGGCGCGCAGCAGCATCTGCGTCATGATGTTGGGCATGGCCGCGCGGATGTCGCGCAGCCGCTGCCAGGGGCATTCCTGCAGGAAGCGATAGGCCACGTCGAAGGTCGCCCCGCCCCAGCATTCGACCGAGAAAAGGCCGGGCAGGTTCGCCGCATAGGCCGGCGCCACCCGGATCATGTCGATGGACCGCATCCGCGTCGCCAGCAGCGACTGGTGCCCGTCGCGCATGGTGGTGTCGGTCAGCAGCAGCCGCTGCTGGCGGGACAGCCAGTCCACCACGCCCTGCGGCCCCTCACGGTCGAGAAGATGCCGGGTGCCCTCGGGCGGCTCCTGCCGCGGGGCAGGGGGGACGGGCAGCTTGGACTCGGCGGGGCGCGGGCGGCCTTTGGTCTCGGGATGCCCGTTCACGCTGATGTCGGCGAGATAGGTCAGGATCTTCGTCGCCCGGTCCTGCCGGGGCGAGAAGTCGAACAGCTCGGGCGTCGTGTCGATGAACTTGGTTGTCGCCTCGTTCGACAGGAAGACCGGGTGCTTCAGCAGGTTGATGACGAAGTCGATGTTGGTCGAAACGCCCCGCACCCGGAACTCGCGCAGGGCGCGGTCCATGCGCCGGATCGCGGCCTCGGGCGTCTGCGCCCAGGCGGTGACCTTCACCAGCAGCGAATCGTAGTAGCGGGTGATGACCGCGCCTGCATAGGCCGTGCCGCCGTCCAGCCGGATGCCGTTGCCGGTGGCGGTGCGATAGGCGGTGATGCGGCCATAGTCGGGGATGAAGTTGTTCTGCGGGTCCTCGGTCGTCACCCGGCACTGGATTGCGTGGCCCGAAAGCGTCACGTCCGCCTGCGAAGCCATGCCCGTCGCCTCGGAAAGCGTCGCGCCTTCCGCGATGCGGATCTGGGCCTGCACGATGTCGATGCCGGTGACCTCCTCGGTCACGGTATGCTCGACCTGGACGCGGGGGTTCACCTCGATGAAGTAGAAGGACTGGGAGTCCATATCCATCAGGAACTCGACCGTGCCCGCATTGCGGTAGCCGACGGCCTGACCGATCTTCAGCGCCAGCCCGCAGACCTCGGCCCGCTGCTCGGGCGTCAGGTAGGGGGCGGGCGCGCGTTCCACCACCTTCTGGTTGCGGCGCTGCACGGTGCAGTCGCGCTCATACAGATGGTAAAGCCCGCCGTGGCTGTCGCCCAGAAGCTGCACCTCGACGTGGCGGGCGCGAAGGATCATCCTTTCCAGATAGCCCTCGCCGTTGCCAAAGGCGGCCTCGGCCTCGCGCCGGCCCTCGCGCACCTTCTCGGGCAGTTCCGCCGCCGACAGGATCGGCCGCATCCCCCGCCCGCCGCCGCCCCAGGATGCCTTCAGCATCAGCGGATAGCCGACTTCCTCGGCCGCCCGCGCGACCTCGGCCATGTCATCGCCCAGAACCTCGGTCGCGGGGATGACGGGGACGCCCGCGGCAATCGCAACGCGGCGGGCCGAGGCCTTGTCGCCCAGCGCCCGCATCGTGTCGGCAGTGGGCCCGATGAAGGCGATGCCCGCGGCGGTACAGGCATCCACGAAATCCGGGTTCTCCGACAGCAGCCCATAGCCCGGGTGGATCGCATCCGCGCCCGAGGCTTTCGCCACGCGGATGATCTCGGGGATCGACAGATAGGCCGCGACCGGCCCCAGCCCCTCGCCGATGCGGTAGGCCTCGTCCGCCTTGAAGCGGTGGAGGCTCAGCTTGTCCTCCTCGGCATAGACCGCGACCGTGCGCTTGCCCATCTCGTTGGCCGCCCGCAGCACCCGGATCGCGATCTCGCCACGGTTCGCCACAAGGATCTTCTGGAACATCTGCACCCCCGGAGGATTTGCGCGGCACCTTTCAGCAGCCGGACCCCGAGCGCAAGGGCGACGATAAGCTCAGCGCCGCGCGGCGAAGAAGCGGCGCAGCAGATCGGTCGCAGGCTCGGCCGCGATGCCGTCATAGACCTGCGGCCGATGGTGGCACTGGGGATGGTCGAAGACCCGCGCGCCATGGGCGACGCCCCCCATGCGGGGGTCTGGGGCGCCGTAATACAGCACCTCGATCCGCGCGGCGGAAATGGCGGCGGCGCACATGGGGCAGGGCTCCAGCGTGACCCACAGGCGATGGCCGGGCAGGCGTTCGGACCCGACGGCCGCGCAGGCCGCGCGGATGGCAAGGATCTCCGCATGGGCCGTGGGGTCCGACAACTCGCGCGTGCGGTTGCCGGCGGCGGCAACGACGCTGCCCGACGGATCGGTCAGGACGGCACCCACCGGCACCTCGCCGCGTTCGGCGGCGGCGCGGGCTTGCGCCAAGGCGGCATCCATGTGGCTGCGGAACATGCCTGCGGGATGCCGTGACACGGCGCCCTGCGCAAGAACCGCTTTCGCCTCGGCTGCGTTGGGGCTAGACCCGGCACCTTGCCGCCACACCACCGCAGCGATGCGCAGGAGATCGCCATGACCGACCCGAACACGCCCCCCGATCCCGACACCCCCCGCGACGAAGACGAAGCTCTGCCGCCCATCGAGGGCGCAGAGGAAGAGGATACCGACCAGATCGAGCTTGCCGCCGAGGACAAGGCGGGCGAACCCTTCGACGACGACGACGACGACGACGACGACGACGACGACGACGACGACGACGACGACGACGACGACGACGACGACGACGACGACGACGACGACGACGACGACGACGACGACGACGAGCCGGAGAAGGGACCCAAGCCTGTCAAAGCCGCGGCTGCCAAGAAGCCCGCGCAGGCGGCAGGCGGCGAGCGCATTGCCAAGGTCATGGCCCGCGCGGGCGTGGCCAGCCGCCGCGAGGCCGAGCGGATGATCGTCGAAGGCCGCGTCACCGTGAACGGCCGCAAGATTTCCAGCCCGGCGCTGGACGTGCTGCCCTCGGACAAGGTGACGGTGGACGGCAAGCCGATGGAAGCCGCGCAGGAAACGCGGCTCTGGCTTTACTACAAGCCCGTCGGCCTTGTGACCTCGGAAGCCGATGAGAAGGGCCGCCAGACCGTCTTTGACGCGCTTCCCCGTGACCTCCCGCGCGTGATGAGCGTGGGGCGGCTCGACTTGAATTCCGAAGGCCTGCTGCTGCTGACGAATGACGGCGAGCTGAAGCGGCGGCTGGAACTGCCCTCGACCGGCTGGCTGCGCCGCTACCGCGTCCGGGTGAATGGGCAGCCGAACGACCTGACCTTCGACCCGCTGCGCCGGGGCGCCACCATCGAAGGCGAGGAATTCGCCCCGATGGAAATCAAGCTCGACAGTCAGCAGGGCGCCAACGCCTGGCTTACCGTGGGCATCCGCGAGGGCAGGAACCGCGAGATCCGCCGCGCGATGGCGCATGTCGGGCTGATCGTGAACCGCCTGATCCGCATCGGCTACGGCCCCTTCAAGCTGATCGGGATGGAGGAGAACGAAGTGCGCGAGGTCAAGCGCCGCGTCTTGCGCGACCAGTTGGGCGGGTTGCTGACCGGCGACACCGACGCGGCGGAGGAACGCGGCGAACGTCCGGCCCGGAACGCCACGGCCCGCGGGTCCCGCCGCGATGACGCTGCCCCGCGCCCGCCCCGTGTCCCGCGTCGGGATGGAGACGGCGAGCGCAGGCCCCGCACCGAAGGGGACCGCAGGCCATGGGCGGCCGACCGTGCCGAGAAGGACCGGGCGCCGCGAAAGCCGCGCCATGGCAGCGACGGGGGCGATCACCCCGCCCGTGCGGGTGCCGGGCGCGGCGGCCCCGCGCGCGGCGGGCCGGGCGACGGTTACGACCGCAAGCCTCGCGCGTTCAGCCCGGATCGCCGTGACGACGGGGCAGGCCGTGGCCCCCGGCAGGCTGGCTTCGACCGCCGCGGGGAAGGCCGCCCCGATCACGCGGCCGGGTCCACGGGCAAGCTCCACTCCCGTTCCGGCGAGGGCGGCGAGCGGGGACCGCGCCCGCCGGGCCGCTTCGGGCGGCCGGGTGACGGGCCGCGGCCCGAGGGGGACAAGCGCCCCCGCACCCCCCGGGCCGAAGGCGGGACCGAGCGCAAGGGCTTCAGCCCCCGGCCAGAAGGCGCGGATCGCCCCCGCGGACCCAGGCCGCAGGGCGAGCGTCCTCGTTCCGATCACACGCGCGCCGAAGGCGGCAGGGACTTTGACCGGGACCGTTCCGACAGGTTCCGGCCGGATCAGCCGCGCGGCGACCGCAAGCCCTGGGCCGCGCGGGACGACCGGGACGGGAACCGCCCGCCGCGTCCGCCCCGCGAAGGCGGTCCGCGCAGCGCCGAGGCCGAGGGCGGCTTTTCGCGCAAGCCCCGCGCGGCCCGGCCGGATCGCGCCGGTGCCTCGGGTCCGCAAGGGGACCGACCGTTCCGCGGACCCCGGCCCGCCGGGACAGGTGGACGGCCCCCGAAGCCCGGCACCGGCCCGCGCGGGCCTGCGCCCTCGGGCCGTGGACCGGGCGGCAAGCCGGGGCGGGACGGAGGTCCCCCGAAAGGCGGTGGGCGGCGCTGACAGCGACGGCTTGGGGCAGGGGGGAACCATGCCCTTGGCCCGACGATGCGGGGCGTCCGGGAAAAGCGCGTCAGGAACGGACCGGGGAACATCTGCAAGGCCGCTAGGGATCAGAGGAGATGGTTCCCTTCCGCCTCAGTAAGCCCTCGGAAAAGCTACTGCTTTCCGTCACCGGAACTGCAGTGCGGTGCATAACGGCCACAGGTCCGATCGTGCACGAGGCAAAGCGGAACCAAGCCAACCAGAAGGGGTTGGCGATTATGCAACAGTGAGCGCTGACCCGCAGCGGAACCGGTCGTTAGCCGCTTTTCAACTTGAGGGCTTTGTGTAACTGTCGCCTCGATGCTGTCGGGAAACCGGCAGACTTCACAAGAATACGGAGCATGATCATGACCAAATTCGCTACCTTTGCCGCGGCTCTTGGCCTGTCGGCCTCGACCGCACTCGCCGGCGGCTACGTCGCCCCGGTCGTCGACGTCGAGCCCGTCGTCGTCGACACCCGCCCGGCGTCGACCAACGCCGGTCTCGTCGTCCCCGCCCTGCTGCTGCTGGGCGTCATCGCTGCCGTCGCTTCGGACGACGATGACGATGATGACGACGACACCCCCGACAGCGAGTAATCTCGCATCGGTACCGATCAGGGGTCAGTCTTCGGACTGGCCCCTTTTCTTTTGCCTGTCCGGCTGCCCAGCGCATGAAAAAAGCCCGCCATGAGGGCGGGCCTTGGATAAAACGTGGGATGGATCAGTTCCGCAGCACCTGGATCGTCGCATGGCCCAGGCCCGGCCCGATCCACTGGCGCGAGACGCCGGCCGAGGGCAGGTAGCTGTTCTCGAACTGCAGCCCGTGCCCATCGCAATTCTCGACCATGACGCCGGGGTTGGGGCCGCGGCCGATCTGGCAGGCGAAGACAAGCGGCCGTTCCTGCCCGTCGCCGCTGTAATAGCGCATCACCCGCCGCGCCGGCCCGGATTGTCCGGCGGCGACAAGGGCTGCGGACTGTTCGGCCTCGGCCACTGACAGGTCGTGGCCAAGGCCGCGGGTGCCCGTCAGCATGAAGCCGCGCATGATCAGCGCCTGCTCATTCTTCGTCATGTAGGTCCGCATTCCCCGGTTCTCGCCGGTCATGGCAAGCACCTGCGTGGTGCCGAGCCGTTCCAGCCCGACAAGGATCAGCGGGCCGGGGTTCACGGCCAGCGCCTCGGCCGCCATCGCCTGCGGATCGGGCGCGGCTGCCGGTTCTGCCGGGGCCTGGCGCTGGGACAGCACGGCGCGGGCCAGCGAGCCGCCGATCCCCGGTCCCGTCCCCGCGTCGCCCGAGGCCGAGCCCCCCGAGCATCCGGCGGCCAGAAGGGGCAGGGCCAGTGCCAGCGCGGCGCCCCGGATCATGCCGTTCATCGCCAGAATCTCCCCCAGCCGTCATACATCTTGGTCGAATGGCTGTCGCGCACGGCGTCGTACAGCCGGCCCCCCACCCGCACCCGCTGCCCGCCGTCGCGGTTGAGCGAGCTGATCGTGCCGCCCACCGTCCGCTTGGACGGCGTGCCGACCGCGAAAGACAGCGGCACGCGGACGGTGATGCCCTTGTCGAACGAGCCTTCGCCATATTCCTCGGCCGACAGGTCGGTCTTGGTGGCATAGGCGCCGACCGACCAGCCGCTGGCGAATTCGCGCGTCAGCGTCACCGTGGCGCCATCGTCGCCGGCCAGATAGCGGCCCACGTCAAGCTGGCCGACAAAGCCGCCCCCGAATTCGTAATAGGCCGAGACATGGCCGGTCGTGACCTCGTAATCGAGAAACTCGAAGGCGTCGCGGTAGTCGCGCTTGCGGACCCGGTTGACCTCGGCCCCGAGCGCGAGGCGCGAGTTCACCGGCTTCCACAGCGCTTCGGTCGAGACGCCGCCATACATGTTTTCCAGCAGGCCCACGGTCACGCGGGTATAGACCGTCTCGGTCGGCCGCGCGTTCCAGTTCAGCGTCAGGTTCGGGATGCGCGGATCGTCGTTGCCGGAATACATCCGCCCGTCCGAACGGACGCGGTAAACGCCGTTGTTGCGGTCGGCGATCTCCTCGTCCGACAGGGCAAGGTAGTCGTCGACCGAGAGGCCGCCCGGCGCGTCCTGCTCGGCATTGCCGAACAGCCGCTGCCGCACCGTCCCGTTCAGCGTCAGGCCCGGCAGGATCTCGTAGGTGGCGCGGGCCGAGATGCCCACGTCATAGCGCAGCGGCTCGTCGGGATCGAACAACCCGGTATTCAGCGAGGGTCCGATGGACCACTGGAAGCGCGGCGTGATGCCGGGGCTCTGCACCAGCCCGGCGGGGCGCGGGTGGGCGTCGGTCATCACCGCGGCATTGGCGATATGGCTGACCTCGGTGTTCTCGAGCCGCTCGACATCCGCGCGTCGGAAGGTCAGGGACGAGGTCGGCATCCCGTTCTCGACCGAGGTCACGACCAGCGTTTCCACCGAGGGCGGCAGGGCGCGGGTCATCAGGCGGACCGTGCGGCCCACGGCCTCGGCCTGCTGGATGTAGCGGTTGTTGCGGATGCGGACCTCGGCGCGGGTTCCGGTCAGCGTCATCGACTGCAGCGTCTGGCCTTCCTTGGCCAGCGCATCGCCCAGCGCCTTCTGGATCGCCGGCTGTGCGGTCGGGTCCGCCGACCAGGTGCCCGCCCACCCTTCCGGGTCGGCGGCGACGGCGGGACGTGGGCGCACCGGCGCGGGGCCTTTCTCCAGCCCCGAGGGGTAGGGCGCCTGACGCGGGTTCAGCGTCATGCTGGCGGTAACGCCGAAATGCGTGCCACCCAGCACATAGGCGCCGATCTGGTAGTTGCGCCCGGCCTGGTAGGTCAGCCCGAGGTTGATGTTGTTCGACAACTCGTCTTCGTCGCTGAGCCAGGCCGAGCGGGCGCAGTTGTCGGCATCCCCTGTCTCGCAGGCGTAGTCGTCGCCGGAATACTCGGCCAGCAGGGTCAGCTTGTCGGTGGCCTTCCACTGGACGTTCAGGAAAGGCGCGGCCTCGCCCCGGAACCACTGGTCGGTGTTCAGGGTGCCGCCTTCCGCCTCGTCAGGCCCGCCCCGGTCATCGATCAGCGAACCGATGCCGCCCGAACTCGCCAGCCGCCCCCAGCCAAGGCCCGCGCTGACGCGCAGGCGCGGCGACAGCGTCTTGGTCGCAACGATGTATTCCGAGGCATAGAAGCCGGTGCCGATCATGTCCTGCAGGCCAACGGCCATGGCGGGGCGCCAGCCGTCCGGGGCCTCGTCCAGCAGAGACAATCTCAGGTCGAAGGAGCGGTCGCGGACATAGCCGCGCCGCTGCTCGGTGCTGTCGAACTTGCCGTAGCGCAGCACCACCGTCGCGCGGGGCAGGATCTGGAAGCTGAGGCCGACGGTGTTGCCGACCTCGGCATAGCTGAGGACCGCGCCGAGGGTGGCGTCGGGCATCATCTCGGCCGTGGGGGTGTCGATCGCGCCCGGCAGGCCGTAGCGGTTGGTGACGGCACCGATCATCGGATCGGCGAAGCCCGCGCCGGCCGGGACCAGCGCCACCGCAACCGGCAGCGCCGTGGCCAGCAGGCGGCGGGTCAGGGGGGACGGGCGGGCCTTTGTCATGCGGACAGTCCTTTTGCGGTCAAGGCCGGGCGGGATGAAAGGGCGCCGGGCGCTGGGATCCGGCGGGGTAGGCCGGGGCGGTCCTGCCGCCCCAGGCCGCGATCAGGCGGCACTGGCAGGCGTGGCGCAACCGGGCAGCGTGGTGCCGCGGGCGCGCAGGGTCGCGGTCAGCGGCTGGCCGCCGCAGTCCTGCGCGTTCACCCGCAGCACGAAGGGCTGGCCGCCGAGGACGCCGATATATTCGACGCCGCCCGAATAGGGGATGCGGCGGACATCGATGTTGCTGGCATTGCCGCCCGCGGGCTGGAAGCGGGCGGTCGAGCCGGTGACGGATGCCGTCCAGCCCTCGCCCGCGGCGGTCAGGTTCGTCACCGCCAGCGTCTCTGCCTCGGCGGTCGAGACCTTGGCGGTGGGACCTGCGACCTCCAGCGGCTGCACGGTGGGCGAGGCGCCGGTGGGTTCGGGGATCGTCGGCAGGCCGGGTTCTGCAGGGGCTTCGGGGGCGGGCGGCGGGTCCCAGGGCATGCGGAAATCCTGCATCTGGTCACAGGCGGCCAGCGCAAGCGGCAGCGCCAGCAGGGCAAAGCGCAAGGTCATCTTCTATCCTGTCCCACGTATCCGTTTTGCGTTCAGCCTTAGACAGCCCGTTCCACCAGCACAAGCATCCGCGGGTCCTGACGGCACCCTTTCGCCGTCAACAGTTCGGCACGTTGACCGCGAGGCCCCCCAGCGAGGTTTCCTTGTATTTCTCGCTCATGTCGCGGCCGGTCTGGCGCATCGTCTCGATGGCGGCATCCAGCGGCACGAAATGCTTGCCGTCACCCCGCAGCGAGAGGCTGGCGGCGCTGACCGCCTTGATCGCGCCCAGGCCGTTCCTTTCGATGCAGGGCACCTGCACCAGCCCGGCGACAGGATCGCAGGTCATCCCGAGGTGATGTTCCAGCGCGATCTCGGCCGCGTTCTCCACCTGCTCGGGCGTGCCGCCCAGCACCGCCGCCATCCCCGCCGCCGCCATGGCGCTGGCGGACCCGACCTCGGCCTGGCAACCCGCCTCGGCCCCGGAAATCGAGGCGTTGTGCTTGACGAGTCCCCCGATGGCCGCCGCCGTCAGCAGGAAGGTGTCCAGGTCGCGTTCCGAGGCGCCGGGCACATGATCCAGCCAGTAGCGGATCACGGCGGGCACCACCCCCGCCGCGCCGTTGGTGGGGGCGGTCACGACCTGCCCGCCGGCGGCGTTTTCCTCGTTCACCGCCATGGCATAGGCTGACATCCAGTCGTTGATGACATGGGGGGCGGTCAGGTTCTGTCCGCGTTCGGCCAGCAGGGCCTCGTGGATGCCTTTCGCCCGGCGGCGGACCTTCAGCCCGCCCGGCAGCGTGCCTTCCGCCGCAAGCCCCCGGTCCATGCAATCGCGCATGACCTGCCAGATCCGGGCCAGACCGTCGCGGATCTGCGCCTCGCTGCGACAGGCCCGCTCGTTCGCCAGCTTCATCCGGGCGATGGACAGGCCCGATTGCGCGGCCATCTCAAGCATCTGGGCGGCGGTCGAGAAGGGATAGGGGACGCTGGACGCCGCGTCGCTGCGCCGGTCCGAGGCGCGGTCCTCCAATTCCGATTCCGTCAGCACGAAGCCGCCGCCAATGGAATAATAGGTTTCGCGCAGGATCACGTCGCCCTGCGCGTCGGTGGCCATCAGGATCATGCCGTTGGCATGGCCGGGCAGGGGGCGGTCAAAGTCGAAGATCAGGTCGCGTTCCGGGTCGAAGTGCAACTCGCCCAGGCCTTCGGGATGCAGCAGCCCGGTCTGGCGGTTCCGTTCCAACGCGGAATCCGCCGCCTCGCGCTCCATCGTCTCGGGAGTGAAGCCCGCAAGCCCGAGGATCGTCGCCCGGTCGGTCGCATGGCCCTTGCCGGTGAAGGCGAGGCTTCCGTGCAGGCTGGCCCGCAGCCCATGCGCCCCGAAGCGCGCCGCCCGCAGCAGGTCGAGGAACCGTGCCCCCGCTACCATCGGCCCCATCGTATGCGAGGACGACGGCCCGACGCCGACCTTGAAGAGATCGAAGACCGACAGGAACATGGCTGCGCTTTCCCCCTCAGATTCCATGTGAACCTATGGGTGTCGCGGCTTGCGCGCCAGTATGGCTCCGCTTCGTGGCTGGCAAAGCCCGCAGATTTCTTCTTTGTAGAAATATCCTCGGGGGTGCGGGGGCAGACAGCCCCCGGCTCCGACGCTTGACGCCAATCCAGCCTCCGCTGCCTACAACGGGCTTTGTGCGTCGTCGCGCTTGCCTGATTCAGCATTTACAATCTGCCTAATTATTGGGCATATCGGCGGTGTACGCGGCAGATGCCGCCGCGGCCCCATGCCATCAGCCTCATCTGCCGTCCGCCTGCTTTCCGTCCTCTGCCTGCAAGGTCAACTGAACCCATGACCAACGAACCCATCCGCCTTGGCGCCGCCGTGCTGGACCCTCCGGTGTTCCTGGCCCCGATGGCCGGGATCACCGACCTGCCGTTCCGCCGTGCCGTCGTCCGCCACGGGGCGGGGCTGGTGGTCAGCGAGATGGTCGCCTCGACCGAGATGGTGACGCCCCGCCCATCCACCCGCGCGGCCGTGCGCGCCAAGGCGATGGTCGAGGAGAACGGCGTCCCCGTCAGCGTCCAGATCGCCGGGCGGGAACCGGGGCCGATGGCGGAAACCGCGCGGATCGTGGCCGGCATGGGCGCGGGGATCATCGACATCAACATGGGCTGCCCCGCGCGCAAGGTGACGGGCGGGCTGTCGGGCGCGGCGCTGATGCGGGAACCCGACCGCGCCCTGTCGCTGGTCGAGGCGGTGGTCGCCGCCGTCCCCGACCTGCCGGTGACCCTGAAGATGCGGCTCGGCTGGGATGCGGACTGCCTGAACGCTCCCGATCTCGCTCGCCGGGCGCGGGACGCGGGCGTGCGGATGATCGCGGTCCACGGGCGAACCCGGGCGCAATTCTACACCGGCCGCGCCGATTGGGCCGCCATTCGGGCGGTTCGGGCGGCGGTGCCGGACTTGCCGTTGGTCGGCAACGGCGACGTGGTGGATGCGGGTTCGGCCGCCCGTGCCCGCGAATTGTCGGGGGCCGATGCGGTGATGGTCGGGCGCGGTGCGCAGGGCGCGCCCTGGCGGCTGGCGCAGATCGCTGCCGTGAACCACGGCCTTCCCGCCCCGGATGTGCCGCAGGGCGCGGCGCTGGCAGATGCGGTGGCGGAACACCACGCCGACATCCTGTCGCACTATGGCCGCGACCTCGGGATGCGGGTCGCCCGCAAGCATCTCGGCTGGTACGCCGAAGCGGCGGGCCTGCCCGACCTTCCGGCCGCCCGCGCCGCGCTGATGGCCGCAGCAACGCCCGAGGCCGCAGCCACCGCGATCCGCGCCGTCTTTTCGGATGCGCCTGCCGAGGCGCAAGCGGCATGACTGACGCCCTCGCCTCGCCCGACGCCCGCGAGGTGCTGGAGGCGCTGCCGATCCCGGTCGCAACTTTCGACGCCACGGCGCGCTTTACCGGCCTGAACGAGGCGGCGGAACTGTGGCTGAACCTTTCGACGCGGGGCGTCGCCGGGCTACGAACCGATAACCCCTCGCTTTTCGCCCGCCTGCGGGTCGAACCCGAACTCGGCCCCCTTGTCGCGCAGGCGGCGAGTGTCGGCGAGGCGGTGCATCCCTGCGTCCGCTTCCAGATCGGCGACCGCGCGGGCGGCTGGACCGCGCGCCGCGCTGGCCTGCACCTGACCGCGCTGCCGGGTGGCGGGGTCGTCGCCCTGATCCGGCCCGAGCCCGAGGCCGAGAACGTCTTGCCCCGCCGCGCCGCCCGCAGCGCCATCGGCATGGCCGAAATGCTGGCGCATGAAATCAAGAATCCGCTCGCCGGCATCCGCGGCGCGGCGCAGCTTCTGTCCGAGGGCCTCGGCCCCGAGGACCGGGAGCTGACCGACCTGATCGTGGCCGAAAGCCGCCGCATCGTCGCCCTGCTGGAGGAGGTCGAGCGTTTCGGCGATACCTCGCGCCCCCAGCTTCAGCCGGTGAACATCCATGACATCCTCGACCGCGCCCGCCGCAGCATGGCGCTGGGCGGGACTGCGCCGCGCATCGTCACCGATTATGACCCTTCGCTGCCGCCGGCGCTGGTTGATCCGAGCCGCATCATGCAGGTCGTCCTGAACCTTCTGCGCAACGCCGCCGAGGCTCTGGCCCGCGAGGCCCCCGCCGCTGACGGCGGTCCCGCGCTGATCCGCCTTCGCACCGCCTTTGACGGCGAGTCGCGGACGCCGGAGGGCGCCCATTTGGGCTTGCGGGTCGAGGTCGAGGACAACGGCCCCGGCATCCCCGAAGCCATCGCCGACCAGATTTTCGAACCCTTCGTCTCAGGGCGCGAGAACGGCACAGGCCTCGGCCTCGCTCTCGTCAGCAAGATCGTGACCGAGCATGGCGGCTTGGTCCGCGTGGACAGCCGCCCCGGCCGCACCCTGTTTCGCCTATCCCTGCCGCTCGCCGGAAAAGGAGACCCCTGATGGATGGAACCGTATTGATCGCGGACGACGACCGCACCATCCGCACCGTGCTGACGCAGGCGCTGACGCGGGCGGGTTGCCGGGTCCATGCGACCGGCAGCCTCGGCCAGTTGATGCGCTGGGTCGAGGACGGGACGGGCGATCTGGTCGTGACCGACGTGATGATGCCTGACGGCAACGGGCTGGACATGATCCCCTCGATTTCCCGCGCCCGGGCGGACCTGCCGGTGATCGTGATCTCGGCGCAGAACTCGATCGTGACGGCGATCCGGGCGACGGAAGCGGCGGTCTTCGACTACTTGCCCAAGCCCTTTGACCTGCCGGACCTGATGGCGCGGGTGCGGGCGGGCCTCGAACGCCGCAAGCGCCGCGAACCCGACGCGGTGGCCGAGCCGCCTGCCTCCATGCCGCAGAGAATCTCGCTCATCGGCCACACGCCGGTGATGCAGGCGCTGTTCCGCAGCGTGGCGCGGATCGTCAACACCGATCTGCCCGTCGTGGTCGCGGGAGAGCCGGGGGCGGGCCGCAGCACGCTGGCGCAGGCATTGCACGAACTCAGCGACCGCCGCGGCGGCCCGCTGGTCCGGCTAGGTTCGGTGGACAGCGCCGAGGCGCTTGCCGTCCGGCTGGCCGAGGCGCAGGGCGGCACCCTGATTCTTGAGGATGCTGCGGCGATGGAGCCGGGACTGCAGGCCCGCCTTGCCAGCCTGATCGAATCCGCCGAAAGCGGCCCCGACCGCGCCCACGCGGCGCGACTGGTTGCCACGACCGGCCCTGACCCCGAGGGCGATGCCGAGGCGGGACGGCTGCGGCCCGACCTTTATTACCGGCTGGCGGGCATGGTGGTGATGGTGCCGCCGCTGCGGGCGCGTCTGGACGACCTGCCGGCGCTGGCGCGGCTGATGCTGGACCGCGTGGGGCACGGGAATGCCGCGCTGTCGGACGACGCGCTGGAGGCCCTGCGCGCCTATCCCTTTCCCGGTAACCTGCGCGAGCTTGACAACCTGCTGCGCCGCCTCGCCCTGACAGCCCAAGATCCCCGGATCGGGGCCGAGGATGTCGCGGCCGCCCTGCCTGCACCGGGGGCGCGCGTCACCTCGCCCCGCATCGACCCCTCGCGACCGTTGTCCGAAGCGGTCGAGCAGCATCTGCAACGCTATTTCGACCTGCATGGCGACCAGCTTCCGCCCCCCGGCCTTTACGAGCGAATTCTGCGTGAGGTTGAACGTCCCCTGATCCAGATCGCGCTGGACGCGTGCAACGGAAACCAACTGCGGTGCGCCGATCTTCTGCAGATCAACCGGAACACGCTTCGCAAGAAAGTGAACGACCTGAATATCGAGGTGACACGGCGCCGTCGCCTGATGTAAAACGGTCACAGAGACACAGGATCGCGTAACGCCTGTGCAACAAGAAGCCGCGACACAGCGGCGACCGAGGCGAGGCAGACACGGTGGCACACGCAATCGCGGGGCGACCTTGGGAACGGCTGGCGCGGCTGCGCCGGCAGCGACGCGTCCGCACCGCGGCCACGCTGTTCCTGGCTGTGCTGGGGCCGGTGCTGGCGGTCGCGACCTATGTCGTCATGGGCCCGCTCAGCCAGCATACGGCCAGCACCGGGCTGCGGCTGATCTTCCTGGCCGATCTCATCTACATCCTGCTGCTGACGGGCGTGGTCGGCGCGCGCATGGCCGCCATCCTGACCGCGCGCAAGTCGGCCGCCGCCGGGTCGCGGCTGCACATGCGGCTGGTCGGCGTCTTCACCGCACTGGCGCTGTTCCCGACGGTGCTGGTCGCGTTGTTTGCCGGGCTGACTGTCAACATCGGGCTTGAGGGCTGGTTCTCGGGACGGGTGCAGCAGGTGGTCGCCACCTCGCTGTCGGCGGCCGAGGCCTATCAGGACGAACACCGCCATGATCTGGCCGAGGATGCCCAGCTTCTGGCCCGCGTGCTGAACGACGGCGCCCGCGCCTTGCCCTTTCTGGACGACGGCACCATCCGCGCCGTGCTGACGGACGGGCAGGCGCTGATCCAGCGCGGGTTGCGGGAAGCCTATGTCATCGACGCGACCGGCGCGATCCGCGCACGCGGCGACCGCAGCTACCGCTTCTGGTATGAGCAGCCCTCCGAGGCGCAGTTCCTTGCCGCCGACCGGGATGGCACGCTGCTGGTCGAGGACTGGCAGAACAACGAGTTCCGTGCACTTGTCCATCTCGACCGGCTGCCGAACCGTTACCTTTATGTCACCCGCGACGTGGACGGCGACCTGCTGGGCCTGCTCGACGACACCCGCGCCACGGTGGGCGAGTACCAGCAGCTTGAACGCACCCGCAGCCGGGTACTGTTCGAGTTCTCGCTGCTTTACCTCGGCTTTGCGCTGCTGCTGGTGGCCGGAGCGATCTGGCTGGGGCTGTGGTTCGCCGAACGGCTCGCCCGTCCCATCGGTCGGCTGGCGGCGGCATCCGAACAGGTGGGCGAGGGGAACCTGGACGTGCAGGTGCCCGAGCCGGACACCGGCGACGAGATCCAGACGCTGGGCCAAAGCTTCAACCGCATGACCCAGGCGCTGAAGCAGCAGCGGGTCGCGCTGGTCGAAAGTTATCGCGTGACGGATGAACAGCGGCGGCTGTTCGACAGCGTGCTGACCTCGGTCACGGCGGGGGTGATCGGGCTGGGGGACGATCAGCGGATCGACTTCGTCAACCGCTCGGCGCTGCGGCTGCTGGGACTTGATCCTTCCGCCGAGGACCAGCCGCTGCTGGACGTGGTGCCCGAGTTCGGCCCCCTGTTCGCGCGGCTGCAGGGATCGGTCGCCGACAGCGTGCAGGACGAGGTGCGGCTGCACCGCGACGGCCGCATCGAAAGCCTGCTGGTGCGCATGGCCGCGCGGCAGGCCGAGGACGGGTCCGTCGCGGGCTATGTGATCGCCTTCGACGACGTGACGGAACTGGTGACGGCCCAACGCATGGCCGCCTGGGGCGACGTGGCCCGGCGCGTCGCGCATGAGATCAAGAACCCCCTGACGCCCATCCAGCTTTCGGCGGAACGCATCCGGCGCAAGTTCGGCAAGCTGGCGAGTTCGGACGAGGACCGCGAGGCGCTGGCCCAATATACCGATGTCATCATCCGCCAGACCAACGACCTGCGCCGGATCGTGGACGAGTTCAGCCGCTTCGCCCGGATGCCCGATCCCGACCGCAGCGAAACGGACATCGCCGCGCTGCTGCGCGAGGCGGTGGTGCTGCAGAAGGACGCGGTTGAGGGCGACATCTCGACCGAGATTTCCGCGGGTCCGGTGATCGTGGACTGCGACCCGGGCATGATGGGGCAGGTCTTCACCAACCTGCTGAAGAACGCGGGCGAGGCGGTGCGCGACCGCCCGGCGGGCGACTGGACCCCCCGCGTCGAGGTCGTGCTGGATGCCCGTCCCGACGCGGTGACGATCCGCATCTGCGACAACGGCGTGGGTCTGCCCGAGGACCGCGCCCGGCTGTTCGAGCCTTACGTGACCCTGAAGCAGGGCGGCACCGGGCTGGGACTGCCCATCGTCAAGAAGATCGTCGAGGAGCATGGCGGCAGCCTTGTGCTGACCGATGCGCCCCCCGACGCCACCGGCCATCGCGGTGCGATGGCCGAAGTCAGACTGCCCCGCGAACGCCAGCCCGTGCGGCTGGCCCATCCGCGCAAACATAAACTCGAAGAGGCGACAGGCACATGAGCGACATCCTGATCGTGGACGATGAGCGCGACATCCGCGAACTCATCGCCGACATCCTGGGCGACGAGGACTTCAAGACCCGCACCGCCGCCAATGCCGACGAGGCGCTGGCCGCGATCAATGCCGAGGAACCGGCGCTGATGATCCTGGACATCTGGCTCAAGGACAGCCGGATGGACGGGATCGACATCCTCAAGCAGGTCAAGCGCAACAATCCCTCGGTGCCGGTGGTCATCATCTCGGGGCACGGCAACATCGAGATCGCGGTCGCGGCGATCAAGCAGGGGGCCTATGACTTCATCGAAAAGCCCTTCAATATCGACCAGTTGATGGTGGTGATCACCCGGGCGATGGAGACCAGCCGGTTGCGCCGCGAAAACAGCCAGTTGCGCCGGCGCGAGGTCGCGGCGACCGAGATGCTGGGCCATTCCGCCGCCTTCCGGCGGCTGCGCGACAATCTCGACAAGGTCGCCAAGTCGAACGGTCGGGTGATGCTGACGGGCGAGCCGGGCGCCGGCAAGGAACTGGCCGCCCGCTATATCCACGCCCAGTCGCCCCGCGCCGAGGCCGCTTTCGTCGCCGTCCCCTGTGCCACCATCGAACCCGAGCGCATGGAGGAAGTGCTGTTCGGCCGCGAGACGCCCGAACGCGGGATCGAGCCGGGCCTGCTGGAACAGGCCCATGGCGGCGTGATCTATTTTGATGAAGTGGCGGACATGCCGCTGGGCACCCAGCCCAAGATCCTGCGGGTGCTGACCGAACAGCAGTTCACCCGCGCGGGCGGCAGCGACCGGGTGCGGGTGGACCTGCGGGTGATCTCCTCGACCAACCGCGATCTTGGCAGCGAGATCGCCGCCGGCCGCTTCCGGCAGGAGCTTTACGACCGCCTGAACGTGGTCCCCGTGCAGGTGCCCGGCCTTGCGGAACGGCGCGAGGACATCGCCGAACTCGCCCGCCACTTTATCGAGCAGTTCCACGCGAGTCAGGCCCTGCCGCTGCGCGCCCTGCCCGATGACAGCATTGCCGCCCTGCAGGCGATGCGCTGGCCCGGCAACATCCGCCAGCTGCGCAACGTGATCGAGCGCGTGCTGATCCTGGGCGAGGGCAGCGGCCCGATCCAGCCCGCGGAACTGGAGCCCCAGGGTGCGACCCCCGACAACGGCGAGGCGCTGGCGCTGGGTCCCCAGATCACTGCGCTTGCCTTGCGCGAGGCGCGGGAGCTCTTCGAGAGGGAATACCTGCTTGCGCAGATCAACCGCTTCGGCGGCAACATCAGCCGCACTGCGCAGTTCGTGGGGATGGAGCGGTCGGCCTTGCACCGCAAGCTCAAGTCGCTGGGCGTCGTGGGCGGGATGCGGGTCGAGGACGAGGTGATGGCGAAATAGGCCTTCGGACACCGTGCCGGCATCCCCGCTCCGACGCCTCCGGCGGGGATATTTAGGGCCGAAAGACGCAGCATTAGCCTTTTGCGGGCTTTGTCTTTCGGCTGCAAATATCCCGGGGGTTCGGGGGCTGGCCCCCGATCCGGCTTCAATCCTTGGCCAGAGGGTCCCATCCGCCCATGCGTGGGGGCGGATCGTCGTCATCGTCGTCTGGTTCCGTGCGAGCCATCTCGCCACTCAGGGCGTCGAAGGCCGTCTGCTGGCGGCGGGTCCAGAGGACATTGAGGCGAGGCCCTTCCTCGGTCTGCTCCTCGCTTTCCACGACGCCGGCCTCGTGCAGCCAGGCGCGGCGGCGGCCCTCGGCGTGAGACAGCGTCACCACGCCCGGCTCGCGCGGTTCGTCCAGAACCTCGGACAACCGCTGGTCGATGGCGGCGATGAGGTCCGGCAGGCCCTCGCCCGTGAGCGCGCTGACCGCCTGCACATCGGCGCGGCGGGCGTCCGTGCGGCGCAGGGCGGCGCGGGTTTCGTCGGACAGCGCGTCGATCTTGTTCCAGACCTCGATTAGCGCCACGTCCTCATCCACGCCGAGGCTGTCGAGGATGTCGCCCACATCTCCCGCCTGCTCCTCGGTTTCGGGGTGGCTGATGTCGCGGACATGCAGGATCAGGTCGGCCTCCAGCACCTCCTCCAGCGTGGCGCGGAAGGCGGCGACGAGTTCCGTCGGCAGGTCCGAGATGAAGCCCACGGTGTCCGAGAGGATGATCCGGCGGCCCCGCGCTTCGCCGTCGGCGGCAGGAAGGTGGATCGCCCGCATCGTCGGGTCCAGCGTGGCGAACAGCATGTTTTCCGCCAGCACCTCGGCCCCGGTCAGGCGGTTGAACAGCGTGGACTTGCCGGCGTTGGTGTAGCCGACAAGGGCAACGATAGGATAGGGCACCTTGGCGCGGGCGGCGCGATGCAGGCTGCGGGTGCGCGTCACCCGTTCCAGTTGCCGCCGCAGGCGGACCATCTGGTCGTCGATGGCGCGGCGGTCGGCCTCGAGCTGAGTCTCGCCGGGGCCGCCGACGAAGCCGAAGCCGCCGCGCTGGCGTTCAAGGTGGGTCCAGGCGCGCACCAGCCGCGTGCGCTGATAGGACAGCGCCGCGAGTTCCACCTGCAGCACGCCTTCCCGCGTCCGCGCGCGGTCGGCGAAGATCTCAAGGATCAGTCCGGTGCGGTCCAGGATCTTCACGTCCCAATGCTTTTCCAGGTTCCGCTGCTGGACCGGGGTCACGGGGCCGTCGATCAGGACCAGCTCGGTCTCGGCCGCATGGATCGCCTCGCCCAGTTCCTCGAGCTTGCCGGATGAGAACAGCATCCCCGGCGAAGGGTTGCGCAGCTTGGTTACACCGCTGCCGACGACCTCGATCGCCGGCAGCGCGCGGGCCAGCGCCACCGCTTCCTCAAGCGCAAGCTCGGGCGTGCGGCGCTGGTCGCGGCGCGAGCCGAGGTCGGGGTGTATGACGAAGGCGGGCGTGGGCCGCGTTTCGGTCGCCTGTGGCTCGGCCACTCAGTCCTCGCCTTCGTACAGGCTGATGGGCTGGCCCGGCATGATGGTCGAGATCGCGTGCTTGTAAACCAGCTGCGACTGGCCGTCGCGGCGCAGCAGGACGCAGAAATTGTCGAACCAGGTAATGACGCCCTGCAGCTTGACGCCGTTGATCAGGAAGATCGTGACCGGCACCTTGGCCTTTCGGACATGGTTCAGGAAGGCGTCTTGAAGGTTCTGCTTGTCGCCGGCCATGCGGGACACCTTTTCTTGTTATTGCGGCATTGTGTTCACATTAAGGTCATCCTTTGCAATGTGACAAGGCGGGCAGGGAAATGCGCCACAGGTGTTTCCCTTTCGCCACGCTGCGCCATCGTCGGGCGGACCGGCGAGAATAGGCCGCGATACCGCCGCCTTCCACCTGGCCGGTCACGTCACCGATCCAGATAAGGAGTGCCGCCGGAGCCGAGCTTCAGCCCCAAGTCCGGTTCAAGGCCAGCCGGGCAGGCAAGGGGCGATGTTCTTCCGCAACCCTTGGGGCATCTTCTCCTGTCAGCGCTGCCAGGCGCCGGGAGTCAGCAGGGCGAGAATCGCCAGCATCTCGAGCCGCCCGGCCACCATGGCTGCCGCAAGCACGGCCTTGGTGAAGGGGGCAAGCCCGGCCCAGCCCTGCCAGGGCGCCCCCGCGATCCCGGCGCTGCCGTCGAAAACGGGGGTCAGCGGGATCGCCTCGGCCAGATGGCCGGTATTGGTCAGGGCGGCGACGCTGAGGATCGTCGCCGTCTCGAAGGCAACGGGCCGCAATGACACCAGCGCGATGGTCAGCACGACGGACAGTGCGAAAACCATGAAAAAGATGAAGGACAGGTAGGCTCCCGGACCCCTCAGCCGCCGGATCACGGGACTGCCGCCCGCGACCGAGGCGGGGTGGACGATCTTGTCCAGTTCGCGCCTTGCATGCAGCGCCAGCGCAAAGACCCGCAGCAGCTTGACGCCCCCTGCGGTGGTGGCGACGCCGCCCCCCATGATGGCCAGACCCGCCAGCATCAGCCCCGGCGCCGACAGCCCCGCCCAGGCCCGCGCCCCTTCCCAGTGCATCGAGGTCCAGCCGGTCGTGGTCAGGAACGACAGCGCCGTGAACAGGCTGCCCCAGGCGGCCCCGGCCGCGCGGGCCAACCCGCCGGCAAGGTTCGGGGCCGCCGGCTCGGGCGTGGTCACCGGCTGGACGTCTTCCAGGAAGGCGCCGATGAAAGGGCGCAGCACCAGCGTCAGCATCACCAGCGCCACCAGTCCTGCGGCGACGCGCAACTCGGGATCGTGGCGCAAGCGGCGGGTGACCTGCAACTCGCCCCCGCCCGGCCAGGCGCGGCGGGTCAGGGCGGTCAGCATGAAGGCGGCGACCAGCGCCTCGGCCGCCATGCCGCCGCTGGCGCCGACGGGCCGCGCGTCAAGGCCGACGCCGCTGGTGGACAGGGTCCCCATGGCGCGGATCAGCGCGTTCAGCGCATGGTCCCCGGTCATCATCAGCCCCAGCCACAGCGCCCCGGTCGCACCCGCGTAAAGCGGCGCAATGGCAAGGCCCCAGCGGATCAGCCGCAAGGCCGGGTCGCCGAGATGGGCGGCATGGTCCCGGTCCGGGGGCAGCCCGGAGCCGCCGCCCAGCCGCTCGAACCGTTCATCCGCGCCGGTGGCGCGGTCCATGATCTCGAACCCGCCCACGCGCACCGGCGCCATAAGGGCGATCGCGGCGACAAGGATGAACAGCCCGCCCAGCCAGCCCACGAGGCCGCGCCACAGGTGCAGCGTCGGGGCTACCAGGTCGGCCGCATAAAGCGTGGCGCCGGTGGTGGTCAGGCAGGACAGCATCTCCCACCAGGCGTTGAACAGGCCGGTGTCGGGCATGACCAGGGCAAAGGGGAAGGCGCAGACCAGCGGCAGCCCGGCATAGACGCCGAGAAGCGTGCCCAGCACCCCGCGCGAGGGCGCGGAGGCGGGCGTGGCGGCCGTCGCCAGCGCCAGCATCGCGCCCAGCACCAGCGCGCCCGCGGCCGAGCCTGCGAAGATGGCGGCGATGCGGCGGTCGCCGATGGCCTCGGCATGGGCGGCGGGAATCAGCATCGCCAGCCCAACGGCCAGCCCGGCGATGACCAGCACGGGCAGGCGGGCGAGCCAGCCCATCAGAACCAGTCGGCCGAGACCTGCAGCAGACGCTCGACCTCCTCGATGTCGCCCGACAGCGCAAAGATCAGCACCAGGTCGCCGGGGTCCAGCCGGGTGTCGGGCCGCGGCTTCAGCAGCGCGCCGGGCTTCTCGATGGCGGCGATCAGCGCCCCTTTCGGCAGTTCGAGGTCGCGCACCGCCTGTCCGGCGAGCGGAGAGCCGGGCAGCACCTGCGCCTCGATCAGTTCGGCCTCGGCATCGCCCAAGGCATAGACGTCGCGGACTCGACCGCGGCGGATGTGACGCAGGATGCTCGACACGGTGACGGCACGCGGGCTGATCTGGGCGTCGATCCCGAGGGATGAGGCCAGGGGCAGCAGCGAGGGGTCGTTGATCAGAGCCACCACCATGCCAGCGCCCGCTTGCCGCGCCCGAACGGCGGCAAGGATGTTGACATGGTCGTTGGCGGTCAGCGTCAGCACCGCGTCGGCCTTTGGCACCCCCGCCTCGGCCATCAGGTCGATCGACATGCCGTCGCCGTGCAGCACGACCGCGCGGCGCAGCCGCTCGGCCGCGACCTCGGCTCGCTCGCGGTCGGCCTCGATCAGCCGCAGCGTGACCTCGGGGCTGTTGTCCAGAACATGGGCCACGGCGCGGCCGATGTTGCCCGCGCCGATCAGGACGACCCGGCGGATCGGGCGCGCGGGCAGGCCGAAGATGTCGAGGGTGCGGGCCACGTCCTCCTCGGGCGTGACCACATAGGCGCGGTCGCCCGCGTGCAACTGGTCATACGGCTCGGGCGCGAAGAACCGGCCGCCGCGCCGCAGCCCGACCACGACGGCGCGCAAGCCCCAGAAGGTCTGGTCCAGATGCCTGAGCGGCGTGTTCAGGATCGGGCAGTTGTCCGTCAGCGCCATGGCGAGCAGCCTCACGCGCCCGTCCATGAAGGTTTCCGTGTCGAATGTCGTCGGCGCGTCCAGCCGCGAGAGCGCCGCGGCGGCGACCTCCTGTTCGGGGCTGATGACCACGTCGATGGACAGGTTCTGCGCCTGGTAGAGATCGGCATATTCAGGCCGCATGTAGGCCGGCGCCCGCAGCCGGGCGATTCGGCGGGGGACGGAAAACAGCGCCGCCGCGATCTCGCACGACACGATGTTGACCTCGTCGCTGGCGGTGGCGGCGATCAGCAGGTCGCAGTCGGCGGCCCCGGCGCTGTCCAGCACGTCGGGGTGGCTGGCGTGGCCGGCAATGCCCCGCACGTCCAGCGCGTCGTTGACCTGCTGGATCAGCCGCTCGTCGCGGTCGATCAGCACGACGTCGTGTCGCTCGCCCGAAAGCTGCCGCGCGATCTGCCAGCCGACCTGTCCAGCACCGCAGATGATGATCCGCATGAGCCTGTCCCGCGGTGAACGTCAGCTTGCAGCCATAGGCCCCGGCGGTTCGCCCGGCAATGGGAAGCGTTGTGCGCCCCGGTTGCTGGCCTGTGCTATTCCTCGCGGAAGGCGCGGGTGAAATAGTCGCTCAGCGGCTTCATCAGGTAGGCGAGCGGGCTGCGCTCGCCGGTCTGGATATAGACCTCGACCGGCATCCCTGGGATCAGGGACAGATCGCCCAGCTTGTCGCTTTCGGCGGGCGGGATCGTCACCTCGGCGCGGTAATACTGCATCTGCGTCGCCTGATCGGTCACGGCATCGGCCGAGACGCGGTTCAGCGTGCCGTGAATCTCGGGCGTCGTGCGGCTGGAGAAGGCCGAGAAGCGCAGCACCACGTCCTGCCCCACGGACACCTCGTCGATGTTGATGGGGGGGATGCGGGCCGCGATCACCAGCGGGCGATCCTGCGGGATCAGGTAAAGCACCGGGTCGGCGGGCCGGATCACTGCGCGCGGGGTCGTCACCTGCAACTGGTGGACGATGCCCGACACCGGCGCCCGGATGTCCAGCCGCGCGATCTGCTCGGCCAGCGAGCGCCTGCGTTCGGCCAGTTCCAGTTCGCGGTAGCCCATGTCGCGCAGCTCGGTTTCGGCGGTCTCGCGGCGCTCGGCGGCCTCTTTCAGCCGGGTGATGCCGATCTCGGTCAGGCGCGTCTCGCCCTGGGCACGCATCGCCTGCGTCTCGCCCAGTTGCCCGTCCAGCCGTGCGGCCTCGCGTTCCAGCGACAGCACGCGCGTTGCCTGCGCCAGACCCCGATCGAAAAGGCTCTGCTGGTCGGTCAGTTCTTCCTGGATCAGGTCGCGCTGGATGCGCAGTGCGGCGATCTGCGCGTCGATGCCCTCGATCTGGTTGCGGACCTGCTGGGCCTGCTGGTCAAGCTGATCGGTGGATTGCCTGAGCGTGTCCAGCCGGCTTTGGAAAAGCTGGGTCTGCCCCTGCATCATCGCCGCGACATCGGGCCGGGTGGCGGAAATCTGCACCAGTTCCTCGGGGAAGGTGATCTCGGGGTTGTCGGCGCGCTCGGCCTCCAGCCGGCCGCGGCGGGCGAGAATCTCGAAATACTGGCCCTCGACGATGGCCAGTTCCGTTCGCAGCAGGGTGCCGTCAAGACGGATCAGCACCTCGCCCGCTTCGACGGTCTGACCCTCGCGCACGGGGATCGCCTCGACCACGCCGCCTTCGAGGTGCTGGACGACCTGGCGGTGCTGTTCCACCTCGACCTGGCCGGGCGCGACCACGGCGCCGGCGATGCGCGAGGCCACGGACCAGCCGCCGAAGCCCCCGACCAGCAGGATCATGGCCGCCAGTCCCAGGATCAGCGCCCCGCGCGCCGACCAGTTGTTCCCCTCAGGGCGCGGCGGAGCGGGGGCGGGGGGCGGCGGCGCGGAAGGGCGCGCAGCGCGGCGGGGCCCGGCATCCTCGATGGTGCCGACGGGCGCGACGCCGATGCGGGCGGGGCCGGCCGCCTTCGCGGGTTTACGGGTCATGTCACACCTCCGCCCGCGCCTCGGGTGCGGGTGATCGTTTCGGCGTTGCGGACGGTCGAGCGCAACACCTCGTCGCGCGGCCCGAAGGCGCGTCGCATCCCCTGTTCCATCACCAGCAGCATCTCGCATTCCGCGATGGCGGCCGGGCGGTGGGCCATGATGATGACCGCGCCGCCCCGCGCCTTGATCGAGCGGATGGCGAGGTTCAGCGCCTCTGACCCCTCGTTGTCGAGGTTCGAGTTCGGCTCGTCCAGGACGAACAGCACCGGCTCGCCGTAAAGGGCGCGGGCAAGGCCGACGCGCTGGATCTGCCCGCCTGAAAGCCGCCCGCCAGCCTGCGACAGCGGCGTGTCATAGCCCTGCGGCAGGTCGAGGATCATCTTGTGCGCGGCGGCCGCCGTCGCGGCGCGGACGATGGCGTCGGGGTCGGGGCGTTCCGACAGGCGGGCGATGTTCTCGGCGATAGTGCCGTCGAACAGCGTGACCTGCTGCGGCAGATAGCCGATCAGCGCGCCAAGCACGTCCGGGTCGTATTGTTCCAGCGTCGCGCCATCCAGCCGGATCGAGCCGCCCGCCGCGGGCCATGCCCCGATCAGCGCCCGCGCCAAAGTCGACTTTCCCGCGCCCGATGGCCCGATCACCCCCAGCGCCTGGCCGGGTTCCAGCGTGAAGCTGACGCCCCGCAGGGTGGCCGCGTTCTGTCCCGGCGGCACCACCGTCAGGTTCGAGACATCCAGCCGCGCGGCAGGGCGCGGCAGGGGCGTGCGCTGCGGCTGCGGCGGGCGGCGCGAAAGCAGTTCGCCCAACCGCTTCCAGCCGTCCACCGCCCGTTGGACCGACGCCCAGCCGCCGACGATCTGTTCCACCGGCGCCAGCACCCGACCCATCAGGATGGAACTCGCGATCATCGCGCCCGGCGTCAGTTCCTGCCGCAGCACCAGCCAGGCGCCCGCTGCCAGCAGCGCCGATTGCAGGAACAGCCGGAAGGTCTTGGAGAACACCGAGAAGCCCAAGCCCCGGTCGCTGCCCGCGATGGTCGCCTCGGCCGAGCGGTCGCGGAAGCGGCGCCACCGGCCGAAGGCCGCCCCGCGCATCCCCATGGCGCCGATCAACTCACCCTCGTCCCGATAAAGATCAGCGGCGCGGTCGGCGGTCTGGCCCGCGGCCATCGCCTGCTGCAGCGGCCGGCGGGTCATCGACTGGTTCAGCCAGGTGATGATCACCAGGATCACGGCCCCCAGCGTCGCCACGATCCCCATGACCGGATGGAAGAGGTAAAGCCCCGCCAGAAAGACCGGTGCCCAAGGCAAGTCGAACAGCGCCATCAGCACCGGCGAACCCATCATCTGCCGCACCGCCTCAAGGTCGCGCAGCCCCGCCTGGGCCGAGGCCGTCTGCCCTGTCACCGCCCCCTCGGCCAGCGCCGCCTGAAAGACCCGGTTCTGGATACGCTCCTGAAAGCGCATTGCCACGCGGGCCATGACCCGGCCGCGGGCGAGGTCGATCAGCCCCATCATCAGGAACAGGAACGCCACCAGCCCGAACAGCGCCACCAGCGTCGGGACCGAGCCGCTGCCCAGCACCCGGTCATAGACCTGCATCATGAACAGCGGGCCGGTCAGGTTGAGCAGGTTCACCGCGACCGAGAACACGGCCACCGCCGCGACCAGCCCCAGATTGCCGCCGCGCGCCGCGCGCAGTTCGGCATACCCGTCATGCATTGCAGATGTCGTCCGGACCATCACCTGTCCTGTCCATGCGCGGCGAACAGCCGCCATTTACCCCGTTGCACCAACCACCGTTGCCGGCGCAAGGCGCGCTGTCTATCCCGTTCCGAACCGTTCAGACAGGTCCGGCCCGCGAATCCCATCCTTGATGAGCCAAGCTTCGCCGATGGATATTAAGGAGAGATTGATGCGCGCAGCCCTGGTCACGCTGGCCCTGTGTCTTGCCGGCTGCGCCGCCGCCCCGCCGGGCGGGATCCCCGATCCTTACGAGCCGATGAACCGCCGGGTCCATGCCTTCAACAAGGCGCTGGACGCCAGGGTGCTGCGACCGGTGGCAGGGGCCATGCCAAGGGACGCAGCGCCCCGGCCCGAATTAGAAACCCGGCCCCCCGGTCCGATTGAAATGGTTGGAAACTTCGGCGCCAACCTGTCGCTGCCCGGCAAGGTGGTCAACAGCCTGCTGCAGGGCCGGCCGGGACCGGCGATCCACAACGGCTTTCGCTTCGCGGTCAACAGCACGGTGGGAGTCGGGGGAATCCTCGATCCGGCAGGCGAAGGATTCGGTCTGCCCGAGATCGACACCGACTTCGGCGAGACGCTGCATGTCTGGGGCGTGCCCGCCGGCGCCTATCTGGAACTGCCGCTGCTGGGGCCGTCGAATCAGCGCGACCTTGCCGGCAAGGTCGTCGATTTCCTGCTGATCGATCCCTTGGACAACGTCCTGACCGACGAGCAGAAGCTGGCGGGAACGGCGGCGCGGGTCGTCTCAAAAGCCGGTGAGCGGGGGCGATTCGGCTCGACGGTGGACTCGGTCCTGCATGAAAGTGCCGACAGTTACGCCCAGACGCGGCTGCTTTACACGCAGCACCGCCGCTACGAGCTGAAGCAGGAAGAGGACGCCATTGACCCATATGCCGAATAGCACCCGACGCGGGTTCCTGGGACTTCTTGCGATGGGCGGCGCGATGGCCGTGACGCCGGCGCAGGCGATGACCGCGCATGAGGCCTCGGCCTCGATCCGCCGCGCGGTGGACGAGGTGCTGGCGGTGGTCAACTCGGGCCAGCCGCCGGCGCAGCTTTTCGCGGCCTTCGAGACGATCTTCGCCAAGCGCGCCGACATCGACGCCATTGCCCGCTCGGCGCTGGGACCGGCGGCGCGGCAGATGGAGGCCGCGAACTTCCGCGAGTACCGCGAGGCGATGACGGGCTATATCGCCCGCAAATACGGCCGGCGCTTTCAGGAATTCCTCGGCTCGCGCATCGAGGTGGGGGCGGCTCGGCCGCTCAAGTCCTTCTGGGCGGTCAGTTCGACGGCCCATCTGAACGGCCGCAGCCCGATGGAAGTCGAGTGGCACATTTCGGACAAGACCGGGCAGCCGCGCTTCTTCAACCTGATCATCGAGGGCGTGAACATGCTGGCCTCGGAACGTGAGGAGATCGGCGCCATGCTGGCCCGCCGCCGCGGCGACATGGACGCGCTGATCAGGGACCTGCGGCAACTGGGCTGAGGCTTCCCGAGCGAAAAGGAAAAGCCCCGCAGCGACGAGGCTTTTCCATGTACGGGGCCGGATCAGTTCAGCCCGGGAATGCCCCGCAACGCCTGCATCAGCGCATCGTCGGCTGATGCGTCGCTTGCCAGATCGGCAGGGGCGGGCGGCGAGGCGCCTGCTTCCGCGACCGCGGCCTCGATGGCGACATTGCCGGGGGCGCCGGACGGCCGGTCCGAACTGCTGACCGTTGCGGCCGCGGTGCGTGGCGGCGGCGAAGGGGCAGGCTCGGACGGCGGAGCCGGGTTGTCCCCCGCTTCGGTGATCGGGCCGGACCGGACCGGCACGGGGGCCGGAACCGGGGCAGGCGGCGGTGCCGAGGGCGCGGGTTCGGCGAAGAACACCGGCTCGGGCGCGGGCTCGGGCTGTCCCATCGCCTCGGCCAAGGCGGCGGCCAGCGGGTCCACGCTGCCGTCGGGCGAGGTCGTGACGATCGGCGCGGCATCGACCGGCATCCCCGTCGCATCGCCGGGCAGGGCCACATCGGCCACGCGGCCGTCCACCGGCTGCGCCGCTGCCACCGCCTGCGCCAGCGCGGCGGCCAGCGGGTCGTCGGCATCGGCCGAAACGATGTCGCTGGCCACGATCAGGTTGCCCGCGCCGTCAGGCGCGATCACACCCAGTGGATTGGCGGGCAGACCCTCGTGGATCTCGGCCATCACCGCCTGCCAGATCTCGGCCGGCAGGCCGCCGCCGGTCACGCCCTGCAGCGGCGTGTTGTCATCATAGCCCATCCAGACGCCGGTCACATACTGCTCGGTGAAGCCGATGAACCATGCGTCCCGATAGGACGAGGTCGTCCCGGTCTTGCCCGCCACCTCGCGCCCCGGCAGCTTGGCGCGGCCGCCGGTGCCGTTTTCCACCGCCTGCTGCATCATCCAGATCAGCTCGGACGCGGCCTTGGGAGAAATCACCCGCTGGCCCATGCCGCCGATCTGCCCGATCAGCGGATTGTCGTTGCCCTTGATCCGCAGTTCGATCAGGCCATAGGGGCGCACCGCCGTGCCCCCGTTGCGGATACCCGCATAGGCCCCGGTCATCTCCAGCAGCGTGGTTTCCGCGACGCCGAGGCCCATCGAGGGGCTGGCCATGATGTCATTGGCAAAGCCGAAGTCCCGTGCCACCCGGCGGACGTTGTCGCGGCCCACGGCTTCCTGCAGGCGGATGGTCGAGGTGTTGATCGACTTCGATATCGCCGTGGTCAGGGTGATCTCGCCCATGTGGTTGCGGGTATAGTTCTTGGGCGTCCAGGGCTTCGAGCCCTTGATGTGAATTGTGATCGGCGCGTCCAGGATCGTATCGTTGGGCGAATAGCCTTGGTCCAGCGCCGCCGCGAAGACAAAGGGCTTGAAGGCCGAGCCGGTCTGCCGCTTGGCCTGGGTCGCGCGATTGAAGGTGCCGACCGTGGTGGTTTCCCGCCCTCCGATCATCGCCCGCACTGCCCCGTCCGCCGACATCACGACGACCGCCGCCTGCGCCTTGGAGCCGTCCTTCACCTTCTCGTCGAAGATGCGCTTCAGCGCCCGTTCGGCCTGCCGTTGCACGGTCTGGTCGAAGGTGGTGGTAATGGTCACGTCCTCGGTCGTTTCCGAGGTCAGAAATCCGGGGCCGGATTCCATCACCCAGTCGGCGAAGTAGCCGCCTGCACGGGCAGCGGCTGCACGCGACAGGACGGCGGGGTTCGCGCGGGCCTCGGTCAGCTGCACGTCGTCCAGGTAGCCCTGTTCGTGCATCAGGCCGAGGATCAGGTTCGCCCGGTCCTGCGAACGTTGCAGGTTCGAAGTCGGCGCGAAATAGCTGGGCGCCTTCAGCAGGCCGGCCAGCATCGCCGCCTCGGCCGCGTTCACCTCGGCCGCGGACTTGCCGAAATAGCGCTGCGCCGCCGCCTCGAAGCCGCGGGCGCCGGCGCCCAGGTAGCTGCGGTTCATGTAGATGTTGAGGATGTCGTCCTTGGAATACCGGGCTTCCATCGCCAAGCTGTAGGGGACTTCCTTGACCTTGCGCCACAGCGAGGACTTGCGGCAGTCGGCCTCGTATTCGGCCTCGGACTTCCACTTGATGGGGTCGAATTCTTCGCCGAGGCACAGAAGCTTCGACACCTGCTGGGTAATGGTCGAGCCGCCGTTGCCTTCAAGCGGGCCTCGGCCTTCGGACATGTTGATGCGAATGGCGCTGGCGATGCCGCGCGGGTCCACCCCGAGGTGGCTGAAGAAACGCTTGTCCTCGGTCGCGACCACGGCGTTGCGCAGCACCGGCGCGATCTGGTCGCCGCTAGTGGTGTTGTAGGTTTCCCCGCGCCAGGCGAAGACGCGGCCGTCGCGGTCCAGCATCGTGACTGATCCGCGGGCGCGTCCGTCGAACAGTGCCTGCGGGTCGGGCAGGGTGGAATAGTAATAGGCGACCGTCAGCCCGAGGATCAGTGCAAGCGTCGCGCCCGTCCGCCAGAACGAGCCCCAGACAACGCGCCAGAACAGCGACACCGTGCCGGCAACGCCGCGTGTGACGAAGTTGCCGCGCCGGGCCGGACGCTTGGGCGGGGCGCGGCGCTGCGCCTGCTGCGGCGGCAGCCCGCCGCCCGAGGGCGCCTGTGCGTCAGAGGGGGCGGCATAGCGCCGGTCGGCGGCAAGGCGCCGGGGCTTGTCGGGTTTCTTCATGCCTGCATCCAATGGGCCGTTTCCCGGCCTTTTCGTCCGCCCACATATAGCAGTTGCCCTCGCTTGAGAACACGGCGCCTGGGCCTGCGCACCCAGACGTGACCTGCCGTTTTATCGCGCATTTTCCGCAAAATCTGCCGGAATGGCGGGCAGAACCCGCCTGATGCCGGCCGAAATCCGCCTGCTGCTGGACGCGGAACGGGCAGTTGCCGCGTGATCGGGCTCATGGGCGGGCCGGCGCAATGGCCTGCCGCAAGCGACGAGGACATGCCGATGAGCCAGATCTTACCCCTTTCGAGCGCACGGCCTGCGGGCCATGGAACAAGAGCCTTCCGCAAACCATGCACCACCGGCGCGGCGCTTGCTCTGGCCTTCCTGGCCGCCAGCGCGATGCCCGTCCTGGCACAGGTTGCGCCCGTGATGGACAAGGGCGACACGGCCTGGGTGATGATCTCGGCGGTGCTGGTGATGATGATGACGCTGCCGGGACTCGCGCTGTTCTACGGCGGGCTGGTGCGGTCGCGAAACGTGCTGTCGGTGCTGATGCAGGTGCTGTCGGTCTTCGCGATCATGTCGATCCTCTGGGTCGTCGCCGGTTATTCGCTGGCCTTCACCGGGGCCGAGGGGGATGCGGCAGGCCCGCTGACCCCCTTCATCGGCGGTCTGGGCAAGGCCTTCCTGGCCGGCGTCACCCCGGGTTCGCTGGTCGACACCTTCACGGCGGGCGTCCAGATCCCGGAATACGCCTTTGTGGCCTTCCAGATGGCCTTTGCCTGCATCGCGCCCGCGCTGATCGTCGGGGCCACGGCCGAGCGGCTGAAGTTCCCCGCCATCCTCGCCTTTGTCACGATCTGGTTCTTCCTGTCCTACCTGCCGATGGCCCACATGGTCTGGTGGAGCGGCGGATACCTGTTCGCCCATGGCGCGCTGGACTTCGCGGGCGGCACCGTCATCCACATCAATGCGGGCGTGGCCGGGCTGGTCGCGGCGATGGTCGCGGGGCCGCGCCTCGGCTATGGGCGCGAGCCGATGGCGCCGCACAACCTTTCCATGACGATGATCGGCGGCTGCCTGCTGTGGATCGGCTGGTTCGGCTTCAACGCAGGGTCCAACCTCGAAGCCAACGGGCTGACGGCGCTGGCCATCATCAACACGGTCGTGGCGACCTCGGCGGCGGCGCTGGCCTGGGCCGGGGGCGAGTGGGTCATGCGCGGGCATCCCTCGCTGCTGGGCGGGGTCTCGGGCGCCATCGCGGGGCTGGTCGGGATCACCCCGGCGGCGGGCTTCGTGGGTCCGATGGGCGCGATCGCGATCGGGATCGTGGCAGGGCTTGCCTGCCTCTGGGTGGTGGTCTCGCTGAAGCGGCGCATCGGGATCGACGACAGCCTTGACGTCTTCGGCATCCACGGCGTGGGCGGCATCGTGGGCGCCATCCTGACCGGGGTCTTCGTCGCGCCCTCGCTGGGCGGCACGGGGCTGGAGGGCTATGCGATGGGTCCGCAGGTCTGGGTGCAGGCGCTGGGCGTCATCCTCTGCATCGCCTGGTCGGGCGCGGTGTCCTTTGCCGCGGCGCACCTGATCCGCATGACCCTCGGCCTGCGCGTCCCCGCCAGTGACGAGCGGCAGGGTCTCGACCTGACGACCCACGGCGAGAACGCCTATAACTGAGGCAGACCGCCAACCGACAAGGCCCGGTCGCCGTGCCGGGCCTTTCTCATGAGCGGGTTCTTCTTCGTTCAAATATCCTGGGATGAATGGGGGTGGGACCCATTCATGCCGAAGGCCGGGGGCAAAGCCCCCATCTTCACGCCACCCGCGCGACCACGAAATCCGCAAGATCCGCCAGCAGCCCGCGGATCTCTCCCTCCGGCAGCGCCTGCAGCGCCTTGCGCCCGCGCGCGGCCCAGTCCAGCGCATCGGCCCGCGCCGCCTCGATGGCGCCGTGCCGGGCCAGGATCGACAGCGCCTGCTCAAGGTCGCCGTCCCGCTGGTCGCCCTTCTCGATGGTGCGCTGCCAGAAGGCGCGTTCCCCGGTGTCGGCCTTGGCCACCGCCTTGATGACCGGCAGCGTCAGCTTGCGCTCGCGGAAGTCGTCACCGATATTTTTCCCGATGACCTCGGCCGTGCCGCTGTAATCGAGGATGTCATCGACGATCTGGAAGGCGATCCCCAGCGCGTCGCCGTAATCGTAAAGCGCCTGCACCTGCGCATCGGTGCCGCCCGCGATCACGCCGCCGACCTCGGTCGCGGCGGAAAACAGCGCGGCGGTCTTGCCGCGGACGACCTGCAGGTAGATGTCCTCGTCGGTCTTCAGGTCCTGCGCGGCGGTCAGTTGCAGCACCTCGCCTTCGGCGATCACGGCCGAGGCGTTCGACAGGATCGACATGACCCGCATGTTGCCGGTCTCGGTCATCAACTGGAAGCTGCGGGCGAAAAGGTAATCGCCGACCAGCACGCTGGACTTGTTGTCCCACAGCAGGTTCGCGGTCGGACGGCCCCGCCGCTGGCGGCTTTCGTCCACCACGTCGTCATGCAGCAGGGTCGCGGTGTGGATGAACTCGACCGTCGCGGCCAGCAACTGGTGATGCGTGCCCTGATATCCCAGCAAGCGGGCGGCGGCGATGGTCAGAAGGGGCCGCAGGCGCTTGCCGCCGGCGCCGACCAGATGTGCCGTGACCTCGGGGATGCGCGGGGCGTGGCGACTTTCCATCCGGCTGCGGATCAGGGCGTCCACCGCCCTCATGTCCTCGGCCAGCAGTGCGGCCAGGAGGTCCAGCGGTTTCGCCACGGTTTCGTTCACACCCATGAGAGCACCCCTTTTCGTCGCGCCCCTTGCCATGTCGTGGACAGTTTCGCAACCGCGCCATAGCGTGGCGGCGATGAGGGAAGTCCTGCGCACTACCGATCCGCTGACCATGGTCCGGGCCGCCGATCTGCTGGCGGCCGAGGGAATCATGGCCTTCCAGTTCGATCAGCACATGAGCGTGCTGGAAGGCTCGATCGGCATCCTGCCGCGCCGGCTGATGGTGGTGGACCGCGATCACTTCATGGCCGCGGCGATCCTGCGGGACCACGGGCTGGAATGACGCGCGACGACGCCTTTCTGGGCGGGCGGCTTCTGCTGCGCCAGCCCGCGCGGGGCTATCGCGCGGGGGCGGACGCGGTGATGCTGGCCGCCGCCTGTCCCGCGCAGCCGGTCCAGAGGGTGCTGGAACTGGGCTGCGGGGCAGGGGCCGCGCTGTTCTGCCTGGGCGCGCGGGTGCCGGGCGTGGCCCTGTCCGGGCTGGAGCGGCAGGAGGCGCTTGCGGAACTCGCGCTGCACAATGCCGCTGCCACGGGCATTGCGGCGCGGATCGTCACGGGCGATCTTGCCGCCATGCCAGCCGGGCTGCGGGCCGAGCTCTTCGACCATGTCATCGCCAACCCGCCCTTCTTCGCCGCGGGCACCCGCGCCCCCGACGACAGCCGCGCCCATGCGCGGCACGAGGATACGCCGCTGGAAGCCTGGATCGACGCGGGGCTGCGCCGGCTGGCCCCCGGCGGCCGGCTGACGCTGATCCACCGGGCCGAGGCGCTGGACCGGATTCTGGCCGCCCTTTCCGGCCGGGCTGGGGCGGCTGCCGTCCTGCCCGTCGCCCCCCGGCAGGGCCGCGAAGCCGGCCGGGTGATCGTCTCGGCCTGCAAGGGCGCGCGGGGTCCGCTGCGGCTGCTTTCGCCCTTCGTCCTGCACGGAAAACCGGCGCATGAGCGGGACGCAGAGGACCTGACGCCCGCCGCGCAGGCAGTGCTGCGGCACGGGGCCGCCATCGACATCAAACCTTCATGAGCGGCGTGACAGTGCGGGCGAATCGTGCTGCACTGCCCTTCTCGACCCCAGAGAAGGAGTAAAAGAATGTCGGTTCAGTCGCATGTCGCGGAACTGCGCAGGAAACACCAGGTTCTCTCGGACGAAGTCGAACGCGCCCAGCGGGCGCCGGGGACGGACGACCTCAGCATCTCGACCATGAAGAAAGAGAAACTGCGGTTGAAGGAGGAGATCGAGCGTCTTACCCAGTGACGCCGCGACCGGCCACCATCGGGCCGCTTGACCGGCATGTTTCGGGATCGGCGGAAGCGCCGGTCCCTTTCGTTTTCGGCGAATCGGGGGCAGCGCCTGATCACGTCCGTCATGCGTCTGGCGCATAGGCACTTCACGCCGATGCCGTATTTCTGTCACATGACTGACATGCAAGGGGTCTAACCGGTTGCAGGCCTTCATGGCCCACACCGCAGGAGCTGCCAATGAACACCATGAAATTCTCTGCCTCGGCCCTCGCAATCCTGGCTGTCTCGGCCACGGCGGCCGCCGCACGCGACCAGATCCAGGTCGCGGGTTCGTCCACCGTCCTGCCCTATTCGACGATCGTGGCTGAAGCCTTCGCCGAGAACATGGATTTCACCGCCCCCGTCGTCGAAGGTGGCGGCACCGGCGCCGGTCTCAAGCAGTTCTGCGCCGGTGTGGGCGAGAACACGCTGGACATCGCCAATGCCTCGCGCCCGATCCGCGAGGCCGAACTGGCCGAGTGCCAGGCAAACGGCGTCACCGACATCATGGAAGTGCAGTTCGGCTATGACGGCATCGTCTTCGCCTCGTCGATCAGCGGCCCGGATTTCGTGCTGACGCCCGCCGATGTCTACAAGGCGCTGGCCGCCCAGGTCGTCGTCGACGGCCAGATGGCGGCCAACCCCGCCACCACCTGGGCCGACGTGAACCCAAGCCTGCCCACGCAGGAAATCACCGTCTATGTCCCCGGCACCAAGCACGGCACCCGCGAGGTCTTCGAGGAAAAGGTCATGGTCGCCGGCTGCGAGGAATCTGGCGCGTTGGAAGCGATGACCGCCATGTCCGACGAGGACACCGCCGAGGAGGCCTGCGTCACGCTGCGCACCGATGGCCGCTCGGTCGACATCGACGGCGACTACACCGAAACGCTGGCCCGCATCGGCAGCAACCCCAACGGCATCGGCATCTTCGGCCTGTCCTTTTACGAGAACAACACCGACAAGCTGAAGGTCGCCACCATCGACGGCGTCGCGCCCTCGGTCGAAACCGTCGCCTCGGGCGAATATCCGGTGTCGCGCCCGCTGTTCTTCTACGTCAAGAAGGACCACATCGGCGTGATCCCCGGCCTGAAGGAATACGCCGAGTTCTTCGTCGCCGACGCCATCGCCGGTCCCGGCGGCCCGCTGTCCGAATACGGTCTGGTGCCAGACCCGGAACTGGCCACCGTCCAGCAGGCCGTCGCCGGTGAAACGGTGATGGGCGCCAACTGAGCCCCGCCTGACGCTGCACGGGCGGGCCGCCGACGGCCCGCCCCCTTCACGATCATCACGGCTGCCCAGCCGGTTTTCCGCCGCGAGCCCGAGGTCCGATGCCGCCCTTCTGGATAATGATCGCCGTCCTTGCCCTGGCCACAGCAGGCTTCCTGCTGGGACGAAGCCGCTCGATCCGTATGGTCGAAGGCAACACCCGCGTGCTGCATTCGCGCCCCACCTATCACGGCTGGAACGTCGTGCTGTTCACCGCGATTCCCGCCCTGCTGCTGCTGGCGGTGGCGCGCTTCCTCGAGGGGCCGGGCTGGCTGATGTGGGCCGCACTGGCCCTTGCCCTTGCGGGGCTTGCCTTTTCGCTGTCGCGGGTCGCGCCCGAGTTCCGTGCCCGCGACGCGGTCGAACGGATCGTCCGCGGCATCCTGATCGTCTGCTCGCTGATCGCCATCGCGACAACCGTCGGGATCGTGCTGTCGCTGGTCTTCGAATCGGCGCGCTTCTTCCAGATGTATCCCTGGCAGGACTTTTTCTTCGGCACGGAATGGACGCCCAGCTTCGGCGGCGGGTCCCGGCTGGGGATGCTGCCGCTGCTGTGGGGCACGCTCTACATTTCGTTCATCGCCCTGCTGGTCGCGGTGCCGATCGGCCTTTATGCGGCCATCTACATGTCGGAATACGCGACGCCCCGCGTCCGGTCCGTCGTGAAGCCCGCCATCGAGGTGCTGGCCGGCATCCCCACCATCGTCTACGGTCTTTTCGCGCTGGTCACGGTCGGCCCCCTGCTGCGGGACTGGATCGCGCAGCCGCTGGGGCTGGGCAACAGCGGCTCATCGGTGATGACGGCGGGGCTGGTGATGGGGATGATGCTGATCCCCTTCGTCAGTTCACTGTCCGACGACATCATCAACGCCGTGCCGCAGTCGCTGCGGGACGGGTCATTGGCGCTGGGCTCGACACCCTCCGAAACCATCCGTCAGGTCGTCGTGCCCGCCGCCCTGCCGGGGATCGTCGGCGCGGTGCTGCTGGCCGCGTCCCGCGCCATCGGCGAGACGATGATCGTCGTCCTCGGCGCGGGCGCGATGGCCCGGATGGACCTCAACCCCTTCGAGGCGATGACCACCATCACCGTCAAGATCGTGGGCCAGCTGACCGGCGACAACGACTTTGCCAGCCCCGAGACGCTGGTGGCCTTTGCCCTCGGCCTGACGCTGTTTGTCATGACGCTGGGGCTGAATGTGCTCGCCCTCTACATCGTGCGGAAATATCGGGAGCAGTACGAATGACCGACGCCGCCTCGCAGCCGCCCCGGCCGGTGAACCCGCCTGCCGCGCCCGCCCGCAAGTCGCTGCTGGTCGAGGACGCACGCACAAAACGCCGCAACGCAGCGGAAAGGCGGTTCCGCGCCTATGGCGTGATCGCCATCGCGATCGCCATGGCCGCGCTGATGTTCCTGCTGTTCACAATCTTCCGCGACGGCAGCAGCGCCTTCTTCCAGACCTATGCCCGCATCCCCGTCGCCATCGAGGCCGAAGTGGTCGATCCGGCCGGCAACCGCGATCCGGCCGAGATGCAGAAGGTCCTGACGATGGGCTACGGCAAGCTGCTGGAAAACTCGCTTGCCACCTATGTCGAGCAGAACGGCATCGAGGTCGAGGGGCTGGGCGACCGCGACCTTTCCAGCTTCTTCTCGTCGCAGGCGCGTGCCGATCTGCGCGACGCGGTGCTGGCGGACCCCGATCTGGTCGGCACCGTGGCCGAGGCGCCCGCCATGACCTCGTCGCGCGTGGACGGGATGTTCAAGGGCCGCGTCACCCGCGAATCCGCCGCCATCGACGCCAAGACTTCGGTCGCGCAATATGACCTCGCCATGGCGCTGCAGGAGCGGGGCGATCTGCGCACGCAGTTCAACTGGGACTTCATCACCTCGACCGACAGTTCGGACAACCGGCCCGAGGCCGCGGGCCTGGGCGTCGCGATCCTGGGATCGTTCTACATGATGCTGATCGTGCTGGTGCTGGCGCTGCCCATCGGCGTCGCGGCCTCGATCTACCTGGAAGAATTCGCGCCGAAGAACCGGCTCACCGACGCGATCGAGGTCAACATCTCGAATCTCGCCGCGGTGCCCTCGATCGTCTTCGGCATCCTCGGCCTTGCGGCCTTCATCAACTTCATGGGCCTGCCGCGATCCGCGCCCATCGTCGGCGGGCTGGTGCTGACGCTGATGACGCTGCCCACGATCATCATCTCGACCCGCGCCGCGCTGAAGGCGGTGCCGCCGTCGATCCGCGACGCGGCGTTGGGGGTCGGGGCCTCGCGGATGCAGACGATGTTCCACCATGTCCTGCCGCTGGCGATGCCGGGCATCCTGACCGGCACCATCATCGGGCTGGCGCAGGCGCTGGGGGAAACCGCGCCCTTGCTGCTGATCGGCATGGTGGCCTTTGTCACCACCTACCCCTCTGCCCCGCCGGAAGGCTTCTTCGAGCCTGCCTCGGCCCTGCCGGTGCAGGTCTTCAACTGGACCCAGCGCGCGGACCCGGCCTTCTTCGAACGGGCTTCGGGCGCGATCATCGTGCTGCTGGTCTTCCTGCTGGCGATGAACCTTCTGGCCATCACCCTGCGCCGCAAGTTCGAGCGCCGCTGGTAAGTCCCGGAACAAAGGACCACATCATGAACGACATGCGATTGGCGGAGCGAGCGGTGGACATCGACGCGCGGGAGATCAAGTTCCAGTGCAAGGACGTGCAGGTCTTCTATGGCGACAAGCACGCCATCAAGGACGTCAGCGTCGACCTGCTGGACAAGACGGTGACGGCCTTCATCGGCCCCTCGGGCTGCGGCAAGTCCACCTTCCTGCGCTGCCTGAACCGGATGAACGACACGATCAGCGTGGCGCGCGTCGAAGGCCGGATGCTGCTGGACGGCGAGGACATCTATGACCGCCGCGTGGACCCGGTGCAGTTGCGCGCCCGCGTCGGCATGGTCTTCCAGAAGCCGAACCCCTTCCCCAAGTCGATCTATGACAACGTGGCCTACGGCCCCCGCATCCACGGGTTGGCCCGCAACCGGGCCGAACTCGACGAGATCGTCGAAAAGGCCCTGCGCGGCGCCGCCCTGTGGAACGAGGTCAAGGACCGCCTGCAGGAAGGCGGAACCGGCCTCTCGGGCGGTCAGCAGCAGCGCCTGTGCATCGCCCGCGCCGTCGCTACCGCCCCCGAGGTGCTGCTGATGGACGAGCCCTGCTCGGCGCTGGACCCCATCGCCACGGCGCAGGTCGAGGAACTGATCGACGAGCTGCGCGCGACCTTCTCGGTGGTGATCGTCACCCACTCGATGCAGCAGGCCGCCCGCGTCAGCCAGAAGACGGCGTTCTTCCACCTGGGGAACCTGGTCGAATACGCCGACACCGACGACATCTTCACCCGCCCGCGCGATCCGCGGACGGAAAGCTACATCAGCGGCCGGATCGGCTGAGAAGGGGGCATGATGCACAGGGACAAGCATATCCTTTCGGCCTTCGACCGCGACCTGGAAAGCATCCAGGCCGAGGTCATGCGCATGGGCGGCATGGTCGAGGCGGCGATTTCCGAAGCCGGCCACGCGCTGGAAACCCGCGACGAGGAACTGGCCGAGGAAATCCGCCGCCGCGACCGCGCCATCGACCAGCTCGAGGCGCAGATCAACGAATCCGCCGCCCGCCTGATCGCGCTGCGGGCGCCCACCGCGACCGACCTGCGGCTGGTGCTGTCGGTCATCAAGATCGCGGCCGCGCTGGAACGGGTGGGCGACTATGCCAAGAACATCGCCAAGCGCACCAATCAGCTGTCGCAGCTGCCGGTGATCCCCGGCAGCGGCTTGTCGCTGCGCCGGATGGCCACCACGGTCGAGGAGATGCTGCGCGACGCTTTGGACAGCTATGTCCAGCGCGACGCGGCGCTGGCCGCCGACGTGCGCGCCCGCGACCTCGAGGTCGACCAGATGTACAACGCGCTCTTCCGCGAGTTCCTGACCCACATGATGGAGGACCCGCGCAACATCACGACCTGCATGCACCTGCATTTCATCGCCAAGAACATCGAGCGCATGGGCGACCACGCGACCTCGATCGCCGAGCAGGTGCTGTATCTCGTCTCGGGCGAGCTGCCCGAGGATCCCCGCCCCAAGGGCGACAACGTCACAACCGAGCCGGTCGATCCCGCCACCCCCGGCAGGTGGGGCTGACGCGCAAGCCACCCAAGGCGAAAGGAGTCCGAGATGAGTGTTCAGCAACCCTGTGTCCTTCTGGTCGAAGACGAGGGCGCCCAGCGCGAGGTCCTGACCTACAACCTCGAATCCGAGGGCTTCCGCGTGGTCGAGGCCGAGACCGGCGACGAGGCCATGCTGCTGGTCTCCGAAGAAGCGCCCGACCTGATGGTGCTGGACTGGATGCTGCCCAATGTCTCGGGGATCGAGATCTGCCGCCGCGTCAAGGCCGACCCCGGCACCCGTCACATCCCCATCATCATGCTGTCTGCCCGTTCCGACGAGGGCGACCGCGTCCGCGGCCTGGAAACAGGTGCCGACGACTATGTGGTGAAACCCTATTCCGTGGTCGAACTGATGGCCCGCGTCCGCACCCAGTTGCGCCGTACCCGCCCCACGACCATGGGCGAGCGCCTCAGCTTCGAGGACATCTTGCTTGATTCCGGTGAACACCGCGTCTTCCGCGCAGGTCAGCCCCTGCACCTCGGCCCGACCGAGTTCCGCCTGCTGTCCACGCTGATGGAACGTCCTGGCCGCGTCTGGACCCGCGAGCAGTTGCTGGACCGCGTCTGGGGCCGCGACATCTACGTGGACAGCCGCACCATCGACGTCCATGTGGGCCGGCTGCGCAAGGCGCTGATGGCGAACGGCGGCTCGAACCCGGTGCGGACCGTGCGCGGGACGGGGTATGCGCTGGGGTGAGACGGGGGCGGTCCCGGGCCTGAAGGAAAGCTGCATGATCGCCGGTCTTCGGCGGCATTGCTGGAGAGGAAAGCCGCGCACCCTTTGCAGGATGGCTGGACCTCTTGCGGCGGCGCGTGGATGGCCTGTCTGCCAGCGGCGGTGTCGTCCGGGCGGCAGCGAGACAGCGAGCGGTAGCCGTAAGAAGGGCACGTCGCTCCGCCGCTCGACGCAACGAGGGCAGTCCGCGTGCACGGGCTGCCGAGAAGCCTAAGCGAAGATTCAGCGGCAGGTCTCGTGATGATGGCCCGGCGCGCCTGCCGGAGCCAGTTCCCGGTCGCGCAGCACGACCGATCCGGTCCGGCCCCGTTCGCGGCAAGCGCGTTCGAAAGCCGCTCGGGGCGTGTCGGTATATTCGATTTTGAGCACACGCGGACCATAGACCTCCGCATAGCTGTCGCATTCCCCGAAGACCTCGCAGGATTCGGCAATGGCAAAGCCGAAGCCCGCTGCACGGCCCGCCCTTCCCAGTTCGACCGCGTTCTTCTGCCCCGAGGCAAGGCCCAGCGCAGCCGCCCGTTCATTCAACATGCGGGCGAAATCGAGATTGTCGGCCGCCGTGAGCAGCCCGCCCGACCGTGAGAAGCTGTCGAGATTGTCAGCCTCGATGGCGTCATACCCGGCAGCGGCGCAGCCCTGCAGCCAGGGAGTCATGACAACCAGCAGCGCCTTGCGCTTGCTGGCCGAACCCGTGTCCAGCAGCAACTCGCCCGGCCAGTTTCTATCCTCGACGGGCAGGCCGTCGCGGCGCAGGATCAGGCCGGGGTGGGTTGCAAGCCACCATGCCGTCTCGTCCGGCTGGGTCTGGAAGGCATTGACGTAACAGATGTTGTAAAGCCCGGTTGCGGGCGGGTCCTTGCGGTCGCGGCTGACGATCCGTGTGCCCGGCGGCGGCGCATAGGCGCCGCTCAGCTGGCTGTCATAGGCCCCTCCCGCAGGAGGCAAGAGCGGCTCTGCCGCCAGCGGCGCAGCGCTGACCAGCAGGGCGAGGATCGGAAGCCTCATCTGCATGTCCCTTGGCTGCTGACCTGATCCTGCCGCCGCAGGATGCGATCGCCGTCAGGGGATGGGAACTGCCTGCATGATGCGTCTTGTTGCCGGATCATCGTGGGCGTGTTCCAGAACACATCGGCTGACAGCATCTTTCCCCGTCATCGTGACTCCGAGCCGACGACAGCCTGCGCCGCGTGATGGCGCAGGATCACATCCCTTGAAAGCGAATGCTGCGGCAAGCAGGGGGGCGCCTTCGCTTACCCGGGGCAACTTCAGAAATGGATCACCCGCCCGTAGGCGTCCAGCACCGATTCATGCATCATCTCGCTTAGCGTCGGATGCGGGAAGACGGTGTGCATGAAGTCTTCCTCGGTCAGTTCCGCCGTCTTGCCGACCGTGTAGCCCTGGATCAGTTCGGTTACTTCCGCACCGACCATGTGGGCGCCCAGAAGCTCGCCGGTCTTGGCGTCGAACACCGTTTTCACCATGCCGTCGGGCTCGCCCAAGGCAATGGCCTTGCCGTTGCCCATGAAGGGAAAGCGGCCGACCCGGACCTCGTGGCCCAGTTCCTTGGCCTTGGCCTCGGTCAGCCCGACCGAGGCCACCTGCGGCTGGCAATAGGTGCAGCCGGGGATGTTCGAGGGCTTGACCGGATGCACGTGCTTGCCCGCGATCAGTTCCGCCACCATCACGCCTTCATGGCTGGCCTTGTGGGCCAGCCAGGGTGCGCCCGCGACGTCGCCGATGGCGTAAAGGCCCTCGACCCCCGTGCGGCAGTATTCGTCAGTCAGGACATGGGTGCGGTCGATTCTGACGCCCAGTTCCTCCAGCCCCAGCCCCTCGACATTGCCGACGATGCCCACGGCCGAGATCACCGTGTCGAAGTCATGCGTCTCGGTCTTGCCGCCCGCCTCGATATGGGCGGTCACGGTCCCGCCCTTGCGGTCGAGCTTCCTGACCGTGGATTTCTCCATGATCTTCATGCCCTGCTTGACGAACTGCTTTTTCGCAAAGGCGCTGATCTCGGCATCCTCAACGGGCAGCACGCGGTCCATGACCTCGACCACGGTGGTGTCGGCGCCGAGCGTGTTGAAGAAGCTGGCGAACTCGATTCCGATGGCGCCTGAGCCAATCACCAGCAGCTTTTTCGGCATCCGCTTGGGCACCAGCGCGTGCTTGTAGGTCCAGACGAGTTCGCCGTCGGCTTCCATCCCCGGCAGTTCACGCGCCCGCGCGCCAGTTGCCAGCACGATGGACTTGGCCGCCAGTTCCTCAACGCCCTTGTCGGTCTTCACCGAAACCTTGCCGGGCGCGGTCAGCTTCGCCTCGCCCATCACCACTGTGACCTTGTTCTTCTTCAGAAGGTGCCCAACGCCGCCCGCCAACTGCTTGGCGACCCCGCGCGAGCGTTGAACCACAGCGTCCAGATCATAACCGAACTCGCCCGCCTTCAGGCCGAAGTCCTTGGCCCGCTCGAACAGATGGAACACCTCGGCCGAGCGCAGCATGGCCTTGGTCGGGATGCAGCCCCAGTTGAGGCAGATGCCGCCCAGATGCTCGCGTTCGACGCAGGCGACCTTGAGGCCCAACTGCGCTGCGCGGATCGCGCAAACATATCCGCCGGGGCCTGACCCGATCACCACTACGTCGAAATCTTGTGCCATCGGAACCTCCTGCGGGGCGTCGTATCAGATTTGCAGGCTCAGGGCAGATCGGCAAGCGACAGCTTGCCCGAAACCAGCGCGCCGTAGCCGCCCGCCTCCATCACCATCCGCTCGGCCTCGGTCGGGATGCGGCCCAGCGCCTCGTTGCGCCAAGGGAAGCGGCCGAACTTGGCGATGGTGTCTCGGTGGATCTCGGCATGGATCTGGTTCTCGCCGGGCATCCGTTCGGCGAAAAGCTCGACGGCGCGCTGCTGGTCGGGCAGCTGCTCGCTGTGTTCGAAGGGCAGGTAGAAGAACTGCCGCGCGGGTTCGGGAGTGGCAAGGTCGTGGCCTGCGTCTATTGCGTCGATGGCGATGCGCAGCGCCAATGGGTCGGTCGAATAGGCCCGCGCGTCGTTTCGGAACATGTTGCGCGGGAACTGGTCGGTCAGGATCAGCGCGGCCAGCGTCCCTTCGGCCGTGCCCGCCCATTCCGCCGCCAGCCGGGGGGCGTCGATCCAGGCGGCCATGAAGCGGTCGCGCACCGTCCGGTCCAGATCGTCGCTCTGGCTGTACCAGCCCTTGGGGCCGACCTCGTCGATCCAGAAGCGGATGATCCCGGCCGGCGTGACTTCGGTGGTCATGGCGTGCTCTCCTGCGATGTGGGGGTGCTGTCGCCGGCCTCGGCCAGCGCGGTCTCGACGGCGAAGGTGGTGGCGCTGGGCGACAGGACCGCAAAGCTCTGGTCGACATCGGGGGTGGCGCGCTGCGTCATCCGCCAGCCGCCGTAAAGGCTCAGCGCCCCCAGCAGGACGGCGATATAGACCCAAAAGCCTTCCGGCCCGATGACGGCCATCAGCCAGCCGGTCAGGATCGGCCCGAAGACCGATCCCATCCCGTTGATGAGAAGCAGCCCCGCCGAGGCCGCCGCCATGTCCGCGGTGTCGAGGAAGTCGTTGGTATAGGCGATCAGCAGCGCATAGATCGGGTTTGCGACCCCGCCGACCAGCGCCGCGGCCAGCAGGTAGCCCCAGATGCCGATTTCGCTTGCCGCGACGACCGCCGCAACGCCCGTGCCGAAGACCGCCAGCACCGTGATCAGCACCCGCCGGTCCAGCCGGTCCGACAGCCAGCCGATGGGATATTGCGCGAAAAGCCCGCCGATCCAGATCGCCGCGACAAAGGCCGAGATCTCGCGCACGGACATCCCGATGGTCGCCGCCCAGACCGCGCCCATCCCCAGCACGGCCGCGAAGACCCCGCCGATCAGGAAGATGCCGACGCAGCCCAGCGGCGAGGCGCGGTAAAGCTGCCGTATGCTCATCGGCTTGATGGTCTCGAAACGGGGCGCGGGGACCTGCGCCAGCAGGATCGGGGTGAAGGCCACCGACACCAGCACCGAGGGGATGACGAACAGCATCCAGCCGCCCGGATCGCCCACGTTCATCAGCACCTGCCCGCTGACGAGGCCCAGCATCTGCACGATGAAATAGGTGGACATGGCCTGGCCGCGCGTCTCGTTCGCGGCGCTGGCGTTCACCCAGCTTTCGGCAGTGATGTAGACCCCGCAGAAGCAGAAGCCGATCAGCAGCCGCAGAAGCGCCCAAGCGATCCAGTGCGGGATGGCGGCATAAACGATCAGCACCGCCGAGATCAGCGAGGCGAGCGCCGCGAAGACCCGCACATGGCCCACGCGCTGGATCATCCCCGGCACGATCCGGCTGCCCAGCACGAAGCCGCCGAAATAGCCCGCCATGACGACGGACATCTGGGTGGTCGGGATGCCCTCGATCTGCCCGCGGATGCCCAGCAGCGTGCCCTGCATCCCGTTGCCGACCATCAGCATCAGAATGCCCAGCAGCAGGGGCCAGGTCGAGCGCAGGACGGTCAGCATGATTCCTCGGGCAGCAGCAGGGAGGCGTCGCCGTAGCTGAAGAACCTGTAGTTCTCGTGAACGGCATGGGCGTAGATGGCGCGGATGCGGTCGGTTCCCATCAGGGCGGACACCAGCATCATCAGCGTGGACCTGGGCAGGTGAAAGTTCGTCATCAGCCCGTCCGTGACCCGGAAGCCGTATCCCGGGCGGATGAAAATGTCGGTCTGCCCGTCGAAGGGCCGGACGCGGCCCTTCGCGTCGGCGGCCGATTCGATCAGGCGCAGGGCGGTGGTGCCGACGGGGATCACGCGGCGGCCTTCCATCTTGGCGGCGTTGATCGCGGCGGCGGCTTCCTCCGTCACGATGCCGCGCTCGGCGTGCATCCGGTGCTGGCTCACGTCGTCGGTCTTGACGGGCAGGAAGGTGCCCGCGCCGACATGCAGGGTGACATGGACCCGCTGGACGCCCATCTTGTCCAGCGCCGCCAGCAGCGGTTCGTCGAAATGCAGGCTCGCGGTGGGCGCGGCGACGGCGCCGGGGCGCTCGGCCCAGACGGCCTGGTAGTCGGTGCGGTCCTGTTCATCGGGCGCGCGCAGCGCGGCGATATAGGGGGGCAGGGGCATTGCGCCGACCTGAGCGAGCGCGGCGTCGAAGGCCTCGCCCGTCGCGTCGAAGGACAGGGTCAGGCCCGCGTCCGTGATCGCCTCGACGCGGGCCGACAGCGCCTCGCCGAAGCGGATGGTCTCGCCTTGCCGCAGCTTGCGCAGGGGCTTGGCCAGCGCCTGCCACTGGCCACCGGGGGCGGGTTCCAGCAGTGTGACCTCGATCCGCGCGGTGGCGGGGCCCTGGGCGGAATCGCGGGTGCGGGTGCCGGTCAGCCGGGCCGGGATCACGCGGGTGTCGTTCAGCACCAGCAGGTCGCCCGGTCGCAGGAAACCGGGCAGGTCGCTGACCCGTGCGTCGGTCATGGAATCCCCACGCGCGACCAGCAGCCGCGCGGAACTGCGCGGACGGGCGGGACGGGTGGCGATCAGCCGCTCGGGCAGGTCGAAGTCGAAGTCGGACAGGCGCATGACCGCCTTGTCGGCGCGGGCGCGGGCAGGGTCAACAGGGGCCGCGCGGTCCCCAGCCCCTTTCCATCGCGCCCCCGCTTGCCTAAGACGCCGGCAGTCGCAGCCGAGAGCCTCTCCATGACCCAGACGCCCCCCCTTCAGGTCACGCCCCAACCCGGCATCATGGAGATCGCGCTGTATGAGGCCGGCAGCGCCACGCTGTCGGGCCGCAGCGACGTGCTGAAGCTCAGTTCCAACGAAAACCCCTTCGGTCCCTCCGAGAAAGCCCGCGAGGCGGTGGCCCATGCGGCGCAGGCGATGCACCGCTATCCCTCGACCGACCATGCCCGGCTGCGGGCGGCCATCGGCGAGGTCCACGGGCTGGACCCCGACCGGATCATCTGCGGCGTGGGTTCGGACGAGATCATCCATTTCCTCTGCCAATCCTATGCGGGGCCGGGGACCGAGGTGCTGTTCACGGAACACGGCTTTTCCATGTACCGCATCAGCGCGCTGGCGGCCGGGGCCACCCCGGTCGAGGCCCCCGAGCGCGAGCGGACCACCGACATCGACGCCCTGATCGCGGCGGCGACGCCCGAGACGCGGCTGGTCTTCGTCGCCAACCCGAACAACCCGACCGGCACGATGATCGGGACGGCGGAACTGGAGCGGCTGGCGCTGGCTGTTCCGCAAGCCATTCTGGTGATCGACGCGGCCTATGCGGAATATGTCGGCGCGGACTTCGACGGCGGTGCGGAACTGGCGACGCGCCTGCCGAATGTCGTGATGACGCGGACCTTCTCCAAGATCTACGGCCTCGGCGGGCTGCGAGTCGGCTGGGGTTATGGCCCGCGCCCCATCATCGACGTGCTGAACCGCATCCGCGGACCCTTCAACCTGTCGAACCTCGCGCTGGAAGGGGCCGAGGCCGCCGTGCGCGACCGCGCCCATGTGGACCACGCGCGGGCCGAGAACGCCCGGATGCGCGACTGGCTTGCCGGAGCGCTTGCCCGGCACGGGGTGCCCTCGGACCCGTCGCATGCGAACTTCATCCTCGCCCGGTTTGCTGACGAGGCCACCGCCACTGCCTGCGATGCCGCCCTGCGCGAGGACGGGATCATCGTCCGCCGCGTCGGCGGCTACGGCTTGCCGCAATGCCTGCGGATCACGGTCGGGGACGAGGCTGCCTGCCGCCGCGTGGCCGAGGCGATCGGCCGGTTCACGGCCGCGCGATGACCGAGGGTCCGATCTTCCAGCGCGTCGCCCTGATCGGCCTTGGCCTGATCGCCGGGTCCATGTCGCTGGCCATGCGCGAGCAGGGACTTGCCGCCCATGTCGTGGGTTATGCCCGCTCGCCCGAGACGCGAGATACCGCCCGCGAGATCGGGCTGGTGGACGAGGTCACGGAAACCGCCGCCGAGGCGGTGCACGGCGCCGATCTCGTGGTCCTGGCCGTCCCGGTCGGCGCAATGGGCGAGGTCGCCGCCGAGATCGCCCCGCATCTTTCGCCCGGCGCCATCCTGACCGACGTGGGGTCCGTCAAGCAGTCGGTCATCGACGCGGTCGGTCCCCATGTGCCCGAGGGCGTCCATTTCATCCCCGGCCATCCACTTGCCGGGACGGAACATTCCGGCCCCCGCTCGGGCTTCGCCGCGCTGTTCAAGAATCGCTGGTGGCTGCTGACACCCCCGCCGGACAGCGACCCGGCTGCGGTCGAAAAACTGTCCATGCTGGTCCGCGCCATGGGTGCCAACGTGGACAGGATGGAGGCGCCGCACCACGATCTCGTGCTGGCTGTGACCAGCCATGTGCCGCACCTGATCGCCTACACGATGGTGGGTGTCGCCGACCACCTGCGGCGCGTCACCGAATCCGAGGTCATCCGCTATTCCGCCGCGGGCTTCCGCGACTTCACCCGCATCGCGGCATCCGACCCGACGATGTGGCGCGACGTGTTCCTGCACAACAAGGAGGCCACGCTGGATATCCTCGGCCGTTTCGCCGAGGAGCTGTTCGTCCTGCAGCGCGCCATCCGGATGGGCGACGGCGAGCATCTGCACAGGTATTTCACCGGCACCCGCGCGATCCGGCGCGGGATCATCGAGGCCGGGCAGGACACCGCTGCCCCCGACTTCGGCCGGGCGGCGGCCAAGGACGCAGGCTAGGCGCCGGCCGGGAAGGGCGGCGCGTCGCCCAGCGGCAGCGGGCCAAGGAAAACCTTGCCGTCCCGGAAGATCAGCGGGATGCGCTTTTCGCCCCGCGCGGGGTCCGGCGGGGCAGGGGTGCCGGGCGGCAACGCGACCTCGGTCTGCGCCACCTGATCCAGCGCGGTGTTGGCCAGGGCGACCGTGACTGCGGGAATCGCGCCCAGGTCGGCGGCAAGCTGCAGCCATGGGCGGGCGTCGGTCACATAGATGAAGGCCGCGCCCTCGGCCCTGCCGTTGTCCCCTGCGTAGATATTGCCCGCAAGCCGCAGCGATTGGTCCCCCAGGGTCAGCGTCACCCCGTCCGAGGTCAGACCCACCAGTCGGGGCACGGGGGCATCGGCCCCTTGCCGCAAGGGCGCGGTCAGGAAGACCCGCGCGGCGCCGTCCAGCGAGATCGCCCGGTCGGCAAGCGCCGGCGGCAGGGGCAGCAGCCCCGTGCCGGTCAGGTCGCGCAGCCCGCCGGCGAGGTCATAGGCCGCACGGGCGTCTCGGGGCGCGGCCGCACCCATCGCCACAAGCTGCGCCTGCGCGTCCAGCGCCGCCAGCAGCGGGCGGCCTTCGATCGTCACCGGGCCGCTGGTGGCCCCGGCGCGGCTGATCGCCATCTCGCTGCCGGGCGAGACGCGCAGGGTCAGCAGGGCATCCTCGGCCGTGACGGCGATGCCGCGCCCCATCACCGGTAGGGTCATCCGGGGCGGCAGGGCCGCGTGGAACTGGGTGGGCGAGGTCGGTGCCGCCCAAAGCTCGACCTCGGGCAGCAGGGCCGGGCCTGCGGGAGTCGTGACCTCGACATCCGTCAGGCCGAGGCCGATGCGGCCGATCTCGCGCAGCGGCGCCACCGTTGCCGCCCCGACGCGCCCGTCTGCGGTGATCCGGCGCTGGGCCTCATGGGCCAGCCATGTCTCGCCGCCCAGCCAGGCCCCGGCCACGGTTCCGCCGACCAGCAGCATCAGGATCACCAGTGTTCGCACGGCGCCTCTCTTGAAATCATGCGTCTCTCGCCTAACCTGCAGGCGAGGGAAAGGGCAAGCGATGGATGACGGCTTCTGGGTCTTCGGCTACGGCTCATTGATGTGGGCGCCCGAGTTCCCGGTGGCGGAATCGATCATCGCCCAGGCCGACGGCTGGCGGCGCAGCTTCTGCCTGCGGTCCGTCACCTACCGGGGAACCGAGGCCTGCCCCGGCCTCGTCCTCGGGCTGGAACCGCATCCGGGCCGGGACTGCACCGGCCTTGCCCTGCGGGTCGAGAACGCGCTGTGGCCCGAGGTGATCGACGCCATCCGCGCCCGCGAGCTGGTGACGCAGGCCTACCGCGAGATGCTGCTGCCGCTTGCGCTTGCCGATGGCCGCCGGGTCCGGGGGCTGACCTATGTCATGCGGCCCGGCCACGGGCAGTATGCCGGCGGCCTCAGCCTTGACGAGCAGGCGGCGATAATCGCGCTCGCCTGCGGCGGGCGGGGACCGAACGCGGATTATCTTTACAACACCGTCGCACATCTGGCCGATCTGGGTATCCCCGACAATGATTTGGCCGACCTTGCCGCGCGGGTCCGGGCGTTGCGGGGTGCTGCCGCCTAGCGCGGGTCGAGCAGCGTGTATTCGTCGGGAAAGCGGTTCAGGTAGTCCAGCATCGGCCCCGCCGCGCGCCATTGCCTGAGCAGCGCCCGGCCGAGACCGCGCTTTTCGGGCCAGTGGCGGCGGTCCAGTCCCTCGGAGGCTCCGGGCAGGGCGGCATAGGGGGCGCGCCAGCGCATCGGCACGATTCCTTCAGACCGTTTCAACCACGGCTTGTCCGGCCCGATGAAGTGGACAAGGCAGGGGTCCGTCATTGCCGACAGATGCGCCGAGGCCCAGGTGAACTGCCAGTTCCACAAGGGGCTGATCTCGGCCCAGTCGCCGCGCAGCACGCCGTTCAGCAGCGCCTGGTCGCGGCCCAGCCCGGCCAGATGCCTGCGCGCGAAAGCCGCGCAGCGGGCGGGCAGATCCTGTGTGGCCCAGGCCTCGGTGTCCACCATCACCACGCCTGCGTTGAAATAGGGCGCGGCGGGCCAGCCGAGCTTCTTGAAATCCGGTACCCGCTTGCCCGGCTGCCGCCATTGGCGGTTGTCGCGCACGGCGGCGACTGCCCGGCCCCGCATGTCGGCGGTCATCAGCCGCGCCGGATCGCCGCGCTGAAACAGGATATCGGCGTCCAAGACGAGGATGCGCCGCCAGCGCCCCTTCAAGGCGCCCGCGAGGAAAACGTCCATGTAGGTGGCGACCGATCGCCGCCCGTCCAGCGGCAGAGCAGCCTCCAGCGCCGCATCGCGGGCGGCGACATGGCCCACGCCTGCGCTGGTCAGCGCGGATGAAAGCTCCAGCGGCTCGGGCGAGCCGATCAGCACGTCGTAGCCGCGCCCCTTGGCCGCAAGCTGGCCCGCCACGACCGAGGCATAGGGCAGGTAGCCCGCGTCGCAGGCCACGATCACGGCGCGGTCGGAGGTCTGACGGAAGCCCGGCGAGATCACGGCATTCATGGACCCGATCTCCACGCCTTGAAACCGAAAGGCAAGCGCAGGCTTTCCCCTCTAACCCTGCCGCGAGCGGCGTGATAGCGTGACACACATGGTCCAGATCCCTTCCCGCCAGCAGATCCTTGACTGGATCGCCGACAACCCCGACGCCACCGCCAAGCGTGACATCGCCAAGGCCTTCGGCATCAAGGGCAGCGACCGCATCGAACTCAAGCGCATCCTGCGCGAGCTTGAGGACGAGGGCCTGCTGGAACGCCGCCGCCGCCATTACCGCGACCACGAGAAGCTGCCCCCCGTCAGCGTGGTCGAGATCCTGCCCCCCGACGCCGATGGCGACATCTTCGCCAAGCCCTTGGAATGGCAAGGCACCGCGCCCATGCCGCGCATCCTCTTCGCCCCCCGCAAGGCCGACCCCGCCGTCGCGCCGGGCGAGCGCGTGCTGGTCCGCCTGGCCGAGGTCGAGGGCGAGGACTACCAGTACCAGGCCCGCCTGATGCGCCGCATCGGCACCGCGCCCCACCGCATCGTCGGCATCTTCCGCAAGGAAACCGAGGGCGGGCGGATCGTCCCCATCGACAAGGGCGTGGACCGCCAATGGCGCGTTCTGGCCGATGCCACGCAAGAGGCGCAGGACGGCGAGCTGGTCGAGGCCGAGCAGGTCGGGTCGCGCAACCGCATCGGCCTGCCGCAGGCCCGCATCATCGAACGCCTGGGCGATCCTTCCGCCCCTCGCGCCGTCAGCCTGATCGCCATCCACCAGCACGGCATCCCCGACGACTTCCCTGATGCGGTGATGGCCGAGGCCGACGCCTCGACCCCCGCGACCATGAAGGGTCGCGAGGACCTGCGGAATGTCCCGCTCGTCACCATCGACCCCGAGGACGCCCGCGATCATGACGATGCCGTAGCGGCGATGCCCGACGACGACCCGAGGAACGAAGGCGGCATGATCCTGTGGGTCGCCATCGCCGACGTTGCCCACTACGTCCGCCCGCAATCCGCGCTGGACAAGGAAGCGCGGCACCGGGGCAACTCGACCTATTTTCCCGACCGCGTGGTGCCGATGCTGCCGGACGTTCTGTCGGGCGATCTGTGTTCGCTGCACGAGGGCGTGGATCGCCCCGTGATCGCCGTCAGAATGCGGATCGACGCGCAGGGCAACAAGATCGGCCACGACTTCCATCGCGGCATGATGAGCAGCCTCGCCTCGCTGTCCTACGAGCAGGCGCAGGCCGCCGCCGACGGCAATCCCGACGATCAGGCCGTGCCGCTGATGGACAGCGTGATTCGCCCCCTGTTTGCGGCCTACGAACTGCTGAAGGCCGCGCGGAAGCGGCGCGAGCCGCTGGACCTCGATCTGCCCGAACGCCGGATCGAACTGACCCCGGATGGTCGGGTGAAATCCGTGGCCTTCCGCGAGCGCTTCGACGCCCACCGGCTGATCGAGGAGTTCATGGTGCTGGCCAACGTCGCCGCTGCCGAGGAACTGACCCGCCTGCGCCGCCCGCTGCTGTTCCGCGTCCACGAGGAGCCCAGCCCCGAAAAGCTGAATGCCCTGCGCGACGTGGCCGAGGCCTCGGGCTTCGCGCTGGCGAAAGGGCAAGTGCTGCAGACGAGCCAGCTGAACCGGCTGCTCGCGCAGGCGCAGGGGACCGACTTCGACGAACTGATCAACGTCAGCACGCTGCGGTCGATGACGCAGGCCTATTACAACGCCGAGAACCTCGGCCATTTCGGGCTGGCGCTGAAGAACTACGCCCATTTCACCTCGCCCATCCGCCGCTATTCCGACCTGATCGTGCATCGCGCGCTGATCTCGGGGCATGGTTGGGGCAAGGACGGCCTCTCGGCGCAGGACATCGAGACGCTGGAGGACACCGCCCAGCACATCTCGGATACGGAACGCCGCAGCATGGCGGCCGAGCGCGACACGACCGACCGCTATCTCGCCGCCTACCTGGCGGACCGCGTGGGGTCGGAGTTTGCGGGCCGCATCAGCGGCGTCCAGCGCTTCGGCGCCTTCGTCAAGCTGGGCGAGACGGGGGCCGACGGGTTGCTGCCCATCCGCGAGATCGGGCGCGAGTATTTCCACTATGACCGCGACGCGCAGACGCTCGTGGGCTCGGACACGGGCATGGTGATCGGCATCGGCCAGCGCGTCACGGTGCGCTTGGCCGAGGCGATCCCGACCACGGGCGGCCTGACGCTGGAACTGGTCGAGGTCGAGGGCCGCAGCATCGCCAAGGGTCCGCAGGGCCGCCGCGGCAAGCCCCCGCGCCGCCGCGACGCCCAGAACGCCAAGGCCGGCGACGCCCGCGCCCGCAAGCTGCGCCGCATCCGAAAGCGGTGATTTCCCGCAGGTAGCTGCGCCAGCAGGAACTGGCACAACAGCGCATGGGAAATCTCCCTAAGTCCTTGCGGTTCAACCGGCCTCTCCAGCTCAGGCTGTGGCGTCGGCTCCGCTCTTTCTTCTTTGCTTAAATATCCCGGGGTCCGGGGCAGCGCCCCGGTCCGGCGGTGACGCAAAAGAGGAGGGCGGCTCCTTTCGGAACCGCCCTTTCATCAGCTTGGAAGCGAAATCAGATCGCCGCGTCGCGGACGTCCTGATCGACCTTGTCCTCATATTTCCTGAAGTTCTCGCGGAACATGCCCTTCAGCTTCTCGGCCTGCGCGTCGTAAGCCGCGCCGTCGGACCAGGTCTGGCGCGGGTCAAGCAGCTTGTCCTCGACGCCCGGTACCGAGACCGGCACCTCGAAGCCGAAGTTCGGGTCGCGCTGGAACTCGACGTTGTTCAGCGATCCGTCCAGCGCCGCGGTCAGCAGCGCGCGGGTGGCCTTGATCGGCATCCGCGAGCCCGTGCCGAACGGCCCGCCGGTCCAGCCGGTGTTGACCAGCCAGCAGACAGCATCCGACTTCTCGATCCGCTCTTCCAGCAGACGCCCGTATTCCTCGGGGCGGCGCGGCATGAAGGGCGCGCCGAAGCAGGTCGAGAAGGTCGGCTGCGGTTCCACCACCCCGTCCTCGGTCCCCGGGGTCTTCGAGGTGAAGCCCGACAGGAAGTGGTACATCGCCTGCTGCGGCGTCAGCCGCGCGATCGGCGGCATCACGCCATAAGCGTCCGAGGTCAGCATGATGACGTTCTTCGGCTGCCCCGCCATGCCGGTTTCGGACGCGTTCGAGATCGCCTCCAGCGGATAGGCGCAGCGGGTGTTTTCCGTGATCGAGTCGTCGGCGAAGTCCAGTTCCAGCGTGTCGGGGTCGAAGACCATGTTCTCGACCACCGTGGCGAAGCGATGGGTGGTGGCGTAGATTTCCGGTTCGGCCTCGGGCGACAGGTTGATGGTCTTGGCGTAGCAGCCGCCCTCGAAGTTGAAGACGCCCTTGTCCGACCAGCCGTGTTCGTCATCGCCGATCAGCACCCGCGAGGGGTCCGCCGACAGCGTGGTCTTGCCGGTACCCGACAGGCCGAAGAAGATCGCCACGTCGCTTTCGTCGCCCGGCGCGTGGTTGGCGGAACAATGCATCGGCATCACGCCGCGTTCCGGCAGGATGTAGTTCAGCAGCGTGAAGACGCCCTTCTTGTTCTCGCCCGCATAGCCGGTGTTGGCGATCAGGATCATCCTGCGGTCGAAGTTCAGCGCGATCACCGTGTCACTGCGGCAGCCGTGACGCTCGGGGTCCGCCTTGAAGGACGGGCAGTTGATGATCGTCCAGTCGGGGGTGAAGCTCGCCAGTTCCTCGGCCTCGGGACGGCGCAGCAGGTGGCGGATGAACAGGTTGTGCCAGGCCAGTTCGCTGACAACGCGGACGTCAAGCTGATGTTCGGGGTCGGCGCCGCCGAACAGGTCCTGCACGAAATATTCGCCGCCCTTCATATGGGCCAGCATGTCCTCATAAAGCCGGTCAAACGCCTCCGGCTCCATCGGCGGGTTGTTGTCCCACCAGATCGAATCCTCGACCCCCGGCGTGCGGACCACGAACTTGTCCTTGGGCGAGCGGCCGGTCTTGGCGCCGGTAGACACGAGGAAGGCGCCGCCGAGGCCCAGCTTGCCCTCGCCGCGTCGGATCGCGGCCTCGACCAGCGCGGGTTCCAGCAGGTTGTAGTGGACCTCCCCCAGCCCCCGGATGCCCTGATCTTCGAGTTTGCAGTTCGGGTTGACGCGGGGTTGTGACATACCGGGACTCCTGTGGATCGCGCGCTGCGGCTTTGCCGCCCCTATAAACATGGCGAAATGATGAAGATAGACCGGCAATTGCAAGAGTTAGCGCAACCATCTGCCGTTAGCGATATCAATGATAAAACGGTTAACTGCCAAAAAGGGAAATGACCCCACGATCCACGCCAGCGCGGTGGAAATCGCCGGGCGGGGGCTGCTGATCCTCGGTCCCTCCGGCTCGGGCAAGTCGTCGCTGGCGCTGGCGCTGATGGGGATGGGGGCGCGGCTTGTGGCGGATGACCGGGTGATCCTGCGGGTCCGGGGCAGCAGCCTTGTCGCCGAATGCCCCGCCCCGATCCGGGGGCGGATCGAGGCGCGGGGGATCGGCCTCCTGCAGGCCGAGGCGGCAGGGCCGGTCGCGATCGCGCAGGTGGTGGATCTGGGGCAGGCAGAGACCCGGCGGCTTCCGCCCCCCCGCAGCATCATGCTTTCGGATCTGACGCTGCCCCTTGTCTTGGGACCGGCCGGCCCGCATCTTGCACCGGCGCTGATGCAACTGATGCGCGGCGGGCGCGGCTGACGGCGGGCGCCCTGATGGACGGGTTTGGCGTGAACGGCGGACAGGGGATGGAATCGATGGGCAGCGCCGAGCCGGGCGCCCAGCGGCTGGTGCTTGTCACGGGGCCGTCGGGGGCCGGACGCTCGACCGCGATCCATGCGCTCGAGGACATGGGCTTCGAGGCCATCGACAACCTGCCCCTGTCGCTGATCCCGCGGCTGCTGGACGGTCCCGCGCGGCCGGTGCCGCTGGCGCTGGGGTTGGACGTGCGCAACCGCGACTTTTCCGCCGCCAGCCTGATCGAGCTGATCGACGCGCTGACCCGCAACCCGGCCTTCGCGCCCGAGGTGCTGTATCTCGACTGCGCGACCGAGGTGCTGGTGCGCCGTTATTCCGAAACCCGCCGCCGCCACCCGCTGGCCGATGGCGGCACGCCTGCCGAGGCGATCGCGGCCGAGCGCGACCTGCTCGATTCCGTCCGCAACCGCGCCGATGTGCTGATCGACACCACCGACCTCAGCCCGCACGACCTGCGCGCGGAACTTGCCGCCGCCTTCGACCTGCGGGGCGGGCGGGGCCTGTCGGTGTCGGTCCAGTCCTTCAGCTACAAGCGGGGGGTGCCGCGGGGTCTGGACATGATGTTCGACTGCCGCTTCCTTGCGAACCCGCATTGGGAACCCGCCCTGCGGCAACTGGATGGCAGGAATGCAACGGTTCAGCATTACGTGACGACAGACCCCCGGTTCGAAACCTTTTTCCAGAAGGTTCGAGACCTTATACTCTTTCTGTTGCCCGCGCAGGTGGACGAGGGCAAGGCGCATCTGGCGATTGGCTTCGGCTGCACGGGCGGACAGCATCGTTCCGTCACCTTGGCCGAGCTTGCCGCCGACGCGCTTGCGAAAGAGGGTTGGCAGGTGTCTAAAAGGCATCGTGAATTGGAACGTCGCGCCTCGGTGCTGCGCCCGGCGGAAATGACGCCGGCCGAGCAGCGAACGGGTGCGTCTAGCGAAGCGACCGCGCAGAAGCCGTCGCGAGTGGTGGAAGGCAGTTGATCGGGATCGTCATCGTCGCGCATGGGGGACTGGCGCGTGAATATGTCGCTGCCGTCGAGCACGTCGTCGGGCCGCAGCGTGGAATCAGGGCGGTCACCATTGAGGAAAACCACGACCGCGCCGCCAAGGAGGCCGAAATCTGCCTGGCCGCCAACGAGGTGGATGCCGGCGACGGGGTGGTGATCGTCACCGACCTGTTCGGCGGCTCGCCGTCGAACCTGTCGATGCCTGCCTGCCTGCCCGCGCGCCGCCGCATTCTTTACGGCGCGAACCTGCCCATGCTGGTCAAGCTCGCCAAGTCGCGCCACCTTGAGGTCGAGGATGCCGCCGTCATGGCCGCCGAGGCCGGGCGCAAGTATATCGATTTCTACGCCCCCGAACCGGCGGAGCGAGCCGTGCTGTGACGGAACTCAGCCGCGAACTGCGGATCATCAACGAAAAAGGACTGCACGCCCGCGCCTCGGCCCGATTCGTCGAGACGGTGGAACGATTCGATGCCCGCGCCACGGTCGAGAAGGACGGAGAGCGGGTGGCGGGTGATTCGATCATGGGCCTGCTGATGCTCGTCGCGCCCCGCGGCAGCACCATTCGCATCACCACCAGCGGACCCGATGCCGAGCCGCTGATGCAGGCGCTGACCGACCTCGTGGGCGACTACTTCGGCGAAGGCCGCTGAGGGCCGCGCCCCGTGGCCCGCGACAGCTATCACCACGGCAACTTGCGGCAGGCACTCGTCCAGGCGACCGTCGCGCTGATCGAGAAAAAGGGACCGGCAGCCTTCACGCTGGCCGAGGCCGCGCGGCAGGCGGGCGTCAGCGCCGCCGCGCCCTACCGCCATTTTACCGGGCGCGAGCAACTGCTCGAGGAGGTCGCGCGGCAGGGCTTCATCGACTTCGCCGCGCGGCTTGAGGCCGCCTTTGACGACGGCCGTCCCTCGGCGCTGTCGGCTTTCCTGCGGATGGGGGAGGCCTATCTCGGCTTTGCGGCCGAAAAGCCGGGCTTCTACATGGCGATGTTCGAATCGGGCCTTTCGATCTCGGGCAACGCCGATCTTGCCCTTGCCGCCCAAGCCGCCGAGGCCGCACTGTTCCGGGGCGCCGAGGCGCTGTTCGCGCGTCTGCCCACCGCTCGCCGTCCGCCGGCGACCATGGTCGCCAACCATGTCTGGGCCATGTCCCATGGGGTGGTCGAGCTGTTCGGCCGCGGCCGTCCCGGCGCGCGCAGCCCGATCTCGGCCGACGAGATGCTGGAAAGCGGGGTGCTGATCTACCTGCGGGGCCTTGGCGTCATCGAATGAGATTCTTCGTGCAGGGGGATTGACGCAGACCCTCTGGACTCCGACATTGTTAATGTGATTAACATTCACATCGACTCACGGAGCATCCTCATGACCCCAGCCTATGAACCTCGCAGTTATCCGCCCGCAGAAGGCGTCGTTCAGTCCGTTCGGCAGCTTTTGCTGCATGTCCGCGACTGGCTGGACGCGCGGGGCAGGGTGGCATGGCTTGCCGCCATGATCCTCGGCCTTGTCTTCGCCTGGCCCGTCGGCCTTGCCATCCTCGGCTACATGATCTGGAGCAAACGCATGTTCGGAACCTGCACCCGCCGCAGCCGCCACGTCCCGGCTTATCGCACTGAACGCACCGGCAACGCCGCCTTCGACGCCTATCGCGACGAGACGCTGAAGCGGCTGGAGGACGAGCACCGCGCCTTCCTCGACTTTCTGCAGAAGCTGCGCGAGGCCCGCGACAAGGCCGAGTTCGACCAGTTCATGGACGAACGCCGCAATGCCTGAACACAGGGGGCCGGACCAACCGGCCCCTTTTCAATAGGCGCAGTCGGCGTAGATGCGCGACAGGTCGCCCTGCCATTCGCCGTGATACTTCGTCAGCAGGTCGTCGGCAGCGGTGACGCCCCGTTCCACCCGCTCGCGCAGCACAGCAAGGAACTGCCCCTCGTCCACGCCGTTCTGCAGCCGGGCGCGGGCGTTCAGCCCCGCCTCGGCCAGCGTCAGCGTCTCGGCGGCCAGATCCCGCAGGCGCAGACCTTCAAACTCGCCCGCCAGCCCGTCGCGGGAGGCGGCGCGGCGCAGGCCCTCGCGCTGCTCATGCGTCCAGCCGCGGGTGAGTTCTGTCGCGGCATCCAGCGCCCCCTGGTCATAGGTCAACCCGACCCACAGGGCGGGCAGGGCGTTCAGGTGGCTTGAGGGACCGGCGTCGGCGCCGCGCATCTCGATGAACTTCTTGACCCGTGCCTCGGGGAAGACCGTCGTCATGTGGTCGGCCCAGTCCGACAGGGTCGGCACCTCGCCCGGCAGTGCGGGCAGGCGGCCTTTCAGGAAGTCGCGGAACGACTGTCCCAGCGCGTCGATGTATGTCCCGTCGCGGTAGACGAAATACATCGGCACATCGAGCACGTAATCGACCCAGCGCTCGTAGCCGAAGCCATCCTCGAAGACGAAGGGCAAGAGCCCCGTGCGGTCCGCGTCGAGGTTCTGCCAGATATGCGCCCGCCAGGACTTCATCCCGTTCGGCCTGCCGTCGAGGAAGGGCGAATTGGCGAACAGCGCCGTCGCCACCGGCTGCAAGGCCAGCGCCACGCGCAGCTTCTGCACCATGTCGGCCTCGGACGCATAGTCGAGGTTCACCTGCACGGTGCAGGTCCGGTACATCATCTGGGTGCCCAGCGTGCCGACCTTTTCCATGTAGGGCGTCATCAGCGCATAGCGCCCCTTGGGCATCATCGGCATCTGTGCCTGATCCCAGATCGGGGCCGCGCCCAGGCCCATGAAGCCGACGCCCATCCCTTCGGTCACGGCCTTCACCTCGGCCAGATGCTGGCGGGTCTCGTCGTCGGTGTCGTGGATCGTCTCGACCGGGGCGCCCGACAGTTCCAGCTGGCCACCCGGTTCAAGGCTGACGCTGGCGCCGTTCCGCGACAGGCCGATCAGCTTGTCGCCCTCGCGGACCTCGGCCCAGCCGAAGCGGTCGCGCAGCCCTTCGAGGATGGCAAGGATGGACCGCGGCCCCTCGTAGGGCAGGGGCTTCAGCGTGTCCCAGAGGAAGCCGAACTTCTCGTGCTCGGTGCCGATGCGCCAATCTTCGCGCGGCTTCTCGCCCGACGCGACATATTCGGCCAGCTCTTCGCGCTGTTCGATCGGGCCGCCGCCCTGCTGGGGAATGGACATGGGGGCCCTCACGAGGTCGTAATCGGGGGGACAGGTGGCGCGGCGGTCGGGGAGTGTCAAGCCAACCCTTCGACGGGGGCAAGCCTTGCCGGACCCCGGCGCGCGTGTCAGAGGCAGGAGAACCCCGAACGCCCGAGACCCCGATGACCGACCTGCCCGACACGAGTGATGCCCGCGCCCTGCCGCTGGTGCGCCTGCGGCCCAAGGCGAATGCGCGGGCGATCCGGCATGGATTCCCCTGGGTCTATGCCGACGAACTGGCGCTGGACCGCCGCACGAAGGGGCTGGTGCCGGGCGCGATGGCGGTGCTGCAGGATGCCGAGCGCGGAGCCTTGGGCGTCGTGACGGTCAACGTCCACTCGAAGATCGCCGCGCGGGTGATGGACCAGGACGCCGGGGCGGAGATCGACCGCGCATGGCTGGCCGCCCGCTTGCGCCGGGCGCTAGCGATGCGCGAGCGGCTGTCCGACGCGCCGTTCTACCGGCTGGTCCATGCCGAGGCGGACGGGCTGCCGGGAGTCGTCATCGACCGCTTCGGCGATGCGGCGGTGATCCAGCCCAACGCGGCCTGGGCCGACCGGATGCTGGGCGACCTGTCCGCTGCACTGGCCGAGGTCACGGGCGTCTCGACCATCGTGATGAACGGCTCGGGCCGGGCTCGGGGACTTGAGGGGCTGGACGAGCGGACCAAGGTGCTGACTGGCTCGGTCACCGTGCCGATCGAGGTGCCGATGAACGGCGCGACCTATCTGGCCGACCTGACCGGCGGGCAGAAGACCGGCCTGTTCTATGACCAACGGCCGAACCATGCCTTTGCACAGCGGCTGTCCCGAGGCGCGCGGGTACTGGACGTGTTCAGCCATGTCGGCGGCTTTGGCCTTGCCGCACTTGCAGGCGGGGCAGAAAGCGCGACCTGCGTGGACGGCTCGGCTGCCGCGCTGTCGCTGGCGCAGGGTGGGGCGCGCGCGATGGGCCTTGAGGCGCGGCTGACCACGCGGCAGGGGGATGCCTTCGCCGTCATGGAGGCGCTGGCGACCGAGGGCGCACATTTCGACCTAGTGATCTGCGATCCGCCCGCCTTCGCGCCCGCCAAGCAGGCGCTCGACGCCGGCCTGCGCGCCTATGAGCGAGTGGCGCGTCTGGCCGCGTCTCTGGTCGTGCCGGGGGGCTATCTTTGCCTCTGCTCCTGCAGCCATGCCGCGGACCTGACGGCCTTCCGCAACGCCAGTGCCCGGGGGATCGGGCGGGGCGGGCGGCGGATGCAGCTGATCCACACGGGCTTCGCCGGGCCGGACCACCCGATGCTGCCGCAGCTTGCCGAAAGCGGCTACCTCAAGGCGCTGTTCTTCCGGCTGGACGGATGAAGGCGGTCCTCGACGCCTGCGTCCTCTACCCGACCGTCCTGCGGGAAATCCTGCTCGGCGCGGCGGATGCCGGGCTTTACCAGCCGGTCTGGTCCGCCCGCATTCTCGACGAATGGCGCCATGCCGCCGCCCGCCTCGGCCCTGACGGGGCCGCCGTTGCCGGGGCCGAGATCGCGCTGCTGCGCCTGTCCCATCCGCAGGCCGAGGCCGCCGGCGACGGCACCCTTGCCGCGGGCTTCGACTGGCCCGATCCCGCCGACCGCCATGTGGCCGAAACGGCGCTGGCCTCGGGCGCTGAACTCATCGTCACCGCCAACCTGCGCGACTTCCCCGCACGCGTGCTCTCGGCGTTGGGCCTGCGTGCCGTTCATCCCGACGCCTTCCTGCTGGACCTCTGGCGGCACGATCCCGAGCCCGTGGCGGCCAGCGTCGGGGCCGCCCATGCCAAGGCGCAGGCGCTGGGCGGGCGGGTCCCCTTGCGCGACCTGATGGCCCGCGCCCGGCTGCCGCGGCTGGCGAGGGCGCTTGCCCGCGCGGGCTGACGGCTTGCCGGGGCGGGGTACAGCCTCTACCACCATGGCCGAAGCGTGAAGGGGACGGTGAAAGCGATGGCATCGCGTCTGACAGCGGTCGATGACTTCGATCTCGTCATCTTCGGCGCGACTGGCGACCTTGCGCGGCGCAAGATCTTCCCCGCCTTGTTCCGCCGCCATTCGGCCGGCCATTTCCCCGACGGCGCCCGCATCATCGGCACGGCCCGCACCCCCATGGACGACAGCGGCTTCCGCGCCGACATCGCCGCCGCCATCGCCGAGTTCGACCCGCCCCGTGCCGGCGACCCCGGGCTTCCCGCCTTCCTTGGCCGCCTGTTCTATGTCCCCGTGGATGCGACGGGCGCCGAGGGCTGGGCGGACCTTGCCGCAAGGATGCGCAAGGACGTCGTGCAGGCTTTCTACCTTTCGGTCGCGCCCGCGCTGTTCGGCGATATTGCCGACCGGCTGTCAGGCCACGGGATCGCCGGGTCGGATGCCCGGATCGTGGTGGAAAAGCCCTTCGGCCGCGACCTTGCCTCGGCCCGCGCGCTGAACCGCACGCTGGCGCGGCATTTCACCGAAGGGCAGATCTACCGGATCGACCATTATCTGGGAAAGGAAACGGTCCAGAACCTGATGGCGATCCGCTTCGCCAACATCCTGTTCGAGCCGCTGTGGAACGCCCATTACATCGACCATGTCCAGATCACCGTGGCCGAGACCGTGGGCGTCGCCGGCCGCGCCGCCTATTACGACCACGCGGGCGCCATGCGCGACATGGTGCAGAACCACCTGATGCAGCTTGTCTGCCTGATCGCGATGGAGCCGCCCTGGCGCTTTGACCCCGACGCGGTACGGGACGAGAAGCTCAAGGTCATCCGTGCACTGGAGCCGGTGCCCGAGAGCGACATCGTGCGCGGGCAATATGCCGCGGACGGCGCCGGCTACCGCGCCGATGTCGGAAACCCGGCCAGCCGCACCGAAAGCTTCGTGGCGCTGAAGCTGCGCCTTGCCAACTGGCGCTGGCAGGGGGTGCCCTTCTACCTGCGGACCGGCAAGTGCCTTGCCGCGCGCACCAGCGAGATCGCGGTCGTCTTCCGCAAGCCGCCGCACTCGATCTTCGACGCCGAGGAGCGGCAGAAACCGGACCAGCTTGTGATCCGCCTGCAGCCGAACGAGGGGATCAACCTCATGGTGATGATCAAGGAGCCGGGGCCGGGCGAGCTGCGTCTGGTCGAGGTGCCGCTGGACATGAGCTTCGCCGAGGCTCTGGGGGTCGACATACCCGACGCCTATGAACGGCTGATCACCGAGGTGATCCGCGGCGACCAGACCCTGTTCATGCGCGGCGACGAGGTCGAGGCCGCCTGGGCCTGGGCCGATCCCGTCATCCGCGCCTGGGAGGAGGGGGGCGCGCAACCCGCATCCTATCCGCCCGGCACCAGCGGCCCCGATGAAGCGTTGGGGCTGATCGGCCGCGACGGCCGCCACTGGCGTAACCTGCAGTCCTGAACCAAAGGCAAGAGAACCGATGAAGCTGATCGAGCATCCCGACCGCGAGGCGCTGACGCTGGCCGTGGCGCAGGAAATGACCGAGGCGCTGGGCATGGCGCTGAAGACCCGCGACAGGGCGGTGCTGTGCCTGCCGGGCGGCTCGACCCCCATCCCCGTCTTCAAGGCACTGGCGGCGGCACGGCTGGAATGGGACCGCGTGCTGGTGATCCCCAGCGACGAACGCTGGGTGCCGCCCGACCACAACCGCTCGAACGCCCGGCTGATCCGGCGCAACCTGATCGAGCAGGGCGCGGGGGCCGAACTGATCGAGCTTTACGCCGAGGGCCTCGACCCCGCAGCCGGGGCGGCGCTCGCGTCCGAGCGGATCGCGCCCCTGCTGCCGCTGTCGGTCCTGCTGCTGGGAATGGGCGAGGACATGCACACCGCCAGCCTGTTCCCCGGCGCCGAGGGACTGGCCGCCGCGCTTGACGCCGCGGCGCCTCCGGTGCTGCCGATCATGGCTGCGGCAACCGAGGAGCCGCGCGTGACCCTGACCCGGCCCGCGCTGAGTTCCGCGACCGAAAGCTTTCTGATGATCGCCGGGCCGGAAAAGCGCGAGGCGCTGGAACGCGCGGCCTCGCTACCGGTCGAGCAGGCGCCGGTCGCCGCCGTGCTCAAGGGCATGATCGTGCATTACGCGGAATGACCGCGCCTTCATTGAAAGGAACATCGATGACCGACCTCTGGGGTCAACTGGCGGCGCATCGCGCGGCCACGCAGGACCGTTCCATTGTCGCGCTGTTCGACGCCGGCCCCGACCGTGCCCGCGACTGCGCCCTTTCCGCCGAAGGGCTGTGGTTCGACTGGTCGAAGACCGCCATCGACGGGACCGCCCGCGACCTGCTGCTGGCGCTTGCAGCCGATGTGCCGGCCCGGCGCGCGGCGATGTTCGCGGGCGACAAGATCAACGAGACCGAGGGTCGCGCCGTCCTGCACACGGCGCTGCGGGCAAGCGACGGCCCGATTCTCGTCGATGGCCATGACGTGCTGCCCGAGGTCCAGGCGACGCTTGCCCGGATGCGCAGCTTTGCCGATGACATCCGCTCGGGCCGGCGGGCGGGGCAGGGCGGCGCCTATACCGATGTCGTCAACGTCGGCATCGGCGGCTCGGATCTGGGGCCTGCGATGGCCGCGCTGGCGCTGGCGCCGTATCAGGACGGGCCGCGGCTGCATTTCATTTCCAACGTGGACGGGGCGGATGCGGCCGACACGCTGAAGGGGCTGGACCCGGAAACGACGCTGGTGATCGTGGCGTCCAAGACCTTCACCACCCTCGAGACGATGACCAACGCCGATACCGTGCGCCGCTGGATGGCCGGACGGGTGCGCGATCCGGCCAGCCAGTTCGCCGCGGTGTCGAGCGCGCCGGACAGGACGGCCGAGTTCGGGATCGACCCCGACCGCGTCTTCGGCTTCGCGGACTGGGTGGGCGGGCGCTATTCGGTCTGGGGGCCGATCGGGCTGTCGCTGATGCTGGGGATCGGGCCTGACCAGTTCGATCAGTTCCTCGCCGGCGGCCGCGCGATGGACGAGCATTTCCGCGAGGCTTCCCTGGACCGGAACCTGCCGGTGATGCTGGCGCTGGTGGGTATCTGGCACCATCAGGTCTGCGGCTATCCGACCCGCGCCGTCCTGCCCTATGCCAACCGCCTGCTGCGGCTGCCCGCCTATCTGCAGCAGCTCGAGATGGAATCGAACGGCAAGGGCGTCACCATGGACGGCACAGCGCTGGACCGTCCTGCCGGCGCCATCGTCTGGGGAGAGCCGGGGACCAACGGCCAGCACGCCTTCTACCAGTTGATCCACCAGGGCCTGCAGGTCGTCCCCTGTGAGTTCATCGTCGCCGCCTGCGGCCACGAGCCGGAACTGGATCACCACCAGAAGCTGCTGATCGCCAACTGCCTGGCGCAAAGCGGCGCCCTGATGCGCGGCCGCTCGCTGGAGGAAGCGCGGGCTCAGGTCGCCGCCAAAGGGCTGACCGGCCCGGAAGCCGAGAAGCAGGCCCGCCACCGCGTCTTTCCGGGCAACCGCCCCTCGACCACGCTGGTGATCGAGGAACTGACGCCCTTCACCCTTGGCCAGATCATCGCGCTTTACGAGCACCGTGTGTTTGTCGAGGGCGTGATCCTCGGGATCAACAGCTTTGACCAGTGGGGGGTCGAGCTTGGCAAGGAACTCGCCCAGCAGATCGCGCCGCTGCTGGATGGCGCCGAGGCCGAGGGACAGGACGCCTCGACGCTGGCGCTGGTGCGGCAGATCAGGGCGTTCCGAGGCGAGGGCTGAGACGGAACGCCGGAACGAGCCGCAACGGCGGGGGCCGGATCAGAATCTTGTACCGGCATGGCGGCAGGAAGTGCCGGGTTGAGGGGCTGCATGAGTAGCCCTGCTGCCGGAAAGGGCATCAGGACCATGGCCGCCAGGGCAGGGGACCGGCCGGCGGCCGTTTTCTGACGACCATTTCACCATAAACGCATGAGCCAGACAGGACAGGGCGCCGCGTCCCTTGTGGGTGAAAGGATCGGTCGCCGTTGCCGCAGCCACCTGCGTCCCCCGTCAGCCTCGAAACAGGGCGACGGCTGAGGAAAGGAACCGCTCGGCCACGGGGGCCGCCTCGAACATCAGTTCGTGGCGGGCGCCGGGCAGGTCCAGCAGTTGCGCCTGTGGCCAAGCCGCCGCGCGGATGTGGATCGCGGTGGCCGAGACAACGGCCTCGGCCCCGCCCACGGCGATCAGCGCCGGAAGATCGGGCGAGGGCAGGGCGCCGAGACGGCGGCATTCGGCGCGCGCCGCGGCGATCCAGGCATAGGTGGCGCCGCCGAGGGTCAGTTCGGGCCAGCTTCCGGCCTGCGCCACCAGCCGCGCCCATTGCACCGGGTCGCCGGTCAGGGCATTCCCGCGAAAAGGCGCGTCCAGCAGATAGGTCCCGCCGCTGCCCGTGCCGATGGCCGTCAGTTCGGCGCGGCCCAGCCGCCGGGCGATACCCGTGAGGCCGGTGATGACCGCGTCCGGCACCCGAGGATGGTGCAGTCCCCACATCGGGGCCGAGAAGGCCGCGGTTTCCACCGGCAGCCCGTTCAGAAGCGCGGCGAGGCCGATGCAGCCCCCCATCGAATGCGCAAGCAGGTGCCAGGGACGCGGCAGCCCCAGCGTATCGGCCGCCACCACAATTTCCACGACATCGTTCTGGTAATCGGCGAAGTCGGCGATGTGGCCCGCGCGGGGATCGCGCAGCAGCCGGTCCGACAGCCCTTGTCCCCGCCAGTCGATGGCAAGCACGGCAAAGCCCCCGGCCGCAAGCCGGGTGGCGATTCCATCGTATTTCTCAAGATACTCGGTCCGGCCCGGAAACAGCAGAACCGTTCCCGTTGCAGCGTCCCGGGGTTGCCACAGGCCGAGCCGCAGCCGCAGGCCATCCTCGGCCTGCAGGAAGAAGGCCTGTCCCGGTGAGGGCGGCTCACCGGGCAGGCGGTTCAAAGGCGCCGGCTGAAATCCCTGTGACCCGGAGGCCGGTCGGGCGACTGCGTCCATCGGCGCCCGGTCCGTCAGGAGAGCGCCGCGCCCAGCTTCATCGCGGCGGGCAGCGAGCCGTCGATCTTCAGCTTGCCGCTCATGTAAGCCATGGTCGGGTTGGTGTCGCCGTTCATGATTCCTTCGAAGGTGTCGCGGCTGGCGGTCAGCGTCACCTCGGCCGCCTCGTCGCCCGCGCGGACGCCCTGTTCGTCGATCATGATCGCGCCTTCGCCCTCGACGACGAACTTCGCCGAACCGTCGAACGAGGAAATCCGGTTCCCCAGTGCCTTGACGGCACCCTCGATCACTGCACTCATCCAATCTCTCCCAATCTGGCGCCGCGGCGCGGGAATGCTTACATCATCCATATGCGCGTGCCGATGACCCAGTTCCACCCTGCCGCAGCGGCATTTGGCGCGGCAATCTTGTCGATTCTGTTAACGGCTTTGCCCCTGCGCGCGCAAAGCCCCGCCGAAATGGATTCACTTTTCAGCGAACTGTCCTTGCAGCAGGGCGATGCATGGATGCGGGCGCAGTCTGACATCGAGCGGGCCTGGTCGCGCTCGGGTTCGGCCGCGCTGGACCTGCTGCTGATGCGGGGCGAGGCGGCGCTGGACGCAGGCGACGTGCCTGCCGCCATCGGCCACCTGACGGCGCTGACCGAGAACGCGCCCGACTTCGCCGCCGGATGGGCGGCGCGCGGAACGGCCTTTTATCTTGCCGGGCAGACGGGTCCCGCGATCTCTGATCTCGCGCAGGCGCTGCGGCTTGAGCCGCGGCACTGGCCCTCGCTCACGCTGCTGGCCACGATCCTCGAGGATATGGGGGACCATGACCGCGCGCTTGCCGCTTATCACGAAAGCCTGGTGATCCATCCGCATCAGGAGGAAGCGCGCGACGGCATCGGGCGGTTGCTGGCCGAAGGCCAGGGGCAGGACGCCTGACGTGGCGGGACGCGTCACGGCCGTGCTGGGGCCGACGAACACCGGCAAGACCCATTATGCCATCGAGCGGATGCTCGCGCACCGCACCGGCGTCATCGGCCTGCCGCTGCGGCTGCTGGCGCGCGAGGTTTATGACCGCATCGTGAAGGCGCGCGGGCCGTCGGTCGTCGCCCTCATCACCGGCGAGGAGCGGATCGTCCCCGAACGCGCCGCCTACTGGGTCGCCACCACCGAGGCCATGCCCGAGGTGCTGGCCGATTTCGTCGCCATCGACGAGATCCAGCTTTGCGCCGACCCCGAGCGCGGCCATGTCTTCACCGACCGCCTGCTGAACATGCGCGGCCTGCACGAGACGCTGCTGCTGGGTTCTGCCACCATGCGCCCCGCTATCGCCGCGCTGGTCCCCGAGGCGCAGTTCATGCGGCGGGAACGGTTTTCCACGCTGACATGGGCGGGGTCCAAGAAGCTGTCCCGGATGCCCCCGCGCTCGGCCATCGTGGGGTTCAGCGTTGATGACGTCTATGCCACGGCGGAACTGATCCGGCGCCAGAAGGGCGGCTGTGCGGTGGTCATGGGGGCGCTGTCCCCGCGCACGCGGAACGCTCAGGTGGCGATGTATCAGGCGGGGGAGGTCGATTACCTTGTCGCCACCGACGCCATCGGCATGGGGCTGAACCTCGACATCCGCCATGTGGCCTTCGAGGCGACCCACAAGTTCGACGGCCGCCGCCTGCGGCCCTTGTTTCCGCACGAACTGGGCCAGATCGCCGGCCGCGCCGGGCGCCACACCGAACCCGGCACTTTCGGCGTCACTGGCGAGGCGCAACCCTTGGACGAAGGGCTGATCGACGCCATCGAGAACCACCGCTTCCAGCCGATCAGCCGCCTGATCTGGCGAAATTCCTCGCTGGAGTTCGGTACGGTGGACCGCCTGATCCAGTCGCTGGAACAGCCCTCGGGCAGCGAATGGCTGGGACGGGGGCGAGAGGCGGACGACCTGTCGTCGCTGAAAACCCTGTCGGCCCTGCCAGAAATCCGCGACCGGGTGACGCATCCCAAGGACGTGCGGCTTCTGTGGGACGTCTGCCGCATCCCGGATTTCCGCGGCATCTCGCCTGCGGAACACACCACGCTGCTGACCCGCATCTACGGCTTCCTGCAGGACGGCGGCATTCCCGGCGACTGGCTGGCGCGGTCCGTGGCGCGGATTGACAAGCCCGGCGGCGACATCGACGCGATCAGCAAGCGGCTCGCCTATATCCGCACCTGGACCTATGTCGCCCAACGCAATGGCTGGGTCAGGGACGAAGCCCATTGGCGGGAAGAAACCCGCGCGGTAGAAGATCGCCTGTCGGATGCGCTTCATGCCGCGCTGACGCAGCGATTCGTGGACCGGCGCACATCCGTATTGCTGCGCCGGCTCAAGCAGAAGGAGAGCCTGGTGGCCGAGGTGAACGACAAGGGCGAGGTGACGGTCGAGGGCGAATTCGCCGGCCGTCTGGAAGGGTTCCGGTTCCGCACCGACCCCAGCGCCCAGGGCGACGAGGCGAAAATGCTGACCCGCGCTGCCTATGAGGCGCTGCGCCCCGAGTTCCACCTGCGCGCGGACCGCTTCTACAACGCGCCGGACACGGAACTGGACTTCACCGTGCAGGGCGGGCTGATGTGGGGCGGCTCGGCCGTGGGCAAGCTCGTCCGCGGCGCCGATCCCCTGAAGCCGGGCATCGAGGTCTTCGTGGACGAGGACGCCGGGCCGGAGGTGGCCGAAAAGGTCCGCCGCCGCTTGCAGCATTTCATCGACCGCAAGATCGCCGCGGGCTTCGAGCCCTTGCTGACGATGCAGGCCGACGAGGCGCTGACGGGTCTCGCCCGCGGCGTGGCCTTCCGGCTGGTCGAGGCGATGGGGGTTCTGCCGCGCGAAGGCATCGCCTCGGAAATCAAGGAACTGGACCAGGATGCGCGCGGCAGCTTGCGCAAGCACGGCGTCCGCTTCGGCCAGTTCACCATCTTCCTGCCCGCGCTGCTGAAGCCCGCGCCGACCCGGCTGCGGCTGCTGCTGTCGGCGCTCTGGGCCGGGGCCGACGAATTCCCTGAATCGCCCCCTCCGGGGTTGGTGACGATCCCGAACCTGCCCGACGTGCCGCGCGACTATTACACGCTGTCGGGCTACCATCCTGCGGGCGAGCGAGCGATCCGCATCGACATGCTGGAACGGCTGGCCGACATGCTGCGCGCCCAGGACAGCCGCGGCGGCTTCGAGGCGACGCCCGACATGCTGTCGATCACGGGCATGACGCTGGACCAGTTCGCCGACCTGATGGGCGGCCTGGGCTATCGCGGCGAGAAAGCCGAGCGGGTGAAGACCCGCGCTGTCGTCGCCGTTGTTCCCGAACCCGCGCCGGTGCCCGAAGGCGAGCCCGTCGCGCCGATGACGGAAGAGGAAAGCGTCCTCGCCGCCGAGACCCGCGCCCGCTGGGAAGCCGAGCAGGCCGAACGCCAGCGCGCCGAGGCCGAGGCCGAACAGGCGGCCGCAACGGAAGCCGGGGAGGTTCCGGCCGCTGACGGCAACGAGGCCGAGGCAGCCGAAGCGGCGCCGGAAATGGAAAGCTTCTACACCTTCACCTGGGCGCCCCGTCCGCGCGGTCCCCGGCGCGAGGGCCGGGACGGCGAGGCCCGCGGCAACCGCCGTCCAGGCCGCTTCGGCGGCACCCAACCCCAAGGGGGGCAGCAGCGCGAGGGCCAGCCGCGCCAGGCCGCGCCCGCCGAAGGCGAGGACCGCCGCGGCGACCGGCCACGTGCCGAACGTCGTTTCGGCGGCGACCGCCAGGGCGAAGCCCAAGGCCAGCAGCGCCAAGGCAAGTCCGGCAAGCCGAAGGGCGAACGCGGCAAGGGCGGCCCCGCCGGCAAGGATCGCCCGCCCCGGAACGAAGGGGGGCGCAGCTTCGAATCGCGCCCGCCGCGCAACGACAAGCCGATCGACCCCGACAGCCCCTTCGCGGTGCTGGCGGCGTTGAAGAACAAGTCGTGATCGCGGCCAAGAGGTATCGCGCCTGATGGTGCGCAGAGGTAGGGACCGGGACGAGGACGAGGACGAGCCGCCGACCTCGATCCGGCTCGACCGCTGGCTGTGCCATGCGCGGGTCTTCAAGACGCGCACCATGGCCGCGGACCGCATCAGCGAAGGGGGCGTCCGCGTGAACGGCGCCCCCTGCCGCAAGCCGGGGCATGAGGTGAAGGCGGGCGACGTGGTGACGGCCGCAGCACCCGGCGGCGTCCGCAGCCTGCGTGTCCTTGCGCCGGGCGAGCGCCGTGGCCCGGCCAGCGAGGCGCGCGAGCTTTACGAGGATCTGGACGCGGCCCCTGGCGCTGCGCCGGAAGCATAGCCGCCCGTGATCCCCGCCGGGTTGAACCCCGGCGATGAAAGGCATAGTTGAGGCCCCGCACCTGCCTCGCGAGGATTCCGATGACCTATGTCGTGACCGACAACTGCATCATGTGCAAATACACGGACTGCGTCGAGGTCTGCCCGGTGGACTGCTTCTACGAGGGCGAGAACACGCTGGTCATCCACCCCGACGAATGCATCGACTGCGGCGTCTGCGAACCCGAATGCCCTGCCGACGCGATCCGGCCCGACACCGAGCCGGACATGGAGGCCTGGGTCGAGTTCAACCGGAAATATTCCGAACAGTGGCCGGTCATCACCCGCAAGAAGGATCCGCTGCCCACTGCGGCCGAGATGGACGGCCAGCCCGGCAAGATGGAGAAGTACTTCTCGCCGAATCCGGGCGAGGGCGACTGAGGCCCGGATTCGGAACGCATCCGCCGGAAGAAAGGCCCGGGCGGCCTGATGATGGAGGTCGCGGGAAAAACCCCTTCATTTAAGGGGTGATTCGTGATACAACACTGTCATATCGGCCACGTTCTGCGCTGGCCGGCTGCCTTGTGGCCGGACATATGCCTGTCCTGCCAGCAGACAACAATCACACGCACCTCGGGAGGGCAAGTCCTCTGGGGGCATTTTTGCGCCCCGGCAGGGCGTAAGCTGGAAGGAAGCAGGATGTCGAAGACCAAGAAGAACGAGTTCCACCCCGACGATTTCGTGGTTTATCCCGCCCATGGCGTCGGCCGCATCGTGTCCATCGAAGAGCAGGAGGTCGCCGGCCTTCGCCTCGAGATGTTCGTGATCTCGTTCGAAAAGGACAAGATGACGCTTCGCGTCCCGACCGCCCGCGCCACCGAGATCGGGATGCGCGGCCTCGCCTCGCCCGACATGGTCGATCGCGCGATGGAAACCCTGAAGGGCAAGGCCCGCGTCAAGCGCGCCATGTGGTCGCGCCGCGCGCAGGAATACGAACAGAAGATCAACTCGGGCGACCTGCTGTCCATCGCCGAGGTCGTCCGCGACCTGCACCGCAACGACGACCAGCGCGAGCAGTCCTATTCCGAGCGCCAGCTTTACGAGGCCGCGCTGGACCGCCTGACCCGCGAGGTCGCCGTTGTCAGCGGCATCGACGAGGGCGGCGCCCAGAAGAAGGTCGAGGCAGTGCTGACGGCCCGCGCGGCCTGACCGCATTCCCTTAAAGGCAGGGGCGGGTCCGTGGGGCCCGCCTTTTTCATGTCCGTCGCCGCTCGACCAGCGCGATGACCAGCGACATCACCGCGAACTGGGGCACGGCAATCATCAGCAGCAAAGGCTCTGCCATTCCAGGCTGGTAAACCGTGTTGCTGATGTCCTTTCCCAAAAACCGGAGCCTTTGGTCCAGCCCTCCATATAGCTGCAATCCGGCAGGACCGGCTTAGCGGCTGCGAAAGTCAGCCGGGCTGCCAAGGCCGTCCACAGTGGCAGAACGGGGATCAGGCGAAGCAATCGCCTCGATCCCGTCCTTCCAAAAGTGCCCGTGTTGCCTTTGCGCTCTTAAGGCAAGGCCTGCATTATCGCTCCGTCCCCCAAGGACGTCCGGGACGGCAGAACCGCGAGGGCGGCTTCAGCCATAAGGGTGCCGGCGGGGAAAGCGCGGCAGGGCCAGCGCCCGGGATGATGTTGCCGATGCCCTGCCCGGACACAAGGCAGTTGGCGATCTTGCCCCTTTCCCGTCCTCTGCAGGCCAGCAACCATGCTGCCGTGGCATCCGCAAGAACGCGCGCAGCGCCGGGATCACGCCAGCGCCGCCAGGATACGCGCCCAGCTTCGTGCGCCCTTCGAGAAGCTTTGCACGTCGTATTTCTCGTTCGGCGAGTGGATGCGGTCGTCATCCTTTCCGAAGCCGATCAGCATCGTGTCCATCCCCAGCAGTCGCTTGAAGTCGCCCGCCACGGGGATCGAGCCGCCCGCGCCGATGAAGGCGGCCTCGCGGCCCCATTCCTCGGTCAGCGCCTGCTTCGCCGCTGCGAAGGCCGGGTCCGAGGTGTCCATAACACTGGCCTGCGAATTGCCATGGGCGTGGAACTCGACGGTGCAATCGGCGGGGATATGGGCGCGGACATGGGCGCGCAGCGCTTCGCGGATCGCATCGGGGTTCTGGGTGCCCACCAGCCGGCAACTGACCTTGGCGCGGGCCTCGGCGGGCAGGACGGTCTTGAAGCCCTCGCCCGCGTACCCCCCGGCGATGCCGTTGATCTCGAAGGTCGGACGGTTCCAGACCATCTCCAGCCCGGTGCGGCCCTTTTCGCCCACCGGCTCGCGCAGACCGACGCGGGACAGGAACTCGGCCGCGTCGAAGCCCAGCGCTTCCCAGTCGGCGCGCAACTCGTCGGTCAGTTCCGGCGCGCCGTCGTAGAAGCCGGGCAGGGTCACGTGGCCATCCGCGTCCTTGATACCGGCGAGCGCGTTCACCAGCACCTGGATCGGGTTCGCGGCCAGTCCGCCGAAGCTGCCCGAATGCAGGTCGCGGTCGGCGGCGCTGACCACGATCTCCTCGCCCATCAGGCCCCGCAACTGGGTCGTGATCGCGGGCCGCCCGTCGGAATACATGGTCGTGTCGCAGATCAGCGCGAGGTCCGCCCGCAGGGCGTCAGCATTCTCGCGCAGAAAGAGCTGGAGGTTGGGAGAACCCGATTCCTCCTCGCCCTCGAACAGCAGGGTCAGGCCGGGAGGCAGGGTGCCGTGGACGGCCTTCCACGCCCGGCAGGCCTCGACGAAGGTCATCAACTGGCCCTTGTCATCGGCGGCCCCGCGTCCGCGGATCACCTGGCCGTCCGGTGTGTCCTGAACCTGCGGGTCGAAGGGCGGGCGGTGCCACAGATCCAGCGGATCGACGGGCTGCACGTCGTAATGGCCGTAGAACAGAAGGCTGCGCCCCTCGCCCGCAGGCGTGCGCGCCACCACCATCGGGTGGCCGGGCGTGTCCATCACCGAGGCCTCAAACCCCAGTTCGGACAGTTCGTCCCGCAGCCAGCCCGCCGCCAGCCGCACATCCGCCGCGAATACCGGGTCGGTCGAGATCGAGGGGATGCGCATGAAGGCCATCAGCCGCTCCAGCGCCGCGGGCAGCCCCGCGTCCAGCCGATCCAGCACCTCGTCCAGCCGGTAATCCGTCGCCATCATCTGTCCTTTCCCGAGCATATTCATCGAGTTCCCATACGACTTTTCGTCTCAGGGAGGGAATAGAGGCTGTTAATCGCGCCCATTGATCCTTATCAATGCAGGGACCATCGGCCCGAACCATGTTCGGGACAGGCCCGTGAGGCAAGCCCAGCCAGTTACGCAAGGGAGCAAGCTGATGAACTACGATGCCGCACTCGATCAGGCTCTGCAGCGTCTGCATGACGAAGGCCGCTATCGCACGTTCATCGACATCGAACGGCGCAAGGGCCATTACCCGCAGGCAATCTGGAAGCGTCCCGATGGGGGCGAGCAGGAAATCACCGTCTGGTGCGGCAACGACTATCTGGGCATGGGCCAGCACCCGGTCGTGCTGAGCGCGATGCATGAGGCGCTGGATTCGACCGGCGCGGGTTCGGGCGGGACGCGCAACATCTCGGGCACCACGGTCTATCACAAGCGGCTGGAAGCCGAGCTTGCCGACTTGCATCGGCAGGAAGCGGCGCTGGTCTTTTCCTCGGCTTATATCGCCAACGACGCGACGCTTTCGACCCTGCGCAAGCTGTTCCCCGGCCTGATCATCTATTCGGACGAGCTGAATCACGCGTCCATGATCGAGGGGATCAAGCGCTTCGACGGCGCCAAGCGCATCTTCCGCCACAACGATGTGACCCACCTGCGCGAGCTTCTGGCTGCCGACGACCCGGCCGCGCCCAAGCTGATCGCCTTTGAGTCGATCTATTCGATGGACGGCGACTTCGGTCCCATCGCGGCGATCTGCGACCTTGCCGACGAGTTCAACGCGCTCACCTACCTCGACGAGGTTCATGCCGTGGGCATGTATGGCCCGCGCGGCGGCGGCGTGGCGGAACGCGACAGGTTGACAGAGCGCATCGACATCTTCAACGGGACGCTGGGCAAGGCCTTCGGCGTCTTCGGCGGCTATATCGCGGGTACGGCCAAGATGTGCGACGCCATCCGGTCATATGCGCCCGGCTTCATCTTCACCACCTCGATCCCGCCGGCGGTCGCGGCGGGGGCCGCGGCCTCGATCGCCCATCTCAAGAGCGCGCAGGGGCAGAAGCTGCGCGACACCCAGCAGCTGCACGCCCGCATCCTGAAGATGCGGTTGCGCGGGCTGGGCCTGCCCATCGACGACCGCGGCAGCCATATCGTGCCGGTTCATGTCGGCAGCCCGGTCCATTGCAAGATGCTGTCGGACATGCTGCTGGCGGATTTCGGCATCTACGTCCAGCCGATCAACTTCCCGACCGTGCCCCGCGGGACCGAGCGGCTGCGCTTCACGCCCTCGCCGGTCCATGACCCCAGGCAGATCGACCATCTGGTGCGGGCAATGGATGCCCTGTGGTCACGCTGCGCGCTCAATCGCTCGCATGCGGTCGCCTGAACCTCAACAACCTGTGTTGTCCCTCTCGCCGGCATGATAGTCTGTCCTTAAATAAAACAGGCCGGATTCGCGTTACTGGCGCAAAGCGGACCTTCCAGAATGAGGCAGGCAACAATGAGCGGGACGCAAACGCCGTCAGCGGCGGGCGATTCCTTGATGGACAGGGGGGCAGCGCCGGGTTTCGATGGTTTCGAAATGCGGCTCGGTGACATGATGCGCGGCGAGCGGGCCACCATCGGCAAGTCGCTGCTGGATGTGCAGCGCGAGTTGCGGATCCGTGCTTCCTATATCGCCGCGATCGAGAACTGCGACATCTCGGCCTTTGACGCGCCGAGCTTTGTTCCCGGCCATGTCCGCTCTTACGCCCGCTACCTGGGGATGGACCAGGACTGGGTGCTGCGTCGTTTTGCCGAGGAATCAGGCTTCCAGCTTGCCAATGGCGCGGGTTCGGCGCCCGTCGCGGCCCAGCCCGGCCGCCGCCCGGCCGATCTGGCCGAGTCGCTGGCCAATCCCCGCGCCTTGTATCTGCCGCAGCCCGAAAGCTTCTGGTCCTCGGTCGAGCCGCGGGCCATCGGCTCAGTGCTGGTGATGGCGCTGGTGGCCCTGGGCCTCGGCTATGGCGGCTGGTCCGTCCTGCAGGAAGTGCAGAAGGTCAACCTGACGCCCTCGGACCAGGCGCCGGCTGTCATCGCGACGCTGGACCCGGCGCAGGACGCAGGTCCGGCGGGCGAGGTGGACCTTGCCGCGGTTGACCTGCCGCAGCCCGAGGCGCTGGATCGCATCTATCGCCCCCGGGCGCTGGAGGTGCCGGAACTGACGCCGCGTGACACCCCCATCGCCGCCATTGACCCCGGCTTGTCCGAGAACGCCGCCGCGCCGCAGGCCCATGCCGTCGCGGGGACCGGGGCGCAGCCCGCCCCCGCCCAGGTTGCCGTGGCGCAACCGGCCGAAACGCAGGCGGTCCGCACGCTGGGACCGGAAGCGGCACAGGTCGAGATCCTGGCAACCCGCCCCGCCTGGGTCCGGGTCAGCGCCGCCGATGGCTCGGTGATCCTGGAAAAAACGCTGGACGCGGGCGAGCGCTTCACGCTGCCGCCGACCGAACAGCCGCCGGTGCTGCGGACGGGAAACTCGGGCGCGGTCTATTTCGCGGTGAACGGCGACACCTATGGTCCCGCCGCGCCGGGCGCCAAGGTCGTCAAGGATGTCGAGCTGTCGCCGACCGCGCTGACCGGGGCCTTCGCGCTGGCCGATCCGGCAGCGGACCCCGAGCTTGCCAGCATGTTCTCGGTCGCCTCTGCCGCGCCGCTGCAAAGCGAGGGGGTTGCTGCCACGCCTTGACGGGTGCGGTTGCCGCCGCGGGCCCAAGGCCCTATCTTGCGGGCACCAGCCGAAAGGTCCAGCGATGACGCATAATCCGATCCGCCCGTGGCGCAACATCCAGCGCCGGCCCTCGCGCCGCATCATGGTCGGCCCGGTTCCCGTGGGGGGCGATGCGCCCATCAGCGTCCAGACCATGACGAACACCGACACGACGGACGTGCGGGCCACGCTGGCCCAGGTGATCGCGGCGGCGGATGCCGGGGCGGACATCGTGCGCATCTCGGCCCCGGACGAGGCCTCGACCCGCGCCCTGCGCGAGATCACCCGCGAAAGCCCGGTGCCGATCGTGGCGGACATCCATTTCCATTACCGCCGCGCCATCGAGGCGGCCGAGGCGGGCGCTGCCTGCCTGCGCATCAACCCCGGTAACATCGGCGATCCCTCGCGGGTGCGCGAGGTCGTGCAGGCCGCCAAGGATAACGGCTGTTCCATCCGCATCGGGGTCAACGCGGGTTCTCTGGAACGCCACCTGCTGGAAAAATACGGCGAGCCCTGTCCTGATGCGATGGTGGAATCCGGGCTCGATCACATCAGGCTGTTGCAGGACAACGACTTCCACGAATTCAAGATCAGCGTGAAGGCCTCGGATGTGTTCCTTTCGGCTGCCGCCTATCAGGCGCTGGCCGAGGCGACGGACGCGCCGATCCACCTTGGCATCACCGAGGCTGGGGGCCTGCGCGGTGGCACGGTCAAATCGGCGGTCGGCATGGGCAGCCTGCTGTGGGCCGGAATCGGCGACACGATCCGCGTGTCGCTTTCGGCCGATCCGGTCGAAGAGGTGAAGGTCGGCTACGAGATCCTGAAGTCGCTGGGCCTGCGAACGCGGGGGGTTCAGATCATCTCTTGCCCTTCCTGCGCCCGGCAGGGGTTCGACGTTATCAGAACCGTGGAAACCCTTGAACAGCGGCTGGAACACATCAAGGTGCCGATGAGCCTGTCGATCATCGGCTGCGTGGTGAACGGGCCGGGCGAGGCGCTGATGACCGACCTCGGCTTCACCGGCGGCGGCGCGGGCAGCGGCATGGTCTACATGGCCGGCAAGCAGAGCCACAAGATGTCGAACGCCCAGATGATCGACCACATCGTCGAACTGGTCGAGCGCCGCGCCGAGGAACTCTCGCGGTTGCCGCAAGCTGCGGAATAGGGTCCGCCCCGGCCGGCAAGCATCGCCCGCTCGGACATCGCAGGCTGCGCGCGGTCGTTGACAACCGCTCGTGCCGGTTGCGTTGGGCGTCGCCTGCGGCGGAGTTGCTCTTGCTTCATCGCCAGAGGGGGCGCGAAGCCCACTTGTCTTCAACCGTGAAGTCCGGACAGGCGAGAGAGCAAAGGAGAAGCCCTAACCCTCCGCCGCCCGGACCTGCTCGACTGCCGCCGCCAGCCCGGTCGAGGGGATGCCGCGCAACAACTCCGGCCCGATCACGAAGGTGGGCGTGCCCATGATCTGCATCTTCTCGGCAAGCTGGCGGTTGCTGGCGATCTCGGCCGAAACCTCGTCGCTGCCCATCCGCGCGGCCACGGCCTGCGGGTCGAAGCCGAGATCCTCCGAGATCGCCCCGAGCGACTCGGCCGTCACCGCCCCCCGCATTTCGTAAAGCCTGTCATGGACGGCCTTGTAGGCCTCCCCGCCTTCCAGCTGCTTGACCGCGATCGCGTAGCGCGAGGCGAGGTCGCTTTCTTCGCCGAGGATCGGGAATTCCTTGAGGATCAGCCTGATGTTGCCGTCCTTGGCCACGACCTCGTCCACCTCGGGGGCGACGCGGCGGCAATAGCCGCAGCGGTAGTCGATGAACTCGACGATGGTCAGGTCGCCCGCGGGGTTGCCGCCGATCCAGGAATGCCCGTCCTCGAAGATCTCGGCGCTGTAGGTCTGGACCAGCAGCTTGTCGCTCTCGGCCTCATCGGCCAGTCGCCGCGCCTCCATCGCGTTCAGGGCCTCGACCAGAACGGTGGGGTTCTGCATGATGTAGTCGCGCACCGCCTCGCCAAAGGCCGCGCGCTCGGAATCGGACATGGCGGCGGGGTCGAAGGCGGCGGCGGGGGCGGCAAGGGCCGCTGTCATCAGCGCGGCAGTCATCAGGGTTTTCATCGTCGGTCCTTTACCGGAACTCGCGCGGACATTGCGCCAGAGGCGGGGATGCTGTCCACCCCCGTGCGGATCACCGCCGCTTGACCAGCAGGGGGGCGGGGGGCGAAAAGGGCGGCCAAACGGAAAAGGGCAGGCGGATGCGGCAGTCGCGGCGGGGTCAGGTCGATCCCTTCATCGTCATGGATGTCATGGAAGCGGCCCGCCGCGCCGAAGCCGTGGGGCGCCACATCATCCACATGGAGGTCGGCCAGCCCTCGACACCTGCACCCGGCCCTGCACTGAAGGCGCTGGGACGGGAACTGGCGGAACCGCTGGGCTATACCGTCGCGCTGGGCCTGCCCGCGCTGCGGGAAGGGATCGCCGGGCTTTACCAGCGCTGGTATGGCGTCGATCTGGACCCGGCCCGCGTGGTGGTGACGCCGGGTTCATCGGGGGCCTTCCTTCTGGCTTTCGCAGCGCTGTTCGACGCGGGCGATCGGGTAGCGGTGGGGGAACCCGGCTATCCCAGCTATCGCCAGATCCTGCGCGCCATGTCGGTGAAACCCGTGGGGATGCAGACCCGCTTCGAGAACCGCTACCAGCCCGTGCCCGAGGACATCCCCAAAGGCGTGCAGGGCGTGATGATCGCCTCGCCCGGCAACCCCTCGGGCACCATGCTGGACCGGCAGGCGCTGGCGGCGCTGGTCGAGCGCACCCACGGGATCGGGGCCGCGCTGATCTCGGACGAGATCTACCACGGCCTCGACTACGGCCAGCGGGCGGTCAGCGCGCTGGAACTGACGGATGAGGTCGTCGTCATCAACAGCTTCTCGAAGTATTTCAGCATGACCGGCTGGCGCGTGGGCTGGCTGGTGGTGCCGCCCGACATGGTCCGCACGATGGACCGGCTGGCCGCCAACATGTTCATCTGCGCCCCCCACGCCAGCCAGGTGGCGGCGCTGGCCGCCCTGAGCCCGGACGCCGAGGCCGAGGCGCAGGCGAACCTTGCCGTCTATGCCGAGAACCGGCGGATGATGCTGGACCGCTTGCCTGCCATTGGCTTCAACAAGATCGCTCCGCCGGACGGGGCCTTCTACGTCTATGCCGATGTCTCGGCCCTGACCCATGACAGCGCGGCGCTGGCGGCGGACATTCTGGACAAGGCCGGCGTGGCGGTAACGCCCGGCATCGACTTCGACCCGGTGCGCGGGGCGAAAACGCTGCGCTTTTCCTATGCGCGGTCCACCGCGGACATCGCCGAGGGGCTGGACCGGCTGGCCCGCTACATGGCCGGGCGCTAAGGATGCGCCTTGCGCGGCTGATCGCCGTGGCGGCGCTGCTGGCGCTTGCGGCGCCGGTCGCAGCCGAAACCCTGGCGGCGGTCGATCTGTCCCGCACGGTGCTGGGGATGGAGGGGCGCGACCGGGGCAGGCCCAGGCCCATCATGCTGACCATCGGGCTTGATCGCGCCGTGCCGCACCGCATCGCGCTTGTCGACACCCCGCCCCGGCTGGTCATCGACCTGCAAGGCGCCGCCCCGCCCGAGGGGCAGCCTTCCGCCGACCCGCTGGCCTTGCGCTGGGGTCCTGCGCCGCAGGGGGGGGCGCGGGCGATCCTGACTCTGCCGGGGCCGATGAAGCTCGACTCGGCGCAGATGCGGGCCGTGCCCGCCCCGAGCCTTGCCCTGCGGCTTCTTCCCGTCGCGCCCGACGCCTTCCAGCCCCGCCCCGATGCGCTGACCGTGCTGCGGGGATTGCCGCAGCCTGCGGACACGGGCGCGGACCGGAACGCGCTGACGGACGAGCGGCTGCGGGTGGTGCTGGACCCGGGCCATGGCGGCATCGACCCCGGCGCGCAGGTGGGGGCGATTTCCGAAGCGGCGGTCATGCTGGGCTTCGCGCAGGAATTCGCCGCCACCCTGCGCGGTCGCGGCATCGAGGTCGTGCTGACGCGCGAGGACGACCGATTCATCCCGCTGGAACGCCGCACCACGGTCGCGCGGGCCAAGGGGGCGGATCTGTTCATCTCGCTGCATGCCGACGCCCTGCCGGCGGGCGAAGCGGCGGGCGCCAGCATCTACGCCTGGGACGGGCAGTCGAACGACCGCGCCGCGCGCCAGCTTGCGCTGATGCACGACCGCAGCGACATTCTCGCCGGGCTGGACCTGTCGGACACCGACGAGGACGTGAGCCGGGCGCTGATGGATCTCGCCCGGCTCGACACCCAGCCGCGCAGCGTGGACGCGGCGCGTCACCTCGTGGCGAAGATGAACGAGGCCGGGATGGTCATGCACCGCGTCCCCATCCGGGGCGCAGCCTTTTCGGTGCTGAAATCGCCCGACATCCCATCCCTGCTGGTCGAACTAGGCTTCCTGACCCATCCGCAAGACCGCGCCAACCTGTTCGACCCGGCCTGGCGGCAGCGGGTGGCCGAGGCAATGACCGACGGCATCCTTGCCTGGGATGCCGATCAGGACGGGCAGGGACCTGCCGCGGCGGCGTCGCCCTGACGCAAGCTTGCTTTGACCCGAAAGGGGCATGGCGTTATAGAAACCCCTCGCTCGAAAGCCGCATGGGGCATCAGTGATCCGTTTCGTCCTGAACTTCTTCGGCGCGATCTTTTCGTGGTTCGTGACCGCCAGCGTCTTCCTTGCCCTCGTGGTGGGGGGCATCTTCTGGATCTATTCCCGCGACCTGCCGAGCCATGAGGCGCTGGCAAGCTACGCACCCAAGACCATCAGCCGCATCTATTCCGGCGAAGGCCGCCTGATCGACGAATTCGCCGAAGAACGCCGCATCTTCGTCCCGGTCGAGGAGATACCCGATCCGGTCAAGCAGGCCTTCATCTCGGCCGAGGACAAGAACTTCTACAAGCACCGCGGCTATGACCCGCGCGGCATGGCCGGCGCGGCGGTGCAGGCCGTGCAGACGCGGGGGGGCAGCGTGCGCGGCGCCTCGACCATCACCCAGCAGGTGATGAAGAACTTCCTGCTCGATTCCTCGCGCAGCGTCGAACGCAAGGTCAAGGAACTGATCCTCGCCACCCGGCTGGAAAGCACGCTGAGCAAGGACCAGATCCTCGAGCTTTATCTCAACGAGATCTTCCTGGGCCAGAACAGCGCCGGAGTCGCCGCCGCCGCCCAGACCTATTTCAACAAGTCCCTGAGCCAGCTTGCCCCGCACGAGGCGGCGATGCTGGCCGCCATGCCGCAGGCGCCCTCTCGGTCGGTCGTGCGCGACAAGGATCGCATCACCGAGCGGCGCAACTATGTCCTGCGCGAGATGTGGCAGAACGGCTACCTGACCGAAGCCGCCTATCGCGCCGAATCCGCGCTGCCGTTGAAGTCTGTGCAGAACGGCGATTTCCCGGCCTTCCGCAACAGCCTGCCGCCCCGCGACTATTTCACCGACGAGATCCGCCGCCAACTGTCCCAGCAGTTCGGCGAGGACGAGTTCTTCACCGGCGGGTTGCAGATCCGCGCGACCATGGACCCCGACCTGCAGCAGGTGGCCGCCAAGTCGCTGCAGGACGCGCTGGAACGCTATGACCGCAACCTCGGCGTCTGGCGCGGCACGGGGCAGGTGATCCCGCCCGAGGAACTGGGTTCCGAGGACCACTGGCGGTCGGCACTGGCCAAGATCAAAGTCCCGCGCGACATTCAGGGCTGGCACCCGGCCGTGGTGCTGGACCTCACCGACGCCGACGCTATCATTGGCATCGAGGGCGTCGCGCAGGAGGACGAGCCCCAGGTCATCCCCGCCCGCGACGTGCAATGGGCGCGCAAGCTGATGCCGGGGCGCGAACGGGCGCCGCAGGCCAAGGTGGCATCCGACCTGCTGTCGGTGGGCGATGTTGTGCTGGTCCGGCAGATGACGGACGACGATACCGGGGCCTTCATCCGCTGGACCCTGCGGCAGGTGCCGACGCTGCAGGGCGGCTTCATGGCGATGGACGTGAACACCGGCCGCGTGATCGCCATGCAGGGCGGCTTCAGCTACCAGTCCTCGGTCTTCAACCGGGCGACGCAGGCGATGCGGCAGCCCGGCTCGGCCTTCAAGCCCTTCGTCTATGCGGCGGCGCTGGACCGCGGCTTCACCCCGGCGACCATCGTCGAGGACGAGCCGATCACCGTGAACACGCCGCAGGGCTTGTGGACGCCGAAGAACGCGGGCGGCAGCTACTATGGCCCGACGCCCCTGCGGACGGGGATCGAGCACTCGCGCAACCTGATGACGATCCGCATCGCCCGCGACATCGGCATGGACACGGTGGCGAAATACGCCGAACGCTTCGGCGTCTATGACAAGCTTTCACCTTTCCTTGCCAACAGTCTGGGCGCGCAGGAAACCACGCTTTTCAAGATGGTCGCGGCCTATGCGATGTTCGCCAACGGCGGCGAGCGGGTCGAACCCACGCTGGTGGACCGGGTGCAGGACCGCCGCGGCCGCACCGTTTATCGCCACGACAGGCGCGTCTGCGCCACCTGCGAACAGGGCGCTCTGCCGCCCGGTCAGGCGCCGATGATCCAATCGGACCGCGAGCGGGTGATGGACGCGATCACCGCCTACCAGTTGACCTCGATGATGGAAGGCGTGGTCAAGCGCGGGTCCGGCAAGGGCGTCAAGCTGGACGTGCCGGTCGCGGGCAAGACCGGGACCACCAACGACGCCAAGGACGTGTGGTTCGTCGGCTTCAGCTCGAACATCGTCGCGGGCTGCTACCTGGGCTTTGACGAGCCGCGCAGCATGGGCTCGAACGCTTACGGCGGGACCATGTGCGTTCCGGTGTTCAACGCCTTCATGCGGCAGGCGGTCAAGGAATACGGCGGGACCGCGTTCAAGGTGCCGCCGGGTGGTTATTTCGCGGATGTCTCCTATGGCAAGTTCACGATCTCGGAATATTTCCGCGAGGGCACCACCGCCGTGGCCCGTGTCGTGGACGGCGGCTTCGCCAAGCAGAGCAGCGACGTGACCGAGCGGACCGAGAAGGCCGTGACCACCTCGACCGGGCAGCGCAAGGTCATCCCGAAGAAGGCCGATTTCAACAGCATGAGCGCGGGCGGGCTTTACTGACCGCCCTTGCTTGTGCCGGGCGGCCTGCCGCGCTATCAGCCACCCCCATCCGTTCACCGTCCGACCTTAGGGATCGCCCATGCGCGCCGAAACCCAATCCTCTGTCGATGCCATCCGCAAGTCGCTGGGCCTGCTGGCGCAGCGCATGGACTGGGACACCGCCCCGCATCGCCTGGAAGAGATGAACGCGATGATCGAGGACGGCGACCTCTGGTCCGACCCGGCCCGCGCGCAGAAGCTGATGCGAGACCGGCAGGTGCTGTCGGACAAGGTGGAGACCTATCGCCGCATCGACCAGGACCTGAAGGACAGCGTCGAGCTGATCGAACTGGGCGAGGCCGAGGGCGACGCCGAGATCGTGGCCGAGGCCGAGGCCACCCTGAAGTCGCTGGCCGACCTGGCCGCGCAGAAAGAGCTTGAGGCGCTGCTGGACGGCGAGGCCGACGGCAACGACACCTTCCTTGAGATCAACGCCGGCGCGGGGGGCACGGAAAGCTGCGACTGGGCGTCCATGCTGGCGCGGATGTATACCCGCTGGGCCGAGAGAAAGGGCTACAAGGTCGAGCTTCAGTTCGAAACGCCCGGCGAAGAGGCCGGCATCCGTTCGGCCTCCTACAAGATCAGCGGGCCGAACGCCTATGGCTGGCTGAAGTCGGAGTCGGGCGTGCATCGCCTGGTCCGCATCAGCCCTTACGACTCGGCAGCCCGGCGGCACACATCCTTTTCCTCGGTCTGGGTCTATCCGGTGGTGGACGACAACATCGAGATCGTGATCCCCGACAACGAGATCAGGATCGACACCTACCGGTCGTCCGGCGCGGGGGGGCAGCACGTCAACACCACCGACTCGGCCGTGCGGATCACCCACCTGCCGACGAACATCGTCGTGACCAGCAGCATGAAGTCGCAGCATCAGAACCGCGACGCGGCGATGAACGCCCTGCGCGCGCGGCTGTATCAACTGGAACTCGACAAGCGCAACGCCGCCATCAACGCCGCCCATGAGAACAAGGGCGACGCGGGCTGGGGCAACCAGATCCGGTCCTACGTCCTGCAGCCCTACCAGATGGTGAAGGATCTGCGGACGGGCCATGAGACCTCGGACACGCAGGGGGTTCTGGACGGCGACCTGGACGGCTTCATGGCCGCCACGCTGGCGCAGGACCTGTCCGGCAAAAGCCGGGCCGAGGCGAACGCCGAGGACTAGGGAGTCCAGAAGGCCACCGCCTCGGGTCCGATTCCGGTCAGCACCCTGTCGAAGTCCCGCTGCCGCACGGTCGCCCGGACGCCTGCCAGAACATGCTCCAGCATCGAGGGCGGGCAGAAATTGTGATCCGCCCTCAGCGCCAGCATCTCGGCGCGGATCGTCCCACGCTCGGCCCAGGGCAGACGTGGAGCCTCGATGTCCCAGCGCCACACGAAGATCGCCCGCAGAACCGCCGGCAACTCGTCGGCCACCCGCAGCGCGTCACGGGGCGCCAGGCCGCCGCGGAAGCTGCGGAACACGGCTTCGGTACCGGTATAGAGGATGTTGTCGGATTCAATCAGGGTCCTTTCCCGCATATCCGCCAGATATCGCCGGAACTCGTCCGTGGCAGGGCGATAGGTGAAGGGCATCGGCAGGACGCGCTCCTCTCTGATGAGAGCGGGGGTTGGCGGGAAGGCGGGTGAGCCTCTATGCTGCAATGCAGCATGATGGAGCGAATGATGCCGAGGAAGATCAACATTGCCCTGCAGGGCGGCGGCGCGCATGGCGCCTTTGCCTGGGGCGTCCTTGACCGCCTGCTGGAAGGCGACGAGATCGAGGTCGCCGGGATCAGCGGCACCTCGGCCGGGGCGCTGAACGGCGCGGCCTTGGCCGCAGGACTGACCTCGGCGCCGGGACGACAGGGCCGCGCGGCCGCGCGGCAGAACCTCGACCATGTCTGGACCGAGGTCAGCCGCGTCAGCGACCACCGGCTGCTGCGCTGGATGACCTGCCTTGACCATGTGCCCTCGCCCTTCCAGCGCTGGGCGGAACTGTTCTCTCCGGCCGCCTGGATGGAGAACATGTCCCGCATTTTCAGCCCCTATGACAGCGGGCCGTTCTATTCCAACCCGCTGGGCCGGATCATCGCCGGGATGCCGCATCCGCTGGGTCCCTGCGAGAACCGCCGCCCGGCGCTGTTCGTCACCGCGACCAACGTGCGCGACGGTCATATCCGGGTGTTTTCCGGCGACGAGGTGACGCCCGACGCGGTGATGGCCTCGGCCTGCCTGCCCACGCTGTTCCGCGCGGTCGAGATCGACGACCCGAAGACCGGCCGGCGCGAGGCTTATTGGGACGGCGGCTATTCCGGCAACCCGGCGCTGTTCCCGCTGTTCGGCACGGATCTGCCGCGCGACATCGTCATCGTCACCATCAACCCGATGCGGCGCGAGGGCATCCCCCGAACTCCCGTCGAGATCCAGGACCGGATCAACGAGGTCAGCTTCAATTCCTCGCTGCTGCGCGAGTTGCGGGCCATCCAGTTCGTCAAGCGCCTGACCGCCGAGGGCCGCCTGACCGGCCGCAACATGAAGGAGCCGCTGATCCACCTGCTATCGGACGACGACCTGATGACCGCGCTGGGTGCCCGGACCAAGCTGCTGCCGGGGGCGGGGCTGGTGGCGCGGATGAAGGCGGCCGGGCGGCTCGCGGCCGAGAAGTTCCTCGCCGGTGATGCGCGGAACATCGGCGAGCGCGATTCGGTGGACCTGCCACGGCTTTACGGCTGAGGTGCCGTGCAGGTGGCGCGGCCGTGGGGGGCTACCCCCGCCCGGGCTTCGCCCCTGACTCGCTGAAAACGGTCAAGTGGGCCTATCCAGCAGGAAAACAGCCATGATGGCCATTTTCCGTTCCGCCTCCAGTTCAGGCGCTCGTCGGCCAGGGATATTTTCAGCCGAAAGACTTTCCTGCCGGGTTCAGGCGTCTGCCGCCGCGATCCTCGCCGCAAGGCGCACGTTTGCCAGCACCAGCGCGATGTTGGCAGTCAGCGAGCGGCCCTCGGTCAGTTCGAAGATGCGGTCCAGCAGGAAGGGGGTCACGGCCTTGGCGGCGATCCCTTGGGCGGTGGCGTCCGCCAGTGCCTGTTCGACCACCGGCATGATCTCGGCGCGGGGGATCTCGGCTTCAGGCGGGATCGGGTTCACGACGAGTTGGCCGCCGGGCAGGCCGAGTGCCCGGCGCATCCGCGCGGCCTCGGCGATCCGGGCGGGGTCGTCCAGCCGCAGAGGCGCGGGCAGGCCCGAATCGCGCGACCAAAAGGCGGGGATCATGTCCTGTCCCACGGCAATCACCGGCACGCCCAGCGTTTCGAGATATTCGAAGGTGCGCGGCAGGTCGAGGATCGCCTTTGCCCCCGCCGAGACCACCGTCACCGGCGTCGCCGCGAGTTCATAAAGGTCGGCCGAGATGTCCATGCTGTCCTCGACACCCCGGTGGACGCCGCCGATGCCGCCGGTCGCGAAGACTCGGATGCCCGCCAGCGCCGCGCAGATCATCGTGGCGGCGACCGTGGTCGCCCCGGTGCGGCGCATGGTCAGGCAGACGGCCAGATCGGCGCGGCTGACCTTCATCACATCCTGCGCCTGCGCCAGCGATTCGAGCGTCGCGTCGTTCAATCCGATATGGATGCGTCCGTCCATCAGGGCGATGGTGGCGGGCACGGCGCCGGCCTCGCGGATCGCCTGTTCCACGTCGCGGGCCATTTCCAGGTTCTTCGAATAGGGCATCCCGTGGGTGATGATCGTCGATTCCAGCGCCACGACGGGGCGGCCCGCGTCCAGGGCGTCGCGGACCTCGGGGGTGAAGCTCAGCGGCAGGTCGGTCATCGGCGGCTCCTTGTGGTTGGAAAGAAGCCGGGGCGCTGCCCCGGACCCCGGGATATTTGGGCGAAGAAGAAACTCATGGTCCTTCGCCCGAGACATGGGCGGCGGCGGCAAGAATTGCAGCGTCCAGAGCGGTGGCGCGGTCGGCGCCCGCGCGTTCGGCCACCATATGCGCGGCCATGAAGCAGTCGCCTGCGCCGGTCACGCGGGCGATGGTGACGGGGGGCGGCTGTTGCGTCAGCACTTCGGCCCCGCGCATGGCGCAGGCAGCAGGGCGGGCGCCGTCAGTGACCAGAACGCGGGACGCGCCGCGCGTCACCACGGCAGAGGCGGCCTCGGCCGCGCCCGCGCAGGGGTGGCCCGCCAGCGTCTCGGCCTCGGCGCGGTTGAGGTAGAGGGTGACGTGATCCAACCCCAGCAAGGGCGCAAGGCGTTCGGCCTTGCCGGGGCTGGCCGGGACCACGCGCAGGTCGGCCTGGCGCAGGGTGGGGTCGGATGCGATGGCTTCAAGCTGCGGCACGGTCAGGTTGCCGTCGATCACCACCGTTCCGTGCCACGGCGCCTCGGCCGAGCCGAAGGTGCCGTCGCGCAAGGGGGCCAGCACCCGGCCGCCGGCGGCTTCCAGCGAATGGGCGTCGGCGATGGCGGCGATCAGGCCGTGGCTGTCCTCGATCGCCATATACACGTCGGTCGGCCAGTCGGGCAGGCGCTGCATCCAGTCAGTGGCGACCCCCAAGGCGCGCACGGCGGCCAGCAGCGCGTCGCCCTCGGGATCGGTGCCGACTGCGCCCAGCACGGCCACGGATTGCCCCCGTGCAGCCAAGGCAACAGCCACGTTCAGCGCCACGCCGCCCGGCACATGGCGGATGCGGCCCGGCACGTCCGCGCCCGGAGCCATCGGTGCGGGGCTGCGGCCGATTACGTCCCACAGCACCGCGCCGACGCAGAGGATGTCCGGGCGCGGGGATGTCATCCGACGATCCGCAGCATCCGGTGCTTCTTCCGGCCGAGGCTGACCTTCATGCCCGCGCCGATTTCCTCGGCGGACAGCATCCGCTGCGGGTCGGCCACGACGTCGTTGTTCAGCCGCAGGCCCCCTTCGGCGATCAAGCGCTTGGCCTCTTTTCCCGAAGCCGTCAGTCCCGTCTGCGCCAGCATCTGGACGACCGACAGACCTCCTTCAAAGGCCGCGGCCGGCATGGCGACCAGTTCCAGATCGACGCCGGTGCCGCCCTGTTCGAAGACTTCGTGGGCGGTCGCCTGGGCGGAGGCCGCAGCCTCGGCGCCGTGCAGCAAGGTCGTGACCTCGTTCGCCAGCACGATCTTGGCGTCGTTGATCGCCTGGCCCTGCAACGTGCCCAGCCGCTCGCACTCGGCCACCGGAAGCTCGGTGTAGAGCTTGAGGAAGCGGCCCACGTCGGCGTCGGTGGTGTTGCGCCAGAACTGCCAGAACTCGTAAGGCGACAGCATCGCGCCGTTCAGCCAGACCGCGCCCCCCGCCGACTTGCCCATCTTGCGCCCGTCCGAGGTCGTCAGCAGCGGCGAGGTCAGGCCCCAGATTTCCGAATCCAGCACCCGGCGCGTCAGGTCGATCCCGTTGACGATGTTGCCCCACTGGTCCGACCCGCCCATCTGCAACCTGCAGCCGTAACGGCGGTAGAGTTCAAGGAAGTCGTAGGCCTGCAGGATCATGTAGTTGAATTCGAGGAAGGACAGGCTCTGTTCCCGGTCTAGCCGCGACTTCACCGATTCAAAGGACAGCATCCGGTTGACCGAGAAATGCCGCCCGATGTCGCGCAGGAAGTCGAGATAGTTCAGCCCGTCCAGCCACTCGGCGTTGTTCAGCATCATCGCCGCGTCGCTGCCATAGTCGAGATAGCGGGCGAAGACCCGCTGCATCCCGTCGATGTTCGACTGGATCGCGGCGTCGTCCAGCAGCGGGCGTTCCTCGGAGCGGAACGAAGGGTCGCCCACCTTGGTCGTGCCGCCGCCCATCAGGGTAATCGGCTTGTTCCCGGTCTTCTGGAACCAGCGCAGCATCATGATGTTCAGAAGGTGGCCGACGTGCAGGCTCGCCGCCGTCGCGTCATAGCCGATATAGGCCGTGACCGGACCCTCGATCAAAGCGTCATCCAGCGCCTGCAGGTCGGTGCAGTCGGCCAGATAGCCGCGTTCCGTCATGACGGTCAGGAACTCGGACTTCGGACGGTAGGTCATCGGCTTTTTCCTTCTACTCGGCCCGCCTATACAGCCGCCGGGGCACGAGGGGAAGAAAAGGCGGATGCTGGTCCTGGGGATGATGTCGGGCACCTCGCTGGACGGGGTGGACGCGGCGGTGCTAGACACTGACGGCGAGGCGATCTTCGGCTTCGGGCGAGTGGGTTATCGCGCCTATTCGGCGGAGGAGGCGGAGGTCCTGCACGCCGCGCTGCGCCGCTGGCCGGGAGAGCCGGGGGTGGCCGAGGCGGCGGCCCTGTCGGTGCGGGCCCATGCGGCGCTGGCGGCGGATTTCCCCGAGGCGGATCTGATCGGCTATCACGGGCAGACGCTCGCCCATGATCCGGGCGCCGGGCGCACCCATCAGGCTGGGCAAGGCTGGGAACTCGCCCGCGCTACGGGCCGCCGCACCGTCTGGGACTTCCGCACCGAGGACGTGCGGCAGGGCGGTGAGGGTGCGCCGCTCGCGCCCTTCTTCCATCATGCGCTGGCCCGCTGGGCAGTGGGGCAGGGGCGGCTTTCGCCTGAGCCGGTGGTGTTCCTGAACCTTGGCGGGGTCGGCAACCTGACCTGGTGCGACCCGCGCAACCCTGACCCGCTGAAAGCCTGCGTGGCCTTCGACACCGGCCCGGCGAACGCGCCGCTGAACGACCTGATACGGGCGCGGCGCGGCGTTCCGCGCGACGAGGGCGGCGCGCTTGCCGCCCAAGGCAATCCCCGAGAATCACTGATCTTGGACTTTCTGCGCCACCCTTATTTCGCCCGCCCTGCGCCCAAGTCGTTGGACCGTGACTCTTTCGCCATGCTGGCCCCGGCCGTCGCCCAGATGGAGGACGCGGATGCGGCGGCGACCCTGACCCACACGGCGGCGGCGGCGGTGGCGGCGGGGCTGGGGCTGCTGCCCTCGCGCCCGGCCTCGGTTCTGGTCTGCGGCGGCGGGCGTCACAACGCCGCCATGATGCGGGCGCTGGCGGACCGCTGCGGCCTGCCCGTCCGCCCGGTCGAGGATGTCGGGCTAGATGGCGACATGATCGAGGCGCAGGCCTTTGCCTGGCTCGCCGCGCGGGTGCTGCGGGGGCTGCCCACCTCGGGGCCAGGGACCACGGGCGCACCGGGCGCCGTCTGCGGCGGACGGATCAGCCCGCCGTGCCGCTGACAACCACTTGATGAGCAGCCGGGAACGCGGGCCAAGCAACGGACGTTGGAGCGCCAGACCGGGGACGCAAAGCGATCCCGGCTGATTTGGACAAAAGAAGGACGTCACCGATGAAAGCTCTGCTTCTCGCCGCCACTTCGTCTCTTGCCCTGACGGGCTTCGCGATGGCGCAGACCGCCACCGACACCACCACGACCACGACTACCGACACCACTGCCGCCACCGCGCTGGACAACGCCGCCACGGCCACCGGCGATGCCGCTGCGGCTGCCGGTGACCGGATCGAGGACGCTGCCGATTCGGCTGAGAACGCCCTTGATTCGACGATGACGACCGGGACCGCCGACGTGGCCGAGGATGCCGCCGACCGGGCCGAGGACGCAACCGATGCGGCAATGACCACGGGCGCCGACACGACGGCTACCACCGCGGCCACCACAACGGTGCCCGCGGATACGACCGCGACCGGCGGCATGGCCACGATGACCGACACGATGACCACCACGACGACCGGCGCCATGGCCACAGATCAGACCACCGCCACCGCCGCAGGGACGGCGGTGATGTCGGCCGACAACCCCGGCATGCTCGGCTCGTGGATCATGAACCGCCGGATCTGGACCACCAACCAGCCGTCCTCGACCGCCTGGCAGACCGGCACCATGACCGAACGCCCGGCTGAATGGACCGACATCGCCCAGGTGAACGACATCGTCGTGGACCCGCAGAACAACATCGTGGGCTATGTCGCCGACATCGGCGGCTTCCTCGGCCTCGGGGCCAAGTCGGTGCTGCTGGACCCGGACGCGCTGCACTTCGTGCAGATCGGCGATGACGCCTTCTTCGCGACCAACTACACCCGCGAGGAGCTTGAGGCGCTGCCCGATTTCGACACCACCACCGTCATGCGCTGAGCCAGTCCGCGCAGGCAATCAGGGCGTCCCATCCGGGGCGCCCTTTTCGTTCCGGTGGGAACCTGCGCCAGATCGTGGGGTTGTGACCCCGATGCCTGAGACACCGGCGGGCACTTATAAAAAAGACGAAAGGAACCTTCATGCTCATCAAGCAGCTTCTGGGCACGGCCGCAGTACTGTCCTTTGCCGCGGCGGGCGCCATGGCGCAGACAGCCACCGATGCCCCCGCAACCGACCCGGCGGCGGTCACCGATCCCGCGGCCGTCGCCGTCCCGGGCGGCCAGGTGATCGTCGAGCAGGCCGAGCCGACCGTGAACGTCGAGGTGCCCACGCCCGAGGTCCAGGTCACCCAGGCCGCGCCCCAGGTCACCGTTGAGCAGCCCGAGCCGACCGTCACCGTCACCCAGGCCCCGCCGCAGGTCGAGGTCCAGCAATGCGCCCCGACCATCACCGTGACGCAGGCCGAGCCGACCGTGACCGTGAACATCCCGCAGCCTGTCGTCTCGGTGGCGCTGGCCGATCCCGAGGTCCGTATCGGCGAGACCGAGCCGGTCGTGACGGTCGAGACGCCCGAGCCGGTCGTCTCCTTCGTCCAGCCGCAGCCCCGCGTCGTGGTCGAGGGCGCCGAGGCCAATGTCAACGTGACCGATGCCGAGCCGGTGGTGAACGTCACCCGCGCCGATGCCGCTCAGGTCGAGATCCGCCAGAACGAGGCCAGCGTCAACGTCGAGCAGACGGGCGAGGCGCAGGTCAGCGTGGGCGAGGCCCCGGCCCCGAACGTCGAGGTCCAGGAAGCCGGCCAGGCCAATGTCGAGGTCCAGCAGGGCGAGGCCGCGGTGAACGTCACCGGCGCCGATCCCGCGCTTGCCGGTGACGGCGTGCCGGGCAGCGTGGTAACGGGTGTCGCAAGCGGCACCGCGGTTGCCGTCGCCCCGGTCATGGCGACCGACATCGTCGTGCGCGAAGGCTATACGCTGGTCGATCCGGTCGAGGTGACGAACCAGGGGCTGGACGGGCTGCAGGTCTTTGCCCCCGATGGCGCCGACTATGACGAGATCGGCGAGATCGACGCCTTTGACGCGGCGACCAACACCGCCATCGTCGCGGTCGGCGGCTTCCTCGGCATCGGCGAGCGTCAGGTGGCCTATCCGCTTGACCAGATCTCGTTCCAGCGCACTGCCGCGGGCGATCTGGAAGCCTATGTCGGCACCCCCGTCGACCAGATCCAGAACCTGCCGCCCTATACCGCCGGCAGCAACTGACGACAGGGACAGGGGCGTCCCACACCGGCGCCCCTTGCCCGGAAGAACCCCGCCACCGCGCGGGGTTTCTTCTTTTTTGCCCGCCCGCTCTGATCCCCCGTTATTGCGCTTGACCTCATGCGCGGGGCTGCGTAAACCCCCCGCACCCCAGAGGCGATCTGGGAGTGGTTCGGGCGGTTGTAGCTCAGTTGGTTAGAGTACCGGCCTGTCACGCCGGGGGTCGCGGGTTCGAGCCCCGTCAACCGCGCCACCACCATCGATCGCCACGGGACAATGCGCGGTTGTAGCTCAGTTGGTTAGAGTACCGGCCTGTCACGCCGGGGGTCGCGGGTTCGAGCCCCGTCAACCGCGCCACTTTCCCCTCTCCTTCCTTCCCTTCGCGATCTTTCGCCGGTTGTGCGTCATGGGCTTTTCAATCCCCGGCGCATCCCTATGCTGACGCGATACGAGCAGGAGACGTTCATGGCAGGCGAGATCGACTATGGGGGGATGATGCACCGCGCGCTGCAGGGCGTGATCGTCGATGTCCTGCATGGCGTCGCCCAGGACGGCCTGCCCGGAGAGCATCATTTCTTCATTACCTTCGACACCCGCGACGAGGGCGTCGAGATGGCTGGCTGGCTGCGCGAACGTTACCCCGAGGAAATGACCATCGTCATCCAGCACTGGTTCGAGAACCTGCGCGTCACGCCCGAAGGATTCTCGGTCACGCTGAACTTCGGCAGCTCGCCCGAACCGCTGTATATCCCGTTCGATTCGGTGCGGACCTTCGTGGACCCCTCGGTCGAATTCGGCCTGCGCTTCGAAACCCAGGACGCCGAGGACGAGGACGATGAGGAAGGGGCGGCCCCCGGCCAGCCGGCCGCCGAGCCCGAACCGCCGCCGCCCGGTGGGGCCGAAGTCGTCAGCCTCGACAAATGGCGCAGGTAGTCGTCAGCTTCCCTGCAGGGCCTCGTCCAGCCAGCGCCGCACCATCGCATGGGCCTGCGCCGGCTCCGGCCCCTGCCTGTCGATGACGGCGCGCAGGTAGACCCCGTCGATCAGCGCCCCCAGCGTCTCGGCCACCCGCTCCGCCTGCTCGGCCGCGCGGGGCCGCAGCGCATGGACCAGGTTCGACCTGAGCCGTCGGTGATAGATGGCCAGAAGCCGCCCGGCCTCGGGTTCCGACAGCGCCAGCGCATAGAAGTTCAGCCAGGCCGCCGTGGTGTCCTTGTCGAAATGCGTCTCGTCGAGGCTTGCGGCGACGATCGCTTCGGCCCTTTCCCCGGGCGGAAAGGACGCCAGCGCCGCCCGGACCTTCTGGCCGTAGATCGCAAGGATATGCCGCATCGCGGCCACCAGCATCTGCGATTTCGACCCGAAGTAATGATGCGCCAGCGCCGGCGACATTCCCGCCTCGCGCGCGATCTTCGCCACGGTGACATCCTGGGTGCCCGAACGCCCGACGGCGGCAATGGCGGCATCGACCAGCGCAGCCTTTCGACTGGCCTCGGCCCCGGTTTTGGGCATAACTGACCCCTCGGCAGAATCACCCAAGTGGCCGCAAGGGTAGCCCGGCTTGATTGACCCGTCAATCAACAAACGCGCCGGCGACAAAGAAGGAGAAGTCCATGACCTTCCACAAGGCGCTGCTGGCGCTGGCCGCCGCATTGCCCGCCATGGCCACCGCGGCCGAGCCGGAAAGCTGCGGCACCGTCCGTTTCTCGGACGTAGGCTGGACAGACATCTCGGCCACAACGGGGCTTGCGACCACCCTGCTGGAGGCTTTGGGCTACGAGACCGAGGTGCGGGTGCTGTCCGTCCCCGTGACCTACACGGCGCTGTCCACCGACGACCTCGACGTGTTCCTAGGCTACTGGCACCCTTCGATGGCCGCCGACCTGCGCCCCTATGCCGAGGCCGGGACGGTGGACACGGTCCGCACCAACCTGACGGGCGCGAAATACACGCTCGCCACCAACAGCGCCGGGGTTCAGGCCGGGATCACCGACTTCGCCTCGATCGCGGCCAACCGCGACGCGCTGGACGGCAGGATCTACGGGATCGAGCCGGGCAACGACGGCAACCGCCTGCTGCTTGAGATGGTGGCCGAGGACAGGTTCGGCCTCGGCACCTTCGAGATCGTGGAATCGAGCGAGCAGGGGATGCTGGCCCAGGTCGCCCGCGCCGATGCGGATGCCAAGCCCATCGTCTTCCTCGGGTGGGAGCCGCATCCGATGAACGCCCGCTTCGACATGACCTACCTGCCCGGCGGCGACGAGGTCTTCGGCCCCGACCTGGGCGGCGCCGAAGTCCGCACCAACACGCGGGCAGGCTATATCGCCGAATGCCCGAACGTGGGGCTTTTCCTGCAGAACCTGTCCTTCACGCTGGAGATGGAAAACCAGATCATGTCGGCCATCCTTGACGAAGGAAAGGAACCCGGGCGCGCCGCGCGGGATTGGCTGGACGAGAACCGCGACGCCGCGACCCTGTGGCTGGAGGGCGTCACCACCGTGGATGGCGGCGACGCGCTGGCGGCATTGAACGAGGCGCTGGACGGCTGAGATGGACTGGCTGACCGACCTGCTGACCGACACCAAGCTGCCGGTCGGCCAGACCGCGCGCAGGGCCTTCGACTGGCTCAAGCTGAACGCGGCACCCCTGTTCGACGCGGTGTCGGCGGTGCTGGACCGCCTGATCGCCGGGATCGAGACGATTCTGGAACTGCCGCATCCGCTGGTCTTCACCGCGCTGGCCGTGGTGCTGGCCTGGGTGCTGCGGCGCAGTTGGCGGGTCTGCCTGTGGGTGGCGGTCGGTTTCCTGTTCATCCTCAACCAAGGCTACTGGGACGCTACCATGCAGTCGCTGACGCTGGTGTTGTCGGCGGGCGTCGTCTGCATGGCGGTGGGCGTGCCCATCGGCATCGCGCTGGCCCACCGGCCCCGGCTTTATCGCTATATCCAGCCGCTTCTGGACCTGATGCAGACGCTGCCGACCTTTGTCTACCTGATCCCGGCCATCGTCTTCTTCGGCATCGGCACGGTGCCCGGCCTGATCGCCACGGTGATCTTCGTGCTGCCCGCGCCGATCCGGCTTACGCGGCTGGGAATCGCATCCACCCCCAAGGCGCTGGTCGAGGCCGCCCGGGCCTTCGGCGCCACCCCCCGTCAGCTTCTGTGGAAGGTCGAACTGCCCAGCGCCCTGCCGCAGATCATGGCAGGGCTGAACCAGACGATCATGTTGTCGCTGTCCATGGTCGTCATCGCGGCACTGGTCGGGGCGGCGGGGCTGGGCGTCCCGGTGGTCCGGGCGCTCAACAGCGTGAACACCGCGCTGGGGTTCGAATCGGGCTTCGTGATCGTGGTGGTGGCCATTATCCTCGACCGGATGCTGGCCGCTCCTCGGCGGGAGAAGGAGCGATGACCCCCGCCTCGCGCGCGGCGGTCGAGTTCGACCGCGTCTCCATCGTCTTCGGAGACAAGCCCGAACGCGCGCTGCCGCTTGCCGACGAAGGCCTGGATCGCGGCGCCATCCGCGAGGCGACGGGCCAGGTCCTCGGCGCGCATGACTGTTCCCTGACCGTGGCCGAGGGCGAGATCCTCGTGCTCATGGGCCTGTCGGGATCGGGCAAGTCCACGCTGCTGCGGGCGGTGAACGGGCTGAACCCGGTGGTGCGGGGCGATGTCCGCATCCGCATGGGGCAGGGCATGACCAGCGTCACCCGCGCGGACAAGGAAACGCTGCAGACGATCCGCCTGTGCCATGTGTCGATGGTCTTCCAGCAGTTCGGCCTGCTGCCTTGGCGGACGGTGCACGAGAACGTGGGGCTGGGGCTGGAACTGGCGGGCCAGTCCCGCGCCCAGCGCCGGGCGCGCGTGGATGAGGAGCTGGAGACCGTCGGCCTTTCGGAATGGGCCGACCGTCGCGTCAGCGACCTGTCGGGGGGGATGCAGCAGCGCGTGGGCCTTGCCCGCGCCTTCGCCACCCGCGCGCCGATCCTGCTGATGGACGAGCCTTTCTCGGCGCTCGATCCGCTCATCCGCACCCGGCTGCAGGACGACCTGCTGGCGATGCAGAAGCGGCTGCAGCGCACGATCATCTTCGTCAGCCACGACCTTGACGAGGCCTTCAAGCTGGGCGACCGGATCGCCCTGATGGAAGGCGGGCGCATCGTCCAGGTCGGAACCCCCCGCGACATCACCCGCAATCCCGCAAGTCCCTATGTCGCCGAGTTCGTGGCCCACATGGACCCGCTGGCCGTCCTGACGGCCGCCGACCTCTCCGAGCCGGGCGAGGCGGGGGGCGCCCCGCTGTCCCCCGATCTTCCAGCACGCGATGTCATGGCGGCACTCGCCGGGGCCGAGGCGCTGCCCGTCGGGGGCGGCGGGCGGGTGACGCGCGCCGGGGTTCTGGCGCGACTGTCGGCCCCGCCGAAGGCCAGGGGCTGAAACCGGATCGTGGCGTTTGCTGGACGGTTGAATGGGTATTTGGACCAGAAAGAAGACGCCCGAGACGTTTTCCTGGCCTCTTCGCCTTGGCTCCAGGGGCTTCTTTCTGGCCCAAATACCCATGCGAGCGTGACGCAAGGGCGACGCGGCCGGTCAGGGCAGCGTGATTTCAACCGCCTAGGATCAGCGTCGCGGCGATCGTCCACATGACCAGCGCCACGCCTGCATCAAGGATGCGCCAGGCGACCGGACGCGCGAAAAGGGGTGCCAACAGACGCGCTCCGTAGCCAAGCGAGAAGAAGAACAGGAAAGACCCGCTCATCGCCCCCAGCGCAAAGGCCATCCGGTCGGGCTGGATCGCCGAGACGGACCCCAGCAGCACGACCGTATCCAGCCAGACATGCGGGTTCAGCCATGTCAGCGCCGCGATGGTGGAAAGCGTCGCGGCAAGGGACGGCGCGGCCGCGCCCTGCGCCTGCAGGGTATCACCGCCCCGCCATGCGGCGCGGGCCGAGCGGAAGCCGTAACAGATCAGGAACGCCGCCCCGCCCCAGCGCATCGCGGCCAGGAACCAAGGCGCGTTGCGGGCAATGGCGCCCGCGCCCGCCACGCCTGCGGCAATCAGCGCCGCGTCCGAGGCGGCGCAGAACAGGCAGACCGCGAAGACGTGCTGCCGCAGCAGCCCCTGTTTCAGCACAAAGGCGTTCTGGGCGCCGATGGCGACGATTAGGGACAGCCCGATGCCGAGGCCCGACAAAAAGGACGCCGCCGAGGCGCCTTGAAAGATCATCCTGTAGCCTCGTACGAAAAAGCGGCGCCCGGAGGCGCCGCCGCGGTTGCTTCTGGCGGTTCAGCCGAGCTGCGCCGCGACCTCTTCGGTCAGGTCGAAGTTCCCTGTCACGTTCTGGACGTCGTCGTCGTCCTCCAGCGTGTCGATCAGCTTCATCAGCTTCTGGGCGTGGTCGAGGTCGGCCACCTCGGCCGGAGCCTGCGGCTTCCAGATCAGCTTGGCGGATTCGGATTCGCCCAGGGACGCCTCGAGCGCCGCCGAGACCTCGGCCAGATCGCTGTCCGAGGTATAGATCCAGTGGCCTTCCTCGTCGCTTTCCACGTCCGAGGCACCTGCCTCCAGCGCCGCCATCATCACCGTGTCGGCGTCACCGGCGGATGCGGGATACATGATCTCGCCCACCCGGTCGAACATGAAGCTGACCGAGCCGGTCTGGCCAAGATCGCCGCCGTGCTTGGTGAAATAGGACCGGACGTTCGAGGCGGTGCGGTTGCGGTTGTCCGTCATCGCCTCGACGATGATCGCCACGCCGTTCGGGCCATAGCCCTCGTAGCGGATTTCCTCGTAGCTCTCGGCGTCGCCGCCCATCGACTTCTTGATGGCGCGGTCGATCACGTCCTTGGGGACGGAACTCGACTTGGCTTCCTTCACCGCAAGGCGCAGGCGCGGGTTCTTGTCGGGGTCGGGGTCGCCCATCTTGGCGGCGACGGTGATTTCCTTGGCCAGTTTGCTGAACAGCTTGGACCGCAGCTTGTCCTGCTTGCCCTTGCGATGCTGGATGTTGGCCCATTTGGAATGGCCTGCCATGAGATCCTCTCATTTCGCTGTGGCGCGGTTTCTAGTCACCGGGCGGGGCTGGCGCAAGCTGGGCAAACAGGAACAGCCGGATGGCGGTCGCCAGCCCCACCTCGGGCGGGCGGGCGTGGTCGATGGCGGCGATCAGTTGGGCGCGGGTCATGCCGCGTGCGGCGGCGGCATCAGTGGCGGCACGCCAGAAGGCGTCCTCAAGGCTGACGCTGGTAGCATGGCCGTCGATGGTGACGGACCGCTTGAGCGGAGGGGTCAGCGGCGGCAGCTCAATCGTCATCGCGGCGGTGCCGGTCGAGGCTGAGGGCGGCGCGTTCCGCCTCGGCCTCGTCGCGCAGGCGCTCGGCTTTGGTGCGGCCGTGCCTCGCGGCATTGGCATCGCCCTGCCGGCGCTTGTCGGCGCGGGCCTTGTCTTTGCGGGCTCGGCTGAGATTGATGATCTGCGTCATGGCCGGATCATAGCCCGACTCGAGGCGGTGGAACAGGACATGCAAAAGGCGCGCGAGACCGGCCCGCGCGCCCTAGGTCGAGTGGGAAGAATCAGTCCTCAGGGCCGATCATCTGCTCGGGGCGCACCACGCGGTCGAAGGTCTCCTCGTCCACGAAGCCCAGTGCGACGGCCTCCTCCCGCAGGGTGGTGCCGTTCTTGTGGGCGGTCTTGGCGACCTTGGTGGCGTTGTCATAGCCGATGGTCGGGGCCAGCGCCGTCACCAGCATGAGGCTTTCCTTCATCAGCTTCCCGATGCGCTCGACATTGGCCTGAGTGCCCACAACCATGTTGTCGGTGAAGGAAACCGCCGCGTCGCCCAGAAGCTGCATGGACTGCAGCACGTTGTAGGACATCATCGGGTTGTAGACGTTCAACTCGAAATGCCCTTGGCTGCCGGCGAAGCCCACGGCCGCGTCGTTGCCCATGACATGGGCGCAGACCATGGTCAGCGCCTCGGCCTGGGTCGGGTTCACCTTGCCCGGCATGATCGAGGAACCGGGCTCGTTTTCCGGCAGGATCAGTTCGCCCAGACCCGAGCGGGGGCCGGAGCCCAGCAGCCGCAGGTCGTTGGCGATCTTGTAGAGGCTGACCGCCACGGTCTTCAGCGCGCCGTGGAAGAAGACCATCGCGTCATGGGCGGCCAGCGCCTCGAACTTGTTGGGCGCGGTGACGAAGGGCAGGCCGGTGATCTTCGCGATCTCGGCCGCCATGGCCGTGTCCCATCCCTTCTTCGTGTTCAGCCCGGTGCCGACCGCCGTGCCGCCCTGCGCGAGTTCGTAGATGTGGGGCAGGGTGAGCTTCACGCGCTCGATCCCCATGCGGACCTGGTGGGCGTAGCCGCCGAATTCCTGCCCCAGGGTCAGGGGGGTGGCGTCCTGCGTATGGGTGCGGCCGATCTTGATGATGTCCTTGAACTCGTCGCGCTTGGCTTCCAGCGCCTTGGCGAGATGATCCAGCCCCGGCAGCAGCACGTCGCGGGCGACCATGCCGATGGCGACATGCATCGCGCTGGGGAAGGTGTCGTTCGACGACTGGCCCATGTTGACGTGGTCGTTCGGATGGACCGGCTTTTTCGAGCCGATCTCGCCGCCCAGGATCTCGATGGCGCGGTTCGAGATGACCTCGTTCGCGTTCATGTTCGACTGGGTGCCCGAGCCGGTCTGCCAGACGACCAGCGGGAAGTGGTCGTCCAGCTTGCCCTCGATCACCTCTTGCGAGGCCTGCACCATCGCCTCGCCGATCCGGGTGTCCAGCTTGCCGGTTGCCATGTTGACCTGGGCTGCGGCCTGCTTGACCACGCCCAGCGCGCGCACGATGGCCGTGGGCTGCCTTTCCCAGCCGATCTTGAAGTTTCCAAGTGAACGCTGCGTCTGCGCCCCCCAGTAACGGTCGGACGGAACGTCCAGCGGGCCGAAGCTGTCGGTTTCGGTGCGGGTGTCGGTCATGGCGATCCTCTGCGACTGGGCAATGGTTGGCGGCCTTCTAGGACCATCTGGCCGGTTCCGCAATCGGTATGCCGTCGCATACCGATGCCGCGCTGGACGCCGCGGCCTCAAGCCCCCATCTGCAAGCGGGCCGTTTACGCGGAGGCGGGCGGCGTGGCAGAACGGCCGGGTGCGAGAAGGGACAGCGATGAACGACGAAGGCTTCGGCAAGGGCAGCCACCTGCATCTGATCGACGGATCGGCCTTCATCTTTCGCGCCTTTCACGCGCTGCCGCCCTTGACGCGCAAGTCCGACGGGCTGCCGGTAGGCGCCGTCGCGGGCTTCTGCAACATGATCTGGAAATACATCAACGACGCGCGAGGGCCGGATGCGCCGACCCATGCGGCGGTGATCTTCGACCATTCCTCGAAAACCTTCCGCAACGAGATCTACGGCGACTACAAGGCCAACCGCCCCGAACCGCCCGAGGAATTGCGCCCCCAGTTCCCGCTGACGCGGGACGCCACCCGCGCCTTCAATCTCGCCTGCATCGAGATCCGCGACTACGAAGCCGACGACATCATCGCCACGCTGTCCTGCCAGGCGCGGGAACTGGGCGGGCGCGTGACCATCATCAGTTCCGACAAGGACCTGATGCAGCTTGTGGGCGAGGGGGTCGAGATGCTGGACCCGATCAAGGGCAAGCCCATCGACCGTGACGGGGTGTTCGAGAAGTTCGGCGTCTTCCCCGAACGGGTGGCCGACGTGCAGGCGCTGGCAGGCGATCCCGTGGACAACGTGCCGGGCGCGCCGGGCATCGGCATCAAGACGGCCGCGCAACTCATCAACGAATACGGCGACCTTGAGACGCTGCTGGAGCGCGCCGAGGAGATCAAGCAGCCCAAGCGCCGCCAGACCCTGATCGATCATGCCGAACAGATCCGCATCTCCAAGCAACTGGTGGAACTCGACTGCCAGACGCCCATCGACTTCGCCATGGCGACGCTGGAGGTTCAGGACCCTGACCCCGCCGTGCTGATGGACTTCCTCAACCAGATGGAGTTCCGCACGCTCACGAACCGCGTGGCGGAACGCTTCAAGGCCTCCCCGCCCGAGCCGGTCGCGCCTGCGCCTACGGAAGCGGTTGCTCCCACCGCGCCGCAGTTCCCGCCGCTGAACTGCGAAAGCTACGTCACCATCCGCGACATGGACACGCTGCGCCAGTGGCTCGACGCCATCCGGCAGAAGGGCGTGGTCGCGGTGGATACGGAAACGACCAGCCTTGACGAGATGCAGGCGGAACTGGTCGGCGTCTCGCTGTGTCCCGAGGTCGGCATGGCCGCCTATATCCCGCTGGGCCATGTCGAGGGCACGGCGGACCTGTTCGGCGGCGGCGCGAAGTCGGAAGGCCAGATCCCGATGGAGGAGGCGCTGGCGCTTCTGAAGCCGATGCTGGAAGACCCCGCGATCCTCAAGATCCTGCACAATGCCAAATATGACTGGAAGATCCTTGCCCGCCACGGCATCGGGATGAGGCCGGTCGATGATACCATGCTGCTCAGCTATGCGCTGAACGCGGCGCTGCACAACCACGGCATGGACGAGTTGGCGAGCACCTATCTCGGCCACCGCTGCCAGCCCATCAAGGAACTGATCGGCGCGGGCAAAAGCCAGATCACCTTTGCGCAGGTGCCAATCGACAAGGCTGCTCGCTATGCTGCCGAGGATGCCGAGGTGACGTGGCGCCTCTGGCAGCATTTCAAGCCGCAGCTTCCAGCCGCGCAGGTCACGACCGTCTACGAGACGCTGGAACGCCCGATGATCGAGGTTCTGGCGGGCATGGAGATGGCCGGGGTCGAGATCGACTCGCAGCACCTGAACCGAATGTCGGGAGCCTTCGCCCAGAAGATGGCGCAGCTTGAGGACGAGGCCCATGCGCTGGCGGGGACCAGGTTCAACCTCGGCTCGACCAAGCAGTTGGGGGACATCCTGTTCAACCAGATGGGGCTGGCCGGGACCAAGGCGGGCAAGTCGGGGGCGCTTTCCACCAGCGCCGACGTGCTGGAGGATTTCGCCGCCGAAGGGCATGAGCTTCCCGCGAAGATCCTCGACTGGCGGGCCATGTCGAAGCTGAAATCGACCTATACCGACGCGCTGCCGACCTTCGTGAACCCGGAAACGGGGCGCGTCCACACCAGCTATTCCATCGCCGGGGCCGCGACAGGGCGGCTCGCATCCACCGACCCGAACCTGCAGAATATCCCCGTCAGGACCGAGGAGGGCCGCCGCATCCGGGAGGCCTTCATCGCGCCCGAGGGGCGCAAGCTCGTCAGCCTCGACTACAGCCAGATCGAACTGCGAATCCTTGCCCACATGGCCGACATCCCGGCACTGAAGCAAGCGTTTTCTGAAGGCATCGACATCCACGCGATGACGGCCAGCCAGATGTTCGGCGTGCCGGTGGAAGGCATGGACCCGATGATCCGCCGCAGGGCCAAAGCCATCAACTTTGGCGTGATCTACGGCATCTCCTCCTTCGGCCTGTCGCGCAACCTGCGCATCCCGCGGGCCGAGGCGCAGGAGTTCATCGACACCTATTTCAAACGCTTCCCGGAAATCCGCGCCTACATGGACCGCACCACGCGCGAGGCGAAGGCCCAAGGCGCCGTCCGCACCCTGTTCGGGCGGCGCATCCACACGCCGGGCATCTCGTCCTCCGGTCCCGCCGCCGCGGGCGCGCGCCGCGCGGCGATCAACGCGCCGATCCAAGGCACTGCCGCCGACATCATCCGCCGCGCCATGATCCGCATGCCCAAGGCCATCGAGGGCCTGTCCGCGCGGATGCTGCTGCAAGTCCACGACGAACTCGTCTTCGAGGCCGAGGACTCCGCCGTCGATCCGCTGATCGCGACTGCCCGCGAGATCATGGAGAACGCTCACATCCCGGCAGTCCACCTGTCCGTGCCGCTGGTAGTGGACGCAGGCTCGGGCCGCACCTGGGCCGAGGCGCATTGATGCCGGTTCGCTTGCGCCTCAGGCTCGTTTTCTTCTTCGTTCAAACATCTCTGGCCTCCGAGCGCCCGGGCAGGAGGGGGATCAGAAAACAGCCGTCATGGCTGTTTTCTCGCCAGCTGAGTCCGGTGGACTGCTTTTAGCGGAAAAGGCTACGAAGTAGCGAGCGGGGCAGGGCCCCGGTCCCGAGTTCACGGTAAGCGCGAATGCCGCATGATCACGCACACGGTCACCACGCGGGCCACGCCCACTCCCACGACGAGGGGCTGGGGGACCGCGCTCTGCTGTGGGCAGTCGTCATCAACCTTGGGCTGACGGCAGTGCAGATCATCGGGGGGCTCGCGGCGGATTCCACCGCGCTGGTGGCGGACGGGGTACACAACCTGTCCGACGCGCTGGCGCTGGTGCTGGCCTTCGGGGCGCGCAGGCTTGCCGCCCGAAAGCCGAGCCCGGCAATGAGCTTCGGCTGGGGCCGGGCCGAAATCGTGGCGGCCTTCGTCAACTACCTCGCGCTGATCGCCGTGTCGATCTGGCTGATGATCGAGGCGCTCGTCCGTCTGGCCGACCCGCCGGAGGTCGTGGGCGGGCTGGTGATGGCGCTGGCCGGGCTGGCGCTGGTGGTCGACATCGGAACCGCGCTGCTGACGGCGCGGCTGGCGAAGGAAAGCGTGAACATTCGCGCGGCCTGGCTGCACAACCTGGCCGACGCGGGCGTGTCGGTGGCGGTGCTGGTGGGCGGGGCGCTGATCCTGGTCTTCGGCTGGCGCATCGCGGACCCGATCCTGACGATCCTGATCTCAGTCGTGATCCTGTGGCACATCCGGGGCGACCTCGGCCCCATCCTGCGGATGCTGATGCTGGGCGCGCCGGCCCATGTGGACGACTCGGCCCTGCGGGACGCGATCAGGGCGGTGCCAGGCGTCGAGGACCTCCACCACCTGCATTTGTGGCAGATCGACGAGCGGCGGATGTCAGCCGAGATGCACCTCGTCGTCGCCGAGGGTGCCGATCCTCATGCCACCCGGCTGGCGGTCAAGTCCGTGTTGCGCGACTACGGCATCGGCCATTCCACGATCGAAACGGAAAGCCCCTTGTCGGGCTGCGCGGATGATCTGTCAGGGCAGGGCCGCACCCATCATTGAGGCGCGGTGCTGGCAGCATCGTTGCAGGCGGGGCTCTGCCCCGATCACCACCGCCGTGGCCTTCCTTGCTGAAAACGCGCCATTGGCGCCATCCAGCGGGGAAGCAGCCTTGATGGCTGTTTCCTGATCCGCCTTCTCTCCAGGCGCCCGGAAGCCCGGGGTATTTCAGGCAGAAAAAAACACCCGTTGCCGGAGGCGCGGCCCCTCAGTGATCTCCGCCCGCGTGGTCGCGGTCGATGATGAAGCGCTTGTCGCAATAGCCGCAATCGACCCAGCCGGTGTCGGGCGAGATCGCCAGCCACACCAGCGGATGGCCGGTGCCTCGCGCCTCGTCGCCCGAACAGGAGACCTTCCAGCTTGTCACCACCTCGGTTTCCGGCGCAGGCAGCACCTCGGCGGCCGGGTCCTGGTTGGTGGACAGCGGGGTCTCGGTCACGGGATGGCGCATCGGGGCTCTCTTGTGCTGGCGGGGGAAGGCCGGTTTAACGGAGGCCATTCTAGCCAGCCCCCGCCCCGCCGCAAGCCGGGCGGCCCATAGGTTCGCCATGTCCAAGACCTTCACCCCGCCCGACGCCGCCATCCGCCTGACCGGGCTTCGCAAGACCTATGCGGCCTCGGGCGAGGCCCCCGCGAAAGAGGCGCTGAAAGCCGTCGATCTGGTGGTCCCGCGCGGGTCGATCTTCGGGTTGCTGGGGCCGAACGGGGCGGGGAAATCGACGCTGATCAACATCCTCGCCGGGCTGGTCCGCAAGACCTCGGGCAAGGCCGAGATCTGGGGTTTTGATCAGGACGTGAACCCGCGCCAGTCCCGCGCCGCCATCGGCGTCATGCCGCAGGAACTGGTCATCGACCCGTTCCTGACCCCTCGGGCGAGCCTTGAGGTGCAGGCGGGGCTTTACGCCGTGCCCAAGGCGGACCGCTGGACGGACGAGATCCTTGAACTCGTCGGCCTGTCGGATCAGGCCAACAGCTATTCGCGCCACCTGTCCGGCGGCATGAAGCGGCGGCTGCTGCTGGCCAAGGCGCTGGTTCACCGCCCGCGCATCCTCGTGCTGGACGAACCGACCGCAGGCGTGGACATCGGCCTGCGGGACATGCTGTGGCGCAATGTCCGCAAGCTGAACGCGCAGGGGATGACGGTGATCCTGACCACCCACTACCTGCAGGAAGCCGAGGAGATGTGCGACGAGATCGCCATCATCAACCACGGCGCCAAGATCGTGCAGGAGCCGACCGAACGCCTGCTGTCGCGGGCAGGGGCCAAGACGCTGCTGGTGGACCCCGGCGCATGGGACGGCGCGCTGCCGCCCCTGCCGCCGGGCGTCGAGGCCCAGCGGCGCGACGGCCGCATCACCCTGACCTGGCCCATGGGCGGGATCGAAGCGCATCAGGTCATCGACGCGCTGCGGCAAGGGGGCGTGCCGATGATCGACGTAGCGACCGAGCAGCCCGATCTGGAGGAAGTGTTCCTGACCCTGACCCGCGCGCCTCAGCCCGCCTGAAGCATCCGCCCCAGCGGGCGTCCACCCAGCAGGTGCAGGTGGAAATGCGGCACCTCCTGCACGCCATGGGGACCGGCGTTGGTGATCGCGCGGAAGCCCTCGCTGCCCTCGGCCAGCGACAGACCCTCGGACTTCGCGACCTGCGCCACCAGCCGGTGGAAGCCCACGATCTCGGCGTCCGAGGCATTGGCGGCGAAGTCGTCATAGCTGACATAGGACCCCTTGGGGATCACCAGCACATGGACCGGCGCCTGCGGGCGGATGTCGCGGAAGGCCAGCGCGTGGTCGTTTTCCGCAATGGTGTCATTCGGGATCTCGCCGCGCAGGATGCGGGCGAAGATGTTGCTGTCGTCATAGCTCATGGGCGGCCCTTTCAGTCGTCGAACAGATGATCGGTGCGGGCGAGCGTCAAGGCAACCTCGGGATCGACGCCCAGCAGGCGCCGCAGCGCGGCGGCGTTGGCCTGCTCACCCCTGTGCTTCGAGATTGCCTCGAAACCCTCGATCTCGAGGTCGCGGATATGCTCGGCCTCGTGTTCGAGGTCGCTGCGCACCGCCGGGATCAGGCGGTCCACCTGATGGGGGGCGCTGTTCTGCCCGGCCAGCCCCACCCGCTCGATGTGGCCGCGCACATAGTCGTCGTCGAAATCGACCTCGATCAGCAGCAGGCGGGTTTCCGCCTTGTCGCCAAGGAAGTCCTGCACCAGGCCCAGCGCCGAAGGATCGAGGCAGATCGCGATGCTGGGCTGGTCGAACATGACGAACAGCATCTTGACCAGCGCCCGCCGGTGACGCTCGCGCTTGGCCAGCGTCGTCTCGATCCCGCCCATGTCCGGCAGTTCGGCGTCCAGCTCGTTGAACAGGAAGTTCACCGCAGGGATGTCGGTGTGCCAGCGGATGGCGGCGGTCAGGCGCTTGGCCACATGCCATTTCTTGGCCACGATCAGGATCAGCGTGCGACCGCGGCCCAGCGAGCCCTCGACCTCCCAGAAGCGCTGGCCGAAGCGGCGGCCGATGCGGCCACGCTGGGTCAGGAAGCGGTAAAGCCCCGCCGCCTCGTTCGAGATCGCGAACTGCACGTCCTGCGCCTTCCACAGCGCGCCCAGCCGCTCGCGCAGCTCGATCGCCTCGGCGCTGATCTTGCGGGCGAAGAGATAGTCCTGCCCCAGCAGCAGGTCGTAATGGTCGTTGTAGAAGGTCACCGGCATCCCGTAGTCGGTGAACATCAGGAAGGTCAGCGTGCGCGGCCGGATTTCCTTGCGCGGCACGACATGGGGGACGATTGTCTGGAAGAAGGTCTCGTCGGGAATCCAGGTGGTCTGGAAGAAGCGCACCACGTCCGGGCGCTCGTCGCAGAAGGCCAGCACCTTTTCCATCGTCTGGCGGCGCAGGCACCACCATTGCGAGCCGATCATCACCCGGATGTCCGAAGGCACCCGCCGCCTCAGGCCCAGCCGCTTCTGCAATTCATAGCTGCCGTAGAACAGCCGCTTCCGGGTGCGTTCGTTGAACCAGTGACGGTAGATCAACCGTTCTTCCTTGAAGCCGGTCTTGATCCAGTCGCTTTCGAAGAAGTCGAAGTTCTCGATGTAATCGAGGTCATGGGCGTCGAGGAACTCATGCGCGTAATCGGCCGACTTGATCGGCATGCAGTCGCCCGACAGCATGTAGAAATGGGTGGCGGTGGGGAAGGCCGCGACAGCGGCGCGCACCGCTTCCAGCGTGGCGCCGACCAGCGACCATTCACCCCAGCCGCATTTCAGCCGGCGGGTGGCGAAGGTCACCCCAGGGTTGTCGTCCAGCGCCTGGCGGAGCATGTCGAAATCGGCCGGGTTGGCCCGCGCGTCGAAGTGGATCGAGACGAAATCGCCCGAGCCGGTCAGCCGCCGGGCCTGGGCGATGATGCCCTTGGGGTCCTTGTGGCACAGCAGGATAAAGGCAATGCGGGCCATCTTCCGGGTTCACTTCGATCGATGCGACCATCGGCGGAACACTTGCCTGATCGTGACAAATCCAGCGTCGCGAGTTGCCTTGGCTGCATAACGATTTTATGGGCAGGGACAAGCCGCTCAACTGACAGGGGACTCACGCCATGGCTTTTCCCGGCACCTGGATGACCGAAAGCGAAAGCATGGCCTACCGGGTGGTGCCGAAATGCGCCTGCTCGACCATCGGGCAGATCATGTTCTTTTCGGACCACGGCCGCTACTTCGACGGCGACATCCACGACTCGACCGGTGGTCTGCACAAGTGGAACCAGGACAACAGCCAGGAGGCGATCGACCGGGCGGTGAAGGTGCGCAAGCCCGTGTCCTTCACCTGCGTCCGCAACCCTTACGCGCGGATCCTGTCGTCTTTCTTCGACAAGATCGCGGGCATCCAGCGCAACGGCAAGCGCTACCGCGGCAACATGATCCCGCAGATCATGCAACGCTACGGGGTCGAGGTCGGCTCGCCCGAGGACAACTTCGATTTCGACCAGGTGACCAGCTTCCGCCGCTTCCTTCTGTTCGCCCGCGACACCATCCGCTGGCGCCGCCCGATGGAGCCGGACATCCATTGGTCGGCCATGTCCGGCCACATCGCGACCTTCATCGTGAACGGCGGCCGCTATGACCGGATCTTCTTCACCGAGAAGTTTAACGAGGGGATGCAGAAGGTCTTGGACGCAGCCGAGACGCCGGTGAAGCTGGACGTGAACGAGGTGCCGCGCTTCAACGAATCCGAAGGGCATGGACCGAAGCGGCTGCACAAGGTCAGCGAGTATTTCGACGACCTGTCGCGACACCTGGTCTGGGAAATCTACAAGAAGGATTTCCAGTTGTTCCGCTATGACTTCGACAATCCCGACAGCAAGATGCCGAAGGGCGAGGTCGATCTGGACGAGGTCCACGCCAAGCTGGGCCGATAGGGCCTCGGACGAGGCGCCTGCGGCAAGGCTCCGGCGCCTCCGGCGGGGATATTTGGGGCCGAAAGACAGATCAGCGAAGGGGGTTGCGACTCTGGTCTTTCGGCTGGAAATATCCTGGGGTCCGGGGCAAGGCCCCGGTCCGGCGTATCAGATGGCTGGGCTGTGGCCCTTGGCCTCCATCTCGTAGCCGTCGAACATCCGCGCGATCATGCGGGTCAGCGGGCGGCCGCGTTCCGGGATCGACAGGCCCTCGGCATCCACCGTCACCATCTCGCCGAACTGTGCCTTGACCGGAGCGAACAGCGCGGCCAGCGCCTCGGCAGTGAAGCCGTGGTCACGGGTGAACTCATCGGCCGAGATGCGGAAGTCGCACATCAGCGCCTCGATCATGCGGGCGCGCCAGATGTCCTCGGGGGTGAAGACATGGCCCTTGGTGGTCGAGAAGCGCCCCTCGCGGATCGCCTTGACATGGGCGCCGGTCGCGGGGGCGTTCTGCGCATAGCCCTGCGGGAAGCGCGAGATGGAGGAGGCGCCCATGCCGACCAGCACCTGCGCCTGGTCGTCGGTGTAGCCCTGGAAGTTCCGGCGCAGCAGGCCCGCCTTCTGCGCCACCGCCAGCCCGTCGCCGGGGCGGGCGAAGTGGTCGATACCGATCTCGTCATAGCCGTCGGCCACCAGCAGGTCTCGGGCGACCTCGAACAGCCGCAGGCGGGCCGGGGCATCGGGCAAGGCGTCCTCGGGGATCATGACCTGCCGCTTGGCCATCCACGGCACATGGGCATAGCCGTAAAGCGCGATCCGGTCAGGCGACAGCGCCATCAGCTTCTGGATCGAATCCGCGATCCGGTGCGGCGTCTGGTGGGGCAACCCGTAAAGGATGTCGGTGTTCAGGCTTCTGATGCCGCGCTTGCGGATCATCCGAACAGCCTCGGCTGTGATCTCGAAGCTCTGCTCGCGACCGATGGTCTTCTGGATCTCGGGGTCGAAGTCCTGCACCCCGATCGAGGCGCGGGTCAGCCCGTATTCCGCCAGCGCGTCCATACGCGCTTCGTCGATCTCGTTGGGATCGATCTCGACCGAGAACTCGGCCCCTTCCGCCAGCGGGAAGGCGTCGAACACCGCGCCCGCCACGCGCCGCATCATGTCGGGGGGCATCAGCGTCGGCGTGCCGCCGCCCCAGTGCAGCCGCGACAGGCGCACGCCGGGGGCGAGGTTCGCCTTCAGCAGCTCCAGTTCCGCCAGCAGGATGTCGGCATAGGCGCGTACCGGGGCGTCGGACTGGGTGCCCTGCGTGCGGCAGGCGCAGAACCAGCAGAGCCTGCGGCAGAAGGGCACATGCATGTAAAGCGAGATCGACGCGCCCGCCGGGATCGCGTGGATCCAGTCAGTGAAACCGGCCGGTCCCACGGAGAGCTTGAAATGCGGGGCGGTGGGGTAGGACGTATAGCGCGGCACCCGCGCGTCAAACAGCCCCAGCCGCGTCAGTTGCGATTCCTGTTCCATGGCCATAGGGATGCCACCGAAAGCGGGGCAGAACATTGATGCAGGTCAAACTCGGTTCCGAGGCTTCGTGCCGGTCGCTGCAGGTTCCCTGCGAGGATTGCCCGATCCGCTATCGGGCCGTCTGCGCCAGTTGCGAGGCGCCGGAACTGGACCGGCTGGACGCCACCAAATACTACCGCCGCTACGAGGCGGGGCAGGTCGTGGCGCTGGCGGGCGAACGAATGGATTTCGTGGGCTCGGTCGTCTCGGGCGTGGCCGGGCTGTCGCAGACGATGGAGGACGGGCGCACCCAGATGGTGGGGCTGCTGCTGCCCTCGGACTTCCTGGGCCGGCCGGGGCGCGAGACCTCGACCTATGCCGTCACGGCGCTGTCGGACCTGCTGCTCTGCTGCTTCCGCCGCAAGCCCTTCGAGGAACTGCTGCGGTCCAGCCCACGCGTCGCCGCGCGGCTGCTGGACATGACGCTGGACGATCTGGACGCCGCGCGGGAATGGCTGCTGCTTCTGGGCCGCAAGTCGGCGCGCGAGAAGATCGCGTCCTTCCTTGCGGCGCTGGCGCGGCGCGGCGCGGTGCTGCGCCAGTCCCGCCCGCAGGGCCGGGTCGAGATCGAACTGCCCCTGACGCGCGAAACCATGGCCGACTATCTCGGCCTGACCATCGAGACGGTCAGCCGCCAGATCTCGGCCCTCCGGCGCGACGGGGTGATCGCGCTGGAAGGCACGCGGCGGATCACCGTGCCCGATTTCCACCGGCTGGTGCTGGAAAGCGGCGACGATGCCGACGGCGGCCCGCTGAGCTGAGGGCCGCCGCGCGGATCAGCGCGCCATCAGCACCGGCAGGGTCGCGCGTTCCAGCATGTGCCGCGTCGCGCCGCCCATGATCGCCTCGCGCAGCCGCGACTTGCTGTAGGCGCCCATCACGATCAGGTCGGCCCCTGTTTCCACACCGCGGCGGTTCAGCACCTCGGACACGGTCGGCAGGGTCTTGGCCAGCACCGCGATCTCGGCCTTGACGCCGTGGCGCGTCAGCATCTGGCAGAGCTTGCCGCCGGGGTCCGAGCCTTCGGGCGAGTGGGGCGAGGGGTCCACCACCGCGATCTCGACCGCCTCGGCGGCCTTCAGGACAGGCAGGGCGCGGCGGACGGCGTGCAGCGCCTCGTCCGACTGGTTCCAGGCGACCAGCACCCGCCTGCCGATGTTCTCGACCGTCACGGTTTCATGCGGCAGCACCAGGACCGGGGCGCCGCCTTCGAACAGCGTGGCCTCCAGCGCCGCCTCGCTGTCGCGCGCGGCATGGGTGCCGTAGGGCTTTTCCAGCACCACGAGGTCGGCAAAGCGCGCCCGCATCGCGATCAGCGTGGACACGCCGCCCATCTGCGCCACCGCGCTTTCGACCGACCATCGGATGTCCTCGGGGGCAAGCTCGGCGCGGACCTCGGCTTCCAGCGTCTCGGCTGCGGCCATGGCGCGGTCGATCGCCTCCTGGAAGACATAGGCCGAGGCGCCGGCATAGTAATAGCCGGTCTGGGTGTGGTCTACCCCCACCGCGAAGACTTCGAGATGTGCGTCCTCGCGCCGGGCGATCGCCACGGCGGCCTCGATCTGCCGCTTCTGGTCCGGCTGGGTGATGACGGTGAGGATGGTCTTGTAGCCCATGCGCCTGATCCTTCTTCTGGGGCGGCCCTTTCGGCAAAGGTTGCCCGCGACAGTATGCCGCCCTAGCCACTGGTTTTGTTGACGCAGATCAAGGTTTCGTAAACATTCGCTCAATAGAGGACATGGCCAAGACGGTTTGCCGGATCGCCGCAGGGCGATTCGGCCGTGCTGTTGCGAGACAAAGGACACCAACACGATGTGGGATAGCTTGAAGCTGATCGTGCTTGGCTTGATCGCGGTGTTCGCCGCGATCGCGGCCAACTATGCGCGCGATCTGGCCTATCAGGTCAATGCGCTGACGGTCATGCTGGCCGCCGGGCTGACATTCATCTGGGTTCTGCGCCACATGGACGACCCGAACCGCACGCTGGCGGTCGCGGGCGCGCAGAACGAATATCTTGACGGCCCGATCCGCGTGGGCGTCATCGCGACCGCCCTGTGGGGCGTCGTGGGCTTCCTGGTCGGCGTCATCATCGCGGCGCAGCTTGCCTGGCCGTCGCTCAACTTCTCGGACGCGCTGCAGGGCTTCACCAACTTCGGCAAGCTGCGCCCCCTGCACACCTCGGCGGTGATCTTTGCCTTCGGGGGCAATGCGCTGATCGCGACCTCGTTCTACGTCGTCCAGCGGTCCTGCGCGACGCGGCTCTGGGGCGGCAACGCGGCCTGGTTCGTGATCTGGGGCTACAACCTGTTCATCGTCCTGGCAGCGACCGGCTATATCCTGGGCGCGAGCCATTCCAAGGAATACGCCGAACCCGAATGGTACGTGGACCTGTGGCTGACGATCGTCTGGGTCGTCTACCTGATGATCTACCTCGGCACGATCATGAAGCGGCGCGAGCCGCACATCTACGTCGCCAACTGGTTCTACCTGTCCTTCATCGTGACCATCGCGATGCTGCACATCGTCAACAACCTGGCGATGCCGGTCAGCATCTTCGGGTCCAAGTCGGTGCCGCTGTTCGCGGGCGTGCAGGACGCGATGACGCAGTGGTGGTACGGCCACAACGCGGTGGGCTTCTTCCTGACGGCCGGGTTCCTCGGGATGATGTATTACTTCATCCCCAAGCAGGCCGAGCGTCCGGTCTACAGCTACAAGCTGTCGATCATCCACTTCTGGGCGCTGATTTTCATGTATATCTGGGCGGGTCCGCACCACTTGCATTACACGGCGCTGCCGGAATGGGCCGCGACGCTGGGCATGGTGTTTTCCATCATGCTGTGGATGCCGTCCTGGGGCGGCATGATCAACGGGCTGATGACCCTGTCGGGCGCCTGGGACAAGCTGCGCACCGACCCGATCCTGCGGATGATGGTCGTGGCCGTCGGCTTCTACGGCATGGCGACCTTCGAGGGGCCGATGATGTCGATCAAGGCCGTGAACTCGCTGTCGCATTACACCGACTGGACCATCGGCCATGTCCATTCCGGCGCTCTGGGCTGGAACGGCATGATCACCTTCGGCGCGCTCTACTATCTGACGCCGCGGCTCTGGGGGCGCGAGCGGCTGTATTCGACCGCCGCCGTAAGCTGGCACTTCTGGCTCGCGACCATCGGGCTGGTGCTTTACGCCGCCTCGATGTGGGTCTCGGGCATCATGGAGGGGCTGATGTGGCGCGAGGTCGACAGCCAGGGCTTCCTGGTCAACGCCTTCGCCGATACCGTCATCGCCAAATATCCGATGCTGGTCGTGCGGACGCTGGGCGGGGTGTTCTTCCTCGCGGGCGGGATCATCATGGCCTGGAACCTGTGGGCGACGGTCGCCAAACAGCCGCGCATCGCGTCCGATCGCGTTGCCGTTCCGGCCGAATAAAGGGGATCTTCCATGGCACTTCTCGACCACCACAAGATCCTCGAAAAGAACGCGACGCTGCTTCTGGTGTTCTCGTTCCTCGTGGTGACCATCGGCGGCATCGTCCAGATCGCGCCCCTGTTCTACCTGGAAAACACCATCGAGGAGGTGGAGGGGATGCGCCCCTACACCCCCTTGGAACTGACCGGGCGCGACATCTATGTCCGCGAGGGCTGCTATGTCTGCCACAGCCAGATGATCCGCCCGATGCGGGACGAGGTCGAACGCTACGGCCATTACAGCCTTGCCGCGGAATCGATGTATGACCACCCGTTCCAGTGGGGGTCCAAGCGCACCGGGCCGGACCTCGCCCGCGTGGGGGGGCGCTATTCGGACGAATGGCACATCGACCACATGGTGGACCCGCGCTCGGTGGTGCCGGAATCGATCATGCCGGGCTACGGCTTCCTGCGCGACCGGCACATCGACCCGACTTATATCGCGGACCGGCTGATCGCCGACCGCCGCGTGGGCGTGCCCTATTCCGAAGAAATGGTCGCCGAGGCCCGCGCCGATTTCCTTGCGCAGGCGGACCCCGACCTCGACCCTTCGGGGCTGGAGGAGCGCTATCCGGGCGCGCAGGCGCGCAACTTCGACCGGCAGGCGGGCGTGACCGAGATGGACGCGATCATCGCCTATCTGCAGGTTCTCGGCACGATGGTCGATTTCTCGACCTTCCAGCCGGAACAGCACCGCTGAGGGCGCAGGGGGAATGGACCGCTATTCCTTCCTGCGCCAGTTCGCCGACAGCTGGGTGCTGCTGGCCCTGACACTGGTGTTCATCGGCGTGGTCCTGTTCGTGTGGCGGCCGGGCTCGCGCCGGCTGCACCGGGACGCCGCCGAAAGCATCTTCCGCAACGAGACGAAACCCGCCCCCGAGCCAGACGAAAAGGCCAGGGTGGACCGCAAGGAGGGCGAGTGATGGCCGATCCCAAAGACGAGAACCCGCCCCGGGACGAGAGGCCGACCCCGCGCGAACGCGAGGTGGCCGAGAACATCGGCGCGGACATCAACGATCCGCACGAGTCGCCCGCCAACCCCGAGAACCGCATCTCGGTGGAACGGCGCGCGGCGGACCAGGAAAACGCCGAGCAGATCCTCGAGAACATGCCCGAGGTGCTGACCGGGGTGAAGCCGCGGTCGGAACGCGAGCCGCGCCGCAAGATCACGCGCCGCGTGGGCAAGAACGTCGTCGAGGTCAAGTCCACCGGCCACGCTTGGGACGGGATCGAGGAATACGACAACCCGCTGCCGCGCTGGTGGCTCTGGACCTTCTACGCCACCATCATCTGGGCGGTGGGCTACGTCATCGCCTATCCTGCGGTCCCGCTGGTGAACGACTTCACCCGCGGCGTCCTTGGCACCACCCAGCGCGACGACGTCGAGGCCGAGATGCGCCGCTTCGACGAGGCGAACGCGCCGATCGAGACCCGCCTTGCCTCGGTCGATCTGACCGAGATCACCGGCGACCCCGAATTGCTGAACTTTTCCAACAACGCGGGCGCCTCGATCTTCCGCACCTATTGCGCCCAGTGCCACGGCGCGGGGGCGGCGGGGAACCCCGGCTATCCGAACCTGCTGGACAACGACTGGCTGTGGGGCGGCACCATCGAGGACATCCACCTGACGCTGCTGCACGGCATCCGCAGCCCGGACGATCCCGACACCCGCTATTCGGAAATGCCCCGCTTCGGCGTTGACGGCATCCTCGACGACCAGCAGATCGACCAGGTCACGCAATATGTGCTGTCCCTGTCCGACCTGCCCCATGACGAACCCGCCGCCGCCGATGGCGCCGTGGTCTACGAGGAGAACTGCGTGGCCTGCCACATGGAGGACGGCACCGGCGACCGCAGCCAGGGGGCGCCGAACCTCGCGGATGCGGTGTGGATGTACAACGTGGACGGTCGCGGCGACGAGGCGACCATCCGTCGGGTCATCCACGACGGACCCTTCGGCGTGATGCCCGCCTGGTCGGACCGGCTGAGCGAATCCGACATCCGCGCCGTCGCGACCTATGTCCACGGACTCGGCGGCGGCGAGTGACCTTGGCCTCATTCGCCGGCCCGGCGCGGCCCTGACAGGCGCGCCGGGCCGGCGTTGCGGTTCCTCTGTCCACTTTCGGGAGGCCGCCCTTGACGAACCGGCTCGCGTCCTCTTGCATGAATCATGCAGGGGGTGCGACAAACAGTCCCTGAAAAGCCGGCCTGCTTGTGCCATATATGGCAGGCTGCTGGCACTTGATGGAGGTCAAGGCCACCGCTGCAGGGCCCGCCCCTGCACATCAGGAGTCGCATATGTCCACCGTCGAGCAGGAACCCCCCCGCCTTTACGCGGCGCGCGAGCCGATCTTCCCGCGCCGGGTCAGGGGCAACTTCCGCAATCTCAAGTGGGTGCTGATGGCGTTGACGCTGGGCATCTATTACATCACCCCCTGGATTCGCTGGGACCGGGGGCCCGGGATGCCCGACCAGGCGGTTCTGGTGGATCTGGCCAACCGACGCTTCTTCTTCTTCTGGATCGAGATCTGGCCGCACGAATTCTATTTCGTCGCCGGCCTTCTCATCATGGCGGGGCTTGGGCTGTTCCTGTTCACTTCGGTCCTGGGCCGGGTCTGGTGCGGCTATTTCTGCCCGCAGACCGTCTGGACCGACCTCTTCATGATGGTCGAGCGCCGGATCGAGGGCGACCGCAACGCCCGCATCCGCCTGTATGAGCAGGGCTGGGATGCCCGCAAGGTCCGCCTGCGCGCGACCAAATGGGCGGCCTGGCTGCTGATCGGCCTGCTGACCGGCGGCGCCTGGGTCTTTTACTTCGCCGATGCGCCGACGCTGCTGCGTGACCTCGTGACGCTGAACGCCCATCCTGTCGCCTATATCACCATTGGCATCATGACCGCGACCACCTTCTTCTTCGGCGGCTTCGCGCGCGAACAGATCTGCATCTACGCCTGTCCCTGGCCCCGCATCCAGGGCGCCATGATGGACGAGAACACCCTGACCGTCGCCTATCGCGAATGGCGGGGTGAGCCTCGTGGCAAGATCGCCAAGGGTCAGCCGACCAAGTCCGACATCCCCCCCGGCGCCAAGGGCGACTGCATCGACTGCCTTGCCTGCGTGAACGTCTGCCCCATGGGGATCGACATCCGCGACGGCCAGCAACTGGAATGCATCACCTGCGCGCTGTGCATCGACGCCTGCGACGACGTGATGGCTAGGATCGGCAAGCCGCGCGGGCTGATCGACTACATGGCGCTGAAGGACGAGCATGCCGAGAAGACCGGGCAAGAGGGCGAATCGCTCTGGAAGCACGTCCTGCGTCCGCGTCCGCTGCTGTATTTCACTCTCTGGGGCGCGATCGGCGTCGGGTTGATCGTGGCGCTGTTCCTGCGCGCGCCCTACGACCTGAATGTCTCGCCGGTGCGGAACCCGCTTTACGTCACCATGTCCGACGGCTCGATCCGCAACACCTACGAGCTGCGGCTGCGCAACATGCAGGGCGAAGAAAAGACCTTCGCCGTGGGCGTCGAGACTGCCGGGGGCGAGATGCTGCCAAACGCACAGATCACGCTGGAAGGCGGGCGGGACACGGTGGCGGTGCCGCAGGACCAGACCTTCGAGCAGCGGGTCTACCTGACGGCCGAGCCAGGCTCGGCGCTGGCGACCAGCGGCCAGACCCCTCTGACGATGTGGATCGAGGACGTGGACTCGGGCCGCCGTGCCGCGGTCGAGACGGTCTTCCATGGAACGGAGCGGTAGGATGACGCGGGAACTGACCGGGCGGCATGTGCTGGCGATCACGCTGACCGCCTTCGGCGTCATCGTCGGGGTCAACCTGCTGATGGCCTTCAAGGCGGTCAGCACCTTTCCGGGGCTGGAAACGCCGAACAGCTATGTCGCCTCGCAGCGCTTCGACCGGGAAAGGGCAGCCCAGGCGGCGCTCGGCTGGACGGTCACGCCGGAATATGACGGGCGCGAGTTGACGCTGATGGTCCGCGACGCCCAAGGCAACCCGGGCCGCGTCCAGTCGCTGAGTGCGACCGTCGGCCGCCCCACCCATGTGCGCGACGACCAGGTGCCGCAGTTCATCTATGAGAACGGGCTGTTCCGCGCGCCCCTGGCACTGGCCCCCGGCATCTGGAACATCCACGTCACGGCCAAGGCCTGGGACGGGACCGAGTTCCGCCAGCGCATCGACCATTTCTCGGGCAGCAGGGTCAGGGAATGACCGACGCGCGGGTGGATTTCGAAAGCCGCTTCAGCGCCTGCCCGGCCTGTGACGCGGCACCTCTGGCGGGCCGTCTGGCGCGCACGGGGCCGGTCCGGGGCGACGTGATCCTGTCGCTGCCGACGGCCCATTGCGCCGCCTGCATCACCGATGTCGAGCGCGCGCTTTCCGCTGTGCCGGGGGTGCGCGACGCGCGGGTGAACCTGTCGCTGCGCCGCGTCGTCGTGGATGCCGAAGGGCTGCGCGCCGAGGACCTGATCCCGGTCCTCGACCGCATCGGCTACGAGGCGCATGAGCTTGACCCCGGCGCGTTCAGCGCCACCGCCGCCGACCGGCAGGGCCGCGACCTGCTGATGCGGATCGGCGTTTCGGGCTTTGCCATGATGAACGTGATGATCCTGTCCATCGCCGTCTGGTCGGGGGCGGATGCGGCGACGCGGGACCTGTTTCACTGGATCGCGGGCGCCATCGCAGTGCCGACCACGATCTTCGCGGGCAAGCCGTTCTTCGTGAACGCCTGGCGCTCGGTCCGGGCGGGGCGGCTTGGCATGGACGTGCCGATCTCGCTGGCGCTGATCCTCGCCAATGCGATTTCCATCTACGAGACGCTGAACAGCGGCCGCCACGCCTATTTCGACGGCGCGGTGACGCTGTGCTTCTTCCTGCTGATCGGGCGCTACCTCGATTATCGCAGCCGCGCCGTGGCGCGATCCGCCGCCGAGGAACTGACGGCGCTTGAGGTGCCCCGTGCGGTCCGGCTTGAGGACGGGGCCGAGGAAACCGTGCCGGTGTCCGACCTCAAGGCGGGCGACCTGATCCTGGTGCGTCCCGGCGGGCGCATCCCCGCGGACGGGGTGGTGACGGCGGGCGGCTCGGAAATCGACCGCTCGCTGCTGACGGGCGAGTCCGTCCCGGTCGCAGCCCATCCCGGCGACGCGCTGTCGACGGGCGAGGTCAACCTGACCGGCCCCCTGACCCTGCGGGTGACGGCGGCCGGGCGCGACAGTTCGCTGTCGCGGCTGACGGCGCTGGTGGCGGCGGCGGAATCGGCGCGCGGGCGCTATACCTCGATCGCCGACCGGGTGAGCCGTTTCTATGCGCCGACGGTGCATCTGCTGGCCTTTTTCAGCTTCCTCGGCTGGCTCTGGGCGACGGGCGACCTGCGGGTGGCGCTGAACGTGGCGGCGGCTGTGCTGATCATCACCTGTCCCTGCGCCCTGGGGCTGGCGGTGCCGGCAGTCGTGACCACCGCCTCGGGACGGCTGTTCCGCAAGGGGCTGCTCATCAAGGACGGCACCGCGCTGGAACGTCTGGCCGAAGTCGATACCGTGATCTTCGACAAGACCGGCACCCTGACCATGGGCACGCCGGAGCTTGCCGGCGACGGCGGCCTGGACGCCGAAAGCCGCGCGCTCGCGGCGGCACTGGCCGGGGCCTCGGCCCATCCGCTGTCCCGGGCGCTGGCTGCTGCCATCGAGGAGCCTGCGGCGAAGGTCGAGGACCTGCGCGAGATCCCCGGCCACGGCGTCGAGGGGCGCTGGCAAGGGCAACTCGTGCGGCTCGGCCGCGCCGACTGGATCGGGGCTGCGGATGACGCGCCGGGTGCCGCGACCTGGCTGCGGATCGGCAAGCGGGTCAGCCGCATGGACTTCACCGACAGCCTGCGGCCGGGCGCCGCCGAGACCGTGGCGCGGTTGCGCCATGCCGGGCTGCGGGTGATGATCCTGTCGGGCGACGGCGCGGGTGCCGTGTCCGACATCGCCGCGCGGCTGGGGGTCGAGGAATGGCGCGCGGGCGTGACCCCGCAGGAGAAGGCGGCGGCGGTGGCCTCGCTTTCGGCCGAAGGACGGCACGTCCTGATGGTCGGCGACGGGCTGAACGACACGGCGGCGCTGGCCTCGGCCCATGCCTCGATCTCGCCGGCAAGCGCGCTGGACGCGGCACGGGTGGCGTCGGACATGGTGCTGGTCGGCAAGGACTTGGGGCCGATCGCGGATGCCGTGGGCGTCGCGCGCTCGTCGATCCGGCGCATCCGCGAAAACTTCGCGCTGTCCGGCTTCTACAACATCATCGCGGTGCCGGTCGCGCTGGCGGGGCTGGCGACCCCTCTTATCGCTGCGCTGGCGATGTCTCTGAGTTCCATTGCCGTCACCCTGAACGCGCTGAGGGTCCGCTGATGGAGGTGCTGCTGTTCCTGATCCCCGTCTCGCTGTTCCTCGGTGGGCTGGGGCTGGTGGCGTTCCTGTGGACCTTGCGGAACAAGCAGTACGAGGACCCCAAGGGCGACGCGCACCGCATCCTCAGCGACGAATGGGACGACCGGCCCAAGCCGTGAAGGCTGCCTGCGGGGCATGATTGAAGAAGATGCGGCATCTGACCTGTGACGACTTTCAAGGGCACGATGATCCTGTTGCGGCCCTGCGGCTGACGCATACGCTTGTTGCACCGCCGGTCCGGAGGCTGTCTGCCCCGATCGCCGTATACGACGATCCCCGAAGATATTTGTGCGATGAAGAAGGACACCGGGTTGCCCTGCCGCTTGACTAGGCGATGCGGATACCCGCGTGACCAACTGGTTCTGCGGTGACGGGGAACATAAGGGGCGAATGGCGCATTGCCGGGATCATTGATCGGGCGCGGCAAGCTTGATCCATCGGAACATCCGGGAAAGGGCGGCCTTTGACCGGAAACGCCGGTGTTCCTGCGCAATGAAGTTGTTCCGGCGTATCGGGGGGCCGTTGACGATCGTGCACCGGCAAGAAAAAAGGCCCGGTCTCACCGGGCCTTTGTCACCGTCGGCAGCGGTCGCTCAGTTCCCCAGCACCTTGCAGCGCTGTGAGCGGGCAGCCAGCTTTTCGCAGGCAAGATTCGCCGCGTCGCGGGTCAGGCCCGAGAAGTTCGCCTCCCACCCTTTCGGGGTGTTGCCGACATGGCGGTTGGCGTTGTTCAGCACCGCGCTTTCCTGCAGGGCGGTCCGCAGCAGAAGCTGCTCGGCTTCGGCCTTGGTCTTGTAGCGGCCAAGCGTGATGCCGTGATTGCCGCGGCCACGCGTCGAGGGGCGGGACACGATCTCGACCGCCTCGGGTTCGGAGCGGTCGCCTTCCTCCTCCATCGCGGCGAGGATCACCGTGTCGGACTTGCGCACGGGCTTGTCCGACGCTGCCAGCCGGGTGCCTGCCGAGGGCGCGGCGTCCTGCTTCGGCGCTGCCGCCGCCACAAAGGTCGAGCCGGGGGTGCGCGGCGCCTTGGCCATCGCGGCCGGTCCGCTGCGTGGGGCGGGGGCGGGCCGGCTGGCATCCACGATGGCGCCTGCGACGGCAGCCTCGACGGCGGCCGGGTCCGCGGCGGCCAGCCTGACCGGGGCGGCAGCGGCAGCGGCAGCGGCAGCCGGCCGGCGGGCAGGGCGGGCAGAGCCGACGCTGGCCTGTGCGACCACGGGGGCCGCCTGGGCCGGCGCAGGCGCCGTCGCCTGCCGGCGCTCGGGTTCAAGCGGCACGGTCGAGCCCCTGACGGGCCGGGCCGCGACCGGCGAAGGGACCGGCGGCGCGCTGCGGGCGACCTGCACGCTGCGCTTGCGTTCGACCATGTACTCGGGCGGCTCGGGCCGGATCTCCTTGACCCGGGCAGGGGCCTTGCCGAAGCCGGTGTCCAGAAGCTGCGCCATGACCGCGTTGCGCTGCGCCGTGGACTGGCCGCCCATCACCGTGGCGATGATCCGCTTGGACCCCCGCTGGGCCGATGCGGTCAGGTTGAAGCCCGCCGCGCGGGTATAGCCGGTCTTGATCCCATCCGCGCCCTGGTAGCTGTCAAGGAACCGCTTGTTGGTGCTGGCGACCGTGGCGATCCCCGCATCCGCCGAGCGGCGCGAGAAGATCGAATAATACTGCGGGAAGTCATAGAACAGCCGCCGCCCCAGCACCGACATGTCGCGGGCGGTGGAATAATGCCCGTCCTGCGTCAGCCCGTTGGCATTGCGGAAAGTGGTGTTGCTCATCCCCAGCGCCCGAGCCATCGCCGTCATCTGCTGGCCGAACCGCGCCTCGGACCCCGCCAGCCCCTCGCCGATGGCGGTGGCGGCGTCGTTGGCCGATTTCACCGCCGCCGCGCGGATCAGGTAGCGCAATTCGATCTGCTGGCCCGCCCGCAGGCCCAGACGCGAGGGCGGTTGCCCCGCCGCGTGCTTTGTCACCGTGAACCGGGAATCCAGCCGGACCTGTCCCCGCTCGATCGCCGTGAAGGCCATGTAGAGCGTCATCATCTTGGTCAGCGAGGCCGGATGCAGCCGCGCATTCGCGTTCTGCGAATAGATTTCCTTGCCTGTCCTGCCGTCCATGACATGGGCGGCGAAGGGGGCGGCAGATGCCGTCAGGGGTATCAGGGCGGCCATGAAGACAAGCCACCCCGCGATCAGGGTTCTGTGAAGGATTTGCACTGTCCCGGTCTCTCTGCCTGCGGGCGCGTTCTTTATCGCACACCCTTGATTAACAGACTCACGATAGCACGGGGGTTGAGTTGCGAAAACCTTAGAATTGCCACAACCGGAGGTTTTGCGCGGCCTGTTGGCGGCGAGAGGCTTTCACTTGGCGTTTCGCGGTCCTATATTCCATGGCAACCCGCCCGTTCAGGACAGAAGCCGCCGTGACGTCGACGCCCGATTTTCCGCGCATGACCGACTCGCCTTCCGATGGCCAGAACGAGTCAGGCATTGCGGTCAAGACCAAGCCAAAGACCCAGCGCCCGCCGCTTTACAAGGTGTTGCTGCTGAACGACGACTTCACCCCGATGGAGTTCGTCGTCCATATCCTCGAACGCCTGTTCGGGATGACACACGCCCAGGCGATCGAGATCATGCTGACCGTCCACCGCAAGGGCGTGGCCGTGGTCGGCGTCTTTTCTCACGAGATCGCCGAGACCAAGGTCGCGCAGGTGATGGAACTTGCCCGCCGCCAGCAGCATCCGCTGCAATGCACAATGGAAAAGGAATAGGTGGCGGGCTCTCGGCTTGAGCTGATCGACCCCATCGAGGGCTCGGTCCTGCTGATCGGGGCAGGACCGGGGGATCTTGCGGACTTTGATCCGGCCCGCACGACGGTCGTGCAGGGGTTCCGCCCGTCCTATGATTCGATTGCGGCGCAGGGATTCCGGGCGCTGACCTCGGTCGAGGGGCGGGCGGATGCCGCGGTGGTCTTCTTGCCCCGCGCGCGGGCCGAGGCCCGGGCGCGTGTCGCCGCCGCCGCCGCCGCGCTGGACGAAGGCGCGGCGCTGTGGATCGACGGGCAGAAGACCGACGGCATTGACGCCATGCTGCGCGAGATGCGGGCGCTTGCCCCGGTGGATCAGGTGCAGTCCCGCGCGCATGGAAAGATCTTCCGCGTGACCGTTCTCGGCGGCGACTGGCTGCCCGCCGAGTGGAAGAGCGCGAAACGAATGATCGACGGCGGCTTCGTGACCGCGCCCGGCGTCTTTTCGGCGGACGGCCCCGATCCGGCTTCCGTGGCGCTGGCGGCCTGCCTGCCGGAACGTCTGCCGACCCGTATCGTCGATCTGGGTGCGGGCTGGGGCTGGCTTTCCGCGCAGGTGCTGACCCGTCCCGGCGTCGAGTTGCTGCATCTGGTCGAGGCCGAGCATGCCGCGCTGGATTGCGCCCGTCGCAACGTGACCGACCCCCGCGCCCACTTCCACTGGGCCGACGCCACCACCTTCCGCCTGTCCGAGCCGGTGAACGGCGTCGTCATGAACCCGCCCTTCCACGAGGGCCGGGCGGCCGACCCGCATCTGGGCGCGCGTTTCATCCGTGCCGCGGCCGGGCTGCTGACCGGGGCGGGGCGGCTGTGGATGGTCGCGAACCGGCACCTGCCCTATGAGGCGGCGCTGAACGAGTTCTTCGCCAATGTGCAGGAGATCGGCGGCGACAACCGCTTCAAGGTCATCACCGCGACCGGGGCAGGGCGCCCGAAAAGGCGTCAGCCTTCCTCGGGATAGGCGGCGCGGCAGGCGGCGACGGCGCGTTCGGCGTTCGGGCGCAGCGCGGCGACCCTTTCGCGCAGGTTCGCGGCCTTGCGCTGCTCTACAAGCGGATCGATCGGCACCCGGAACCGCTGGGTGTCGGCCACGTCGCGCCAGCAGGAACGCTGCACCAGCACGCGCTCGCCGTCGCGGTTCCGTCGGATCGTCGGGCAGAAGTCGAACTCGGTCCGCGTCACCACCCGCTCGTCCCAGGCATAGCCGCGCACGAGGTTCCCCTCGACCTCGGCCAGCAGGCGGGACACCGTGCGGTATTCGTCGGTGTTGCGGGAAATGCACTGTTCCTGCGGCGTGCCGCAGGCGGCGAGCGTCAGGCAGGCCAGCGCGGTCAGGGTCAGGTTGCGGCTCATCGGCGGCACCTCTAATCAGGTCGGGTTGAATCCTAGCGCGGCGCCGTGGGTGCCGCAATTCACGAAAGGCCCCTGGCGATGGACATGAGCGACGAGCGCCGCGAGGCTTCCGACTGGTTCCGCGCCCTGCGCGACCGCATTACCACGGCCTTCGAGGCACTGGAGAACGAAGGGCCGGGCGATACCGCCCCCGGCCGGTTCGAGATCACCCTGACCGAGCGGGCCGAGGATGGCGGCGGCGGCATCATGTCGGTGATGCGCGGGGGCCGCGTCTTCGAGAAGGTCGGCGTCAACTGGTCCGAGGTGCACGGGACGCTCGCCCCCCGCGCCCAGACCGCCATGGCCGCTCGCGGCGTGCCGGGGATCGAGGATGATCCGCGCTTCTGGGCCAGCGGCATCAGCCTTGTCGCCCACATGCAGAACCCCCACGCCCCCGCTGTCCACATGAACACGCGGATGTTCTGGACCCCAGGCGCCTGGTGGTTCGGGGGCGGGTCGGACCTGAACCCCTGCCTCGAATACCCCGAGGATACCGCGCATTTCCACGCTACCCTGCGGGATGCCTGCACTCCTCACGGCGCCGATTACTATGACCGCTTCAAGGCTTGGGCGGACGAGTATTTCTTCATCCCCCATCGCGGCCGTGCGCGCGGCGTCGGCGGCATCTTCTACGACGACCTGAACACGGGCGACTGGTCCGCCGACTTCGCCTTCACCCGCGCGGTGGGCGAGGCCTTCCTGCCCGCCTTCCTGCCTTTGGCGCGGAATCGCATGGCGCAAGACTGGACGCCCCAGGACAAGGATGCCCAACTGATCCACCGGGGCCTCTACGCGGAATACAACCTCGTCTACGACCGCGGCACCAAGTTCGGGCTGGAAACAGGCCACAACCCCGACGCCGTGCTGATGAGCCTGCCGCCGATGGCGAAGTGGGTCTGATGCCTCAGTGCGTTGTCCACAGAAGCCCGACCACGCCCGCGACGATCAGGGCCATGCCGGAAAGCTGGCGCGGGCCCATCGCCTCGCGCCGGTGACGCGAGACGGCGGCGGCGAAGACCACCTCGACCAGCGCCAGCGTCCGCACATTGGCAGCGGGCGCCAGCGCGAAAGCGAGGAACCAGAACTGCGAGGCCAGCGCCCCGAGGAAGCCTGCGCCCAGCGACTCGCGCCAGGCAGCCAGCATTCCGCACAAGGCAGGGCGGTCGCGCGAGGCAAGCCAAGCGCCGACCAGCACCGTTTGCAGCGTCAGCGACAGCACGAGGATCGTGGTTGCCCGCATCAACTCGCCGCCCGAGGGCAGCGACAGGATGCCGCCGCGAAAGCCGATGGCTGACAAGCCGAACAGCCCTCCTGCAAGGATGGCGAGCGCCGCCGGTCCCGGCCCGGCCCGCCGCCATCCACTGCCCGACATCGCCAGCACACCGGTGGTCGCCACAGCGATGGCCCCAAGCCGGGCTGGGGTCAGCGGCTCGGCCAGCAGCACCGCGCCGAGGATGGCGAGCGTCACCGGCTCGGTCTTGATCAGCGCGGTGGCGACGGCAAAGCCCCGCCGCTGCATGGCCGTCAGCATCAGCGCCGTCGCCGCGATCTGCGACACGGCTCCCGTTGCGGCATAGCCGAAGGCGGTGGCGTTCAACCGGGGCAGCGGCTCGACCAAGGCTATCAGGCCGAGAAACAGAAGGGCAAAGGGCAGCCCGAACAGGAACCGCACCCCCGTCGCGCCCATCGTCCCGATGCGCGAAGTCAGCCCTGCCTGCGCCGCGTTGCGTCCGGTCTGCGCCAGCGAGGCGATCAGCGTCGCGGCGATCCACATCGGCTCAGCGGGCTTCGCGCACCGTGCGGATCATCAGCGCCACGTTCTCGGGGTCCGCGTCCGGCGTGATCCCGTGGCCGAGGTTGAAGATGTGCGGCCCGCCCGAGAAGGCCCGCACAATGGCGCGGGTCTCATCGACCAGCGCCTGCCCGCCCGTGACCATGTGTCCCGGCGCGAGGTTCCCTTGCACGCAGCCGTCACGCTGAACATGCTCCGCCGCCCAATCGGCGGACACCGAGTTGTCCAGCGCCACGCAATCCGCCCCCGTCACTTTCGCAAAGCCGATGTAGCGATCCCCCGCCTCGCGCGGGAAGGCGATGACAGGGATATGCGGATGACGTTCCTTGAGAGCGGCGATGATCTTCCGGGTGGGTTCCACGGCGAAATCGTCGAAGTCCTGCCCGCGCAGGCTGCCCGCCCAACTGTCGAACAGCTTGACGACCTCGGCCCCGGCCTCGATCTGCGCGGACAGGTAAAGGATCGTGGCCTCGGTTACACGGTCGATGATCCCCTGGAAGGTCGCGCGGTCCGTTTCCTTCAGCGCATGCGCCGGCGCCTGTTCCAGGCCGCCGCGGCCCGCGATCATGTAGGTCGCCACCGTCCAGGGCGCGCCCGCGAAACCAATCAGAGTCGTCTCGCGCGGCAATTCGCGCGACAGGATACGGACGGTTTCGTAGACCGGCGCCAGCGTCTCGTGGATAGCCTCCGCCGGTTTCAGCGCGGCCAGTTCTTCGGGCGTTGTAATGGTGGACAGGCGTGGCCCCTCGCCGGTCACGAACCAGAGGTCCATCCCCAGCGCCTGCGGGATCAGCAGGATGTCGGCGAACAGGATCGCCGCGTCGAAGCCGAAGCGGCGGATGGGCTGCAGCGTGACCTCGGCCGCGAGGTCCGGGTTGTAGCAGAGCTTGAGGAAATCCCCCGCCTGCGCCCGCGTCGCGCGGTATTCGGGCAGATAGCGCCCGGCCTGCCGCATCATCCAGATCGGAGGCACCGGCTGGCGCTCGCCCGCAAGGGCGCGCAGGATGGTCTTGGACGGGCTTTGCTGCGGTTCGGGGCGGATGGCTTGGGTCATGCGGCCTTGTCGCAAGCCGCGGCAGCGCTTGCAAGCGGGGCGGATGGCGCAGGCGCGGATGCGCCCTTCTGCCGCAACGCGGTTGTCAAGGCGAGGGCGCGGGGATAACCCGTCGCGCATGGACGCTTTACCCACCCCCGACCGCCCGCTTCGGATCGGCACCCGCGGCTCGGCGCTGGCGCTTGCGCAGGCGCACGAGACGCGCGACCGGCTCGCTGCCGCGCATGACTTGGCCGCGGATGCCTTCGAGATCGTGGTCATCAAGACCACAGGCGACCGCGTGCTGGACCGCCCCCTGCGCGAGATCGGCGGCAAGGGCCTGTTCACCCGCGAGATCGAGGACGCGCTGCTCGACGACCGCATCGACATCGCCGTCCACTCGATGAAGGACATGCCGGTCCTGCAGCCCGAGGGGCTGGTGATCGACTGCTACCTGCCGCGAGAGGACGTCCGCGACGCCTTCGTCAGCCGCCGCTGGGGCTCGATCGCTGAATTGCCTGCGGGCACGCCCGTCGGCTCCTCCAGCCTGCGCCGGCGGGCGCAACTGATCCACTATCGCCCCGACCTGACGATGGTCGAGTTCCGGGGCAACGTGCAGACCCGGATGCGCAAGCTGGACGAAGGCGTGGCCGAGGCGACCTTCCTCGCCATGGCTGGCCTGACGCGGCTTGGGATGCTGGACGTGGTCCGCAGCGCCATCGCGCCCGACGAGATGCTGCCCGCCGTGGCGCAGGGCGCCATCGGGGTCGAGCGGCGCCGGGACGACGTGATCGCGGGTTCGATGCTGGCGACGATCTCGGACCTGCCGACGACGCTGCGGGTCACGGCTGAACGCGCCTTCCTGCGCCGCCTCGACGGGTCCTGCGAGACGCCGCTGGCCGGGCTGGCGGAACTCGACGGCGAGAACCTCTGGCTGCGGGGCGAAATCCTGCTGCCCGACGGCTCGCTGTCGATCCGCGGAGAGCGGCGGGGGCTTGTCAGCGACGGCGTGGACATGGGCCGCGACCTGGCCGAGGAACTGCTGGGCCGCGCCCCGCCCGAGTTCCACGAGTTGATGGGGATCAACCCCGAAAGGATTTCTCCGCCCGTCTGATCAGGCGCCGGCGGCCTCGGCCGCGGCCTCCCAAGCCAGCAGGATCGAGGCGTGGCGGTTCGGGAAATCCCGCGCCGGGGTCAGCGCCTCGGCACCGGAAAAGGGGCCTTCGGGTGCGGATGCCCCTTCGGTCAGCATCGCGCGAAGGCTGTCACGGGCAGCGGCAAGCTCGGCCGGCGTCCGTCCGATGACCGCGCCTCCCAGCACAGCGGCCGAAGCCTGCCCCAAGGCGCAGGCCCGCACCTCCTGCGCGAACTCGGTCACGACCCCATCCGCGACAACCACATGCGCCGTCACCGTTGACCCGCATTGAGGGGATCGCCGCGTGGCCGATCCGGTCGGCGCGGGCAGGCGGCCCAGATGCGGGATGTCGGCAGCCAGCGCCAGCAGTCTGCGCGAATAAAGCGCCATCAGATCGTCGTCGGCCATCGCTTTTCCCCACACCGTCTGCCCGCTAGATAGGCATCCGAGCCTGAAAGGAAAACCGATGTTCGACCCTGCGACCCTGCGTTTCGACGCGAATGGCCTGATCCCGGCCATCGCGCAGGACCATGCCTCGGACGAGGTGCTGATGATGGCGTGGATGAATGCCGAGGCGGTGAGGCGCACGCTCGAGACGGGACGGGTCACCTACTGGTCGCGCTCGCGGGCGGCGTTCTGGGTCAAGGGCGAAAGCTCCGGCCACATGCAGCGGCTGGTGGAAATGCGGCTCGACTGCGACCGCGACTGCCTGCTCATGCTGGTGGAGCAGACCGGCCCCGCCTGCCACACCAACCGCAGGACCTGCTTCTATACCGCCATCCGCGATCAGGCGGAGGTCGAGCTGATGGCGCCCGAACCCTGAAATCTCAAGGGTTTTCCGCCTGACCCGAATATCCATGCGGCGATAGCGCATGGCTACAACTGGCTTGTGTCAGACCAACGGCGCCGGCGATGTCCTTGGGTGAGGCCCCTTCAGCCCGGCAAAGCGAGATCGCGCGGGCGTTGTCGCGCTTGGCCAGCCGCTTGCCCGCCTCATCCCGGATCAGCCGGTGGTGGTGGTAAAGCGGCTGCGGCAGATCGAGCAGCGCCTGAAGAAGCGCATGGATATAGGTCGAATCGAACAGGTCTTTCCCGCGCGTGACCAGCGTGATCCCCTGCGCGGCGTCGTCCACAACGACCGACAGGTGATAGCTGGTCCCCATGCCGCGCCGAGCCAGAACCACGTCGCCCACGCCGGCGATGAAGTCCTCGGTTGTCAGATCATGGCGCTGGCCGGGCAGCACAACCTCGTCCTGAAAGCCGATGCGGTCGAGGCCGAGCCGCGCAAACGCCCACCGCAGGTTCAGCCGGATCGCGTCGTCGGGGCCTGCGTCCTCCATCTGCCGCCCTCGGCAAGTGCCGGGATAGACCGGGCCGTCGGGGCCGATCAACCCTTCCTGGGGGGCAGACAGCGCCGCCGCGATGTCCGCGCGGCGGCAGCGGCAGGGATAGAGCAGGCCCATGTCCGCCAGCCGGTCCAGCGCGGCTTGGTAGGCGGGCAGCCGGTCGGACTGGCGCATCACTGGCTGCGGCCAGTCGAGGCCGAGCCAGCGCAGGTCTTCGTGGATCGCTGCCTCCCATTCCGGGCGGCAGCGCGAACGGTCGATGTCCTCGATCCGCAAAAGGAACTCGCCGGGATCGGCCAGCCGTGCGGCGGTCAATGCGGCGAAGGCGTGCCCGAGGTGCAGCGGCCCGGTGGGCGAGGGCGCAAAGCGCGTCCGCCTTACTGCGCCGAAAGCCACGCCTGGAAATCCTGCTTGGCGCGGTCGGTATAGGCCGGATAGCGGTCCTTGCGGCCGCGCCGACCTGCCTTGGCCTCGACCGGGGGGAACAGGCCGAAGTTGACGTTCATGGGCTGGAAGGTCTTCGCCTCGGCCCCGCCGGTGATGTGATGGACCAGCGCCCCCATCGCCGTGGTGCCCGGCGGCGGCGGCAGGTCGCGCCCCATGGCATGGGCGGCGGCCATGCGCCCGGCCAGCAAACCCATCGCGGCGCTTTCGACATAGCCCTCGACGCCCGTGACCTGGCCTGCAAAGCGGATGTTGGGACGGGAACGCAGCCGCATCCGGTCGTCCAGCAGCGTGGGCGAGTTCAGGAAGGTGTTGCGGTGGATGCCGCCCAGCCGCGCGAAGCCTGCCTCCTGAAGGCCGGGGATCATGCGGAAGACCTGAGTCTGCGCGCCGTATTTCATCTTGGTCTGGAAGCCGACGATGTTGTAAAGCGTCCCCAGCGCGTTATCACGCCGAAGCTGGACCACCGCGTAGGGTTTCTCCTGCGGCTTGTGGGCGTTCGTCAGCCCGACCGGCTTCATCGGACCGTGGCGCAGGGTGTCGCGGCCGCGATCGGCCATCACCTCGATGGGCAGGCAGCCGTCAAAATAGCCGGCGGTTTCCCCTTCGCGGAACTCGGTCTTCTCGGCGGCCAGAAGGGCGTCGATGAAGGCGTCGTAGTCGTCGCGCGTCATCGGGCAGTTGATGTAGGCGGTGCGCTCCTCCTCGGTGTCGCCCTTGTCATAGCGGGATTGCCGCCAGGCCACGCTCATGTCGATGGTGTCGGCGTGGACGATGGGCGCGATGGCATCGAAAAAGGCGAGCGCATTCGCCCCCGTCCGGGCGGCGATGGCCTGTCCCAGCGCGGCCGAGGTCAGAGGCCCGGTGGCGATGATCCAGTTGCCATCGTCGGGCAGGGCGGTGATCTCGCCGGCCTCGATCGTCACCAAAGGATGGGCGCGCAGGGCGGCGGTCACGTCGGCCGAGAAGGCGTCGCGGTCCACGGCCAGCGCACCGCCCGCCGGCAGCTTGTGGCGGTCGGCCGCCCCCATGATGAGGCCGCCCGCCGCGCGCATTTCCCAGTGTAGCTGGCCCACGGCGTTGTTCACGTCGTCATCCGAGCGAAAGCTGTTGGAGCAGACCATCTCGGCGCAGTCGCCCGTGCGATGGGCGAAGGTGCCGATCTGGGGGCGCATCTCGTGCAGGATCACCGGAACGCCCGCCTGGGCTGCCTGCCACGCGGCCTCGGAGCCAGCCATGCCGGCACCGACGATGTGGATGGGTTGGGTCATGGGGGGGATGTAGCAACGAAGAGCCGGGTGCGAAAGGTGGCAGCGCCGACCGGGGCTCTGCCCCGATCGCCACTTCCGCGGCCTTCCTGGCTGGAAATGCTCTGCCGGACCATTCCCAGCCAGGAAGGTCGGGGTATTTGAGGCAGAAAGAAGTTCTCGAGGAAAACGCATGGCGCATGCGGGGGATCGTCTTGCGCGACGATCCGTATGGAAGAATGAACGCTGCGAGGCCGTGTCCCTGAGCAAAGGGATCAACCACAGCTTCCCGGGACCTGAAACGTGAAGGGCACCACGGAGGCGCCAGTTTTCCGGCTGGTCCCTCGGGGGTGCGATCAGGCCAGCCAGGGAGCGTTTTCGGCTTGGCCTTCCTCCGCGTCTCCGGCCCCGGATCTTGGCCCCGGATCTTGGCGCGCGGCGATGTTCGATCGGAACGTCAGCCGAGCGCTGGAAAAGTGAAAGGGCGGCGCCGTGGCACCGCCCTTCGAGTTCATCCGTCCAAGGCGCGATCAGGCCTCGGCGGGGGCGTCCTCGGCTTCGCCTTCTTCCGCATCATCCGAACGCAGGCCTGAAGGCGCGGTGATGTTGGCGATGACGAAGTTGCGGTCGATGGTGGGCTTCACGCCCGAAGGCAGGGTGACGTCCTCGATATGGATCACGTCGCCGATCTTCTTGCCCGCCAGATCCACGGTGATCTGGTCCGGGATGTCCGCGGCGGTCACGACCAGCTCGACCTCGGGGCGCACCACGACCAGCGTGCCGCCGCGCTTGAGACCGGGGCTGTCCTCGTGGTTGATGAACTCCACGTTGACGAACAGGTTCACGCGGGTGTTGCGATGCACGCGCATGAAGTCGATATGCGTCGGCAGGTCCTTGACCACGTCGCGCTGGACGCCGCGGCAGATGACGCGGGTGTCGTCCTGGCCCTCGACCTTCAGGTTCCACAGGGTGGACATGAAGCGGCCGGCGCGCAGTTTCGTCAGCAGGGGGTTGAAGTCCATCTGGATGGGCGCCGGCTCCTTGCCGTCGCCGTAAACGATGCCGGGCACCTTGCCGTTGCGGCGAGCTTGGCGGGCGGCCCCCTTGCCTGTCCCCGCGCGTGCCTCGGCCACCAGATCCGGGATCTCTTTGGCCATGTTCGTTCCTTTCAGGTTGACGCCGGCCAGCCTCCAAGGGTGCCTGACCGGAAGCCGGCCCTATACAGGCGAAGTGGCCTGATTGGAAGCGGGAAGATCGCCGGTCCGGCGGCAGGCCGGATCACTGGTTCAGCACATGCCAGACCCCGCCCTTGCCGTCGCCGGTGACGTCGCCCGGCTGGCTGTCGCCCACATAGTAATAGACGGGCCTGCCGTTGTGCGCCCATTGCATGGTGCCGTCGGTGCGCTCGACCAGCGTCCAGCCCGCGCCCATCTGGGCGCCCGCCTGTCCAAGGAACGGCGGCCAATTCGCGGCGCACTGGTCGTAGCAGGCAGAGGTGCCCCCGCTGTCCTTGTCGAAGGTGTAAAGCGTCATGCCATTCGCGCCGGTGACGACGCCCTGGGCCTGAGCTGCGCCGAGCGACAGCAGGGCAAGACCCGCCGCCATGCAGCCTGCAAGAATCTTCATGATCGACACTCCGGGAGCATCCGCATCCGCATCCAAATCAGGGCCGAGCAGCCACGGCGCTCCGCCTGCTCCTGCGCGGGCGCGAGGATTTGTCGGCCGGGCGCAGGATACGCGCTTTGCCGCCCTGCGTCATGCGGAATGTCGTTCAGACGTAATCGCGGCTCCACTCGGCGGGGACGAGCAGGTTGTGGCGCCCGACGTTGCGGATGTCGCGCCCGCCGCAAAGCGCCATGGTGATGTCCAGTTCCTTGCGGATAACCTCAAGCGCGGCGGTCACGCCCGGCTGCCCCAGCGCGCCCAGCCCGTGGACCCAGGCCCGCCCGATCCAGGTGGCATGGGCGCCCAGTGCCAGCGCCTTCAGCACGTCCTGGCCCGAGCGGATGCCGGAATCCATGTGGATTTCCACCCGGTCGCCGACCGCCGCTACGATCTCGGGCAGCATGCGGATCGAACTGAGCGCGCCGTCCAGTTGCCGGCCGCCGTGGTTCGACACCACGATGGCATCCGCCCCGAAATCGGCGGCGATGCGGGCGTCCTCGGCGTCGAGGATGCCTTTCAGGATCAGCTTGCCGCCCCAGAGGTCGCGGATGCGGGCGATCTTGGTCCAGTCGAGCTGCGGGTCGAACTGCTCGGCGGTCCAGCTTGCGAGGTTGGCGGTGTCGGTCACGCCCTTGGCATGACCGACGATATTGCCGAAATGCCGCCGCTTCGTCCGCAGCATCTCGATCCCCCAGCGCCAGCGGGTCGCAAGGTCCGCGATGGATGAAGCCGTCAGTTTCGGCGGCGCCGAAAGACCATTCTTCAGGTCCTTGTGCCGCTGCCCGAGGATCTGCAGGTCCAGTGTCAGCACCAGCGCGGAACAGTTCGCGGCCCTGGCGCGGGCGATGATGTTTTCCAGAAACTCCTGATCCTTCATCACGTAAAGCTGGAACATGAAGGGTTTGGTCGTATGCGCCGCCACGTCCTCGATGGAACAGATGGACATGGTGGAAAGGCAGAAGGGCACGCCGAAATCCTCGGCCGCGCAGGCCGCCTTGATCTCGCCATCCGCGCGCTGCATCCCCGTCAGGCCGACGGGCGCAAGGCCGACGGGCATGGTCACAGGCAGGCCGACCATGTCGGATGCGAGGCTGCGGCCCGACATGTCCACGGCCACCTTCTGGCGCAGGCGGATCTTCTGGAAGTCGGTGGTGTTCTCGCGGAAGGTCTGTTCGGTGTAGCTGCCCGATTCCGCGTAGTCGTAGAACATCCGCGGCGTGTGCGCCTTGTGCAGGCGCTTGAGGTCGTCGATGCAGGTGATGACGGGCATGGTGTCCTCTGGGATGGCCGTTCAGGGCTGCGGGCAGGTGGCCGCGCCGGGAGGGCAGGAAGGGGCGGGCTCGCCATCGAGCATCCGGCGCGCGCGTTCGCGCAGGGCCTCAGCGCGGGCGGCGGTTTCTGGGTCAGTGGCCTCGGGGGGGTCCGAACCTGCGGGCGCAATGGTGAGGCTGGCGCCGCCCTGGGGCTCGGCTGCGGCAAGCTGCCCGGCCCGGTCGCGCAGCGCCGCCGCGCGGGCCTGAAGGCCTGCGGCATCCGTGACCGGCCCCTGCGCCCCCCCCGCCCTTGCCGCGGCCCTGGCGCGGCGGGCCCGCAGCGCCTCGCCCACTGCTTCGGGATGGGCGGCCGCATCGGCCGCATGGGCGGGAATGGCAGGCGGCGCGGTCAGGTCCGACAGCGGCAGAAGGCGCGGGTAGCTTTCGTCCGAGCCGCCGCAGGCCGCCAGCGCCAGCAGCGCGGCAAGTGCGAAGAGGCGTGAGAGTGCGGCGCGCATGGACATCGGCCGCACGATAGAAAGGCGGCCCGGTCACGGCAAGCGGGCACGGGAAGCGTCCGGGGCTGGGTTCGGGGTCATACGGCTTTTTTTATGGTCCAACTCAGCCGGCCCTCCGGGCATCGGGTTGGCAGTCGGATGGATCGTTTTCAGCGAAAGAGGCCATATGGTCCGCCAGATGCTGCCTGGGCCCGCGCATCCTGCAGGGTCGTCGAGGGCCTGCTTCGGCACGTGCTGCCGCGCCACCTTCCCCCCTGCCGCGCTTCGGCCTACACGCCCTGTCATGGCCCGCACCACAGGTTCCCGCGCCGAGATCACCGGCCCGCTTGTCCGCGACGCAGCCCTGCGGCTGTTCGCGCGGCACGGCTATGCCGCCGTCTCGATGCGCCAGATCGCCGCGGCCGTTGGCGTACAGGCAGGCGCGCTTTACGCCTATACCCCGGACAAGCAGGCGCTTCTGGCGAACCTTCTCACCGAGCATATGGAGAACCTGCTGGCCGCCTGGGACGACGAGCCGGACGGCCCGTCGCTGGTCCGGCTGGAGGCCTTCGTCCGCTTCCACATCGCCTATTCGCTCGACCATGCCGATTCGGTCTTCCTCAGCTACATGGAGCTGAGGAACCTCTCGTCCGAGAACCGCGCTGCCATCGCCGATCTGCGTGGCCGCTACGAGAACGCGCTGACCGCTATTCTGCGCGACGGCGCCGCGGCGGGCGTGATGCGCGTCACCGACCCCCGCCTGACCACCATGGCCCTGATTGCCATGCTGACCGGCGTCACCAACTGGTTCCGCGAGGGCGGGCGGCTCGACCGCCGCGCTGTCGCCGACCACTACTGGGGCCTTGTCCGAGGGGCGGTGGGCGCGGGATGATCAACCCATGAGTCTCCCTCCCGGCTTCCTTGACGAGCTTCGCAACCGCGTCCCGATCAGCCGGATCGTGGGGCGCAAGGTGACATGGGACCTGAAGCGCTCGAACCAGGCCAAGGGGGACTGGTGGGCGCCCTGTCCCTTCCACGGCGAAAAGACGGCCTCGTTCCATGTCGATGACCAGAAGGGCTTCTATTACTGCTTCGGCTGCCACGCGAAGGGCGACGCCCTGAGTTTCCTGCGCGAGGCCGAAGGGCTTGGCTTCATCGAGGCCGTGGCCGTCATGGCCTCCGAAGCCGGGCTGCCCATGCCCGAACGCTCTCCCCGAGAGCAGGCGCAGACCGACCGCCGCACCCAGCTTGTCGAGGTGATGGACCGTGCCATCCGCTGGTTCCGCCTGCAACTGCAGAGCGGGGCGGGCGGGGCCGCGCGTGACTATCTAGGGCGGCGGGGGCTGGAAGCGGCTGCGCTCGACCGCTTCGAGATCGGCTTCGCCCCGGACCTGCGGCAGGGGCTGTTGCGGCACCTGACCGAGGCGGGCGTGCCCGAGGGTCTGGTGATCGAGGCGGGACTGGCGGCCAGGCCTGACGCCGATGCAGGGCGCGCGGGGCGCGACGGCGGCGCGGCTTACGACCGCTTCCGGGGCCGCATCATCTTCCCGATCCGTGACGCGCGGGGCCGCTGCATCTCCTTCGGCGGGCGGGCGATGGACCCGAACGCGCGGGCGAAATACCTCAACGGCCCGGAAACCGCGCTGTTCGACAAGGGGCGCAACCTTTACAACCTCGGGCCGGCGCGGGCGGCGGTGGCGAAAGGCCAGCCGCTGGTGGTGGCCGAGGGCTACATGGACGTGATCGCGCTGGTCCGCGCAGGTGTCGAGGGGGCAGTTGCGCCGCTGGGCACGGCGATCACCGAGGACCAGTTGCGTCTGATGTGGCGCGTCTCGCCCGAGCCGGTGATCGCGCTGGATGGTGACGTGGCGGGCCTGCGCGCGGCGATGCGGCTGATTGACATGGCGCTGCCGCTGGCGGGTCCGGGGCAGGCGCTGCGATTCGCGCTGCTGCCGGCGGGGCAGGACCCCGACGACCTGATCCGCGCGGGCGGGGCGGGGGCGATCCGTGCGGTCCTGGACCAGGCGCAGCCGCTGGTCGATCTGCTCTGGCGGCGTGAAACCGAGGGCCGGGTCTTCGACAGCCCTGAACGCCGCGCCGCGCTGGACAAGGCCTTGACCGATGCGGTCGCCCATATCCCCGACCCTGGGACCCGCGACCACTACACGCAGGAACTGAAACGCAAGCGCTGGGCGCTGTTCGCCCCGCCCCGCGCGGAACGCGGTCGCTTCACCCGCCGCGAGGGCCGCCGCGACCCGCCGCAGCCTCCGGTGCCGCAGACCCGCGCCTCGTCGCTGGTCGCGGCCGATCCCGGCGAGGCGCTGATCGAGGCGATGATCCTTGCCCTTCTGGCCACCCATCCCAGCCTGATCGCCCGCGTCGAATCGCGGCTGGAACGGCTGGACCCGACAGACCCCGGCCGGGCGGCGCTGGTCCATGACCTGCTGGCAGGCGCGTCCAGCCTGCAGGGACGGACCGCCCTTGACGCGATCATGGCCGATCCCCATGTCCGCTCGGCCCCGGCCATCATCCGTCCGACCGGGGCCATTGAAGATGCTGAACGCCTTTTGTTGAATGACCTTGACCGGCTGGAGGCTCGACGCGCCAGGCGCGAAGAAAATCTTCGCGCCGAGCGCGAGATCGAGGGTCTTGCCGATGAGGGCCTGACTTGGCGTGTAACCCAGTCGGCGCGCGCGCTTCGCGAGGCCGATCAGCCGCAGATCAGCGGCAACAATGATCTTGGCGAGGATCGCGAGGCGCTGATTGCCCGGCTCAACAGCGTCAGGCAGGAAAACGGACGGAAACGCCACTGAGGGAAAGCGAATCGCTGGACCGAATCACACGCCGCCTGCTTTGACGGGCGGCGTCTTTCGATTAAAACAGCCGGAATCCCGGCACCCGATTCGCCAGATCAGCGAATCAGTCAAAAAGGAACCGCGCCATGGCCAAGGATGACGATGACAAGCCGGACGCCAAGGAAGACGAACATTCGCTGGACATGAGCCAGGCCGCGGTCAAACGCATGATCGCCGAGGCGCGCGAGCGCGGCTACATCACCTATGACCAGTTGAACGCGGTCCTTCCGCCCGAACAGGTGTCCTCGGAGCAGATCGAGGACGTCATGTCCATGCTGTCCGAGATGGGCATCAACGTCATTGAGAACGACGAAGCCGAGGAGCCGGAGGCCGGCGGCGCCGTCGTGCCCGCCTCGACCAGCCGTGAGGTCACGGTCGCGGCACCGGAAACCGAAAAGCTCGACCGCACGGACGACCCGGTGCGGATGTATCTGCGCGAGATGGGTTCCGTCGAACTGCTGTCGCGCGAGGGCGAGATTGCCATCGCCAAGCGCATCGAGGCCGGGCGCAACACCATGATCGCGGGGCTGTGCGAAAGCCCGCTGACCTTCAAGGCCATCACCATGTGGCGGCAGGAGTTGCTCAACGAGGACATCCTGCTGCGCGACGTGATCGACCTGGAAACCACCTTCGGCCGATCGATGGCCGAGGACGAGGAGGAAGAGCTTCCCGTCAACCTGCCGTTGGGCGAGGCGCAACCCGCCGAGCGCACAAAGTCCTGGGGCGAGGAACTGGACGCCGACGGCAACCCGATCCGCCCCGACGCCGACGAGGAGGACGAGGACGACGGCCAGAACCTGTCGCTGGCCGCGATGGAGGCCAGCCTGAAGCCCCGCGTGCTGGAAACGCTGGAATCCATCGCCCGCGGCTATGAAGGCCTCGCGCAGATGCAGGACGACCGGATGTCGGCCACGCTGAACGAGGACGGCAGCTTCTCGTCGACCGACGAGGCCGCCTATCAGCGCCTTCGCACCCGCATCGTCGGCTTGGTGAACGAACTGCACCTGCACAACAACCGCATCGAGGCGCTGGTCGACCAGATCTACGGCATCAACCGCCGCATCGTGACCATCGATTCGGGCATGGTGAAGCTGGCCGACGCCGCCCGCATCAACCGGCGCGAGTTCATCGACGCCTATCGCGGCTGCGAACTCGACCCCACCTGGGTGGATCGGATGGGCCAGAACAAGGGCCGCGGCTGGCAGGCGCTGCTTGAACGCTCGCGCGATCAGGTGACCACGCTGCGCGGCGAGATGGCGATGGTCGGCCAGCACGTCGGCGTGGACATCGAGGAATTCCGCCGGATCGTGAACCAGGTCCAGCGCGGTGAAAAGGAAGCCCGCCAGGCCAAGAAGGAAATGGTCGAGGCGAACCTGCGCCTCGTGATTTCCATTGCCAAGAAATACACCAACCGCGGGCTGCAGTTCCTTGATCTCATTCAGGAAGGCAACATCGGCCTGATGAAGGCGGTGGACAAGTTCGAATACCGCCGCGGCTACAAGTTCAGCACTTACGCGACCTGGTGGATCAGGCAGGCCATCACGCGGTCGATCGCGGACCAGGCGCGGACCATCCGCATCCCGGTCCACATGATCGAGACGATCAACAAGCTGGTGCGCACCGGCCGCCAGATGCTGCACGAGATCGGCCGGGAACCGACGCCCGAGGAACTGGCCGAAAAGCTGCAGATGCCGCTGGAAAAGGTCCGCAAGGTGATGAAGATCGCCAAGGAGCCGATTTCCCTCGAAACCCCGATCGGGGACGAGGAGGATTCGCAGCTTGGCGATTTCATCGAGGACAAGAACGCCGTCCTGCCGCTCGATTCGGCCATTCAGGAGAACCTGAAGGAAACGACGACGCGGGTTCTCGCCAGCCTGACACCGCGCGAGGAACGGGTGCTGCGGATGCGCTTCGGCATCGGCATGAACACCGACCACACGCTTGAGGAAGTCGGCCAGCAGTTCAGCGTCACCCGCGAACGAATCCGCCAGATCGAGGCGAAGGCGCTGCGGAAGCTGAAGCATCCCAGCCGCAGCCGGAAGTTGCGCTCGTTCCTCGACCAGTGACGTGCTGCTCTGTTAAACTTTGTTGACGGGGCAGTTTTTCAGGTGACGTCAACCTGTCAAAAGCTCCATGGTCTGGAACAACCGGAACGTTACGTCCGGGGGAGCAGGAGGATCGCATGTCGGCACTCTCCTTTATTCTCTACCGCAGCGACACCGGCCTGAGGCCCAACAGCGATGCCGTCCGCACCTTGATGAACACGGCGCGGCGGTCCAACGAGCGATTCGACCTGACGGGCTTTCTGCATCATGAAGACGGGTTCTTCTTCCAATGGCTGGAAGGGGAATCCGACAACCTGGCGGAAATCATGGGGCGGATCGAACGCGATCCCCGCCATTCCAACATCACCTGCATGGCGCATGGCACCCAGCCCGAGCGGCAATTCTCGCGCTGGCGGATGGGCTATTCCACCCGCAGCGATGCCTCGGTCCTCAGGTGGATGGCCGATCATCCCGTCGTGGTCCGCGAGCCGCGGGAATACGCCGCCGGGATGCTGGCCTTTTTGCGCGAGCGCGAGGCGCTCGCGCCCTGACGCTCAGCAGAGCCGCTCGATATGGGCGGCCAGCGCGTCGGCATAGGTTTTCAGGAAACCGCGCAGGCTTTCGTCCTCGACCGAGCCATCCTTGGCGAACTTGCCCGCCTCGAACTTCAGGTAGAATTCGGGATGGCCCATGACCACCATGCCCAGGGTCACCATCTGCGCCTTCAGCGCCAGTTGCGCCGCCGCCGTCCCGATCGCGCCGCCCGCCGCCCCGCAGCAGCCTGCGGGCTTGCTGATCCAGACCGATTTTCCATAGGGCCGGCTGCCCCAGTCCAGTGCGTTCACCAGCACGCCAGGCGCCGTGCGATTGTATTCGGGGGTCACCAGCAGCACCCCGTCGGCGGCTGCCACCTGCGCCCGCATCCGCTCGACCGGTTCAGGCCCGCGGCCGTCCTGCCACAAGTCGTCGTTGTAAAGCGGCAGGTCGCCGATCTCGACGAAGTCGAAGGTCAGCTTGCCTTCCGCAACCTTCGCCAGCGCCTCGGCGACGGTCTGGTTGATCGAATTCGCGCGCAGCGATCCGACAAGGACGGCGACGGTGCGGGTCATGGGAACCTCCGTGAATTGTTCATCGCCTGTTAAGCACAAGCGTGGATGGTTGTTGATGTTTTCGAACAGATTGGCAACACCGCAGGCAGGGACAAGGAGAATGCCGATGTGGAACGATCCGCAGCTTCTACGGTTGCTTGCGATCCTGCTGGCCTTGGCCGGGATCGTTCTGGCTGTGCTGCTGTCGCGCCGATCTGCCGCCGTGGCGGGGGCCGAGGCCGCGCTGCGCGAGGCGCGGGCCGAGGCGCAGGCGGCAGGGCTGCGGGCGGCAGAGGCCACGGCCCGCCTTGAGGGGCAGGTGCATCGCCTGACCGAACTGGGAACCGAGCGGGACGATCTGCGCGACGCGCTGGAGCGGATGCGTGGGCAGGCCGAATCGCTGGCCCGGGATCTCGCGCAGTTGCGCGAGCGCGAGGAGGGCAATGCCCTCCGGCTGGCCGAGATCGGCGACGAACGGGACGGGCTGCGGGATGCGGTGCAGGGCGCGCATGATCGTGTCGCAACGCTTGAACGCGAGCTCGGCAAGGCTGCCACTCGGCAGGAAGCCGACAGGACGCGGATCGCCGAGCTGGAAGGCGAACGTGGAGCCCTGCGCTGCGATCTCGACGAGGCCCGCGTGACACTGGCCGCGCAAGAGCGTGAGCTTGCGGAAATCCGGCTTGCCGCCGCCAAGGACCGCGAGGCGGCCGAGCGCGACCTGACCTTGCTGCGCGAGTTGCGCGACGAGATGACGGGTCAGTTCCGCCTGATGGCGGATGAATCCCTGCGCCGGCAGGGGGCCGATCTGGAAAAGACCCACAGCGAACGGCTGGCTGCGATGCTGACGCCCTTCCGCGAGCAGGTGCAGGGCTTCCAGACCGAGCTTCAGGCCCGCAACAAGATCGTGGACGAGGAACGCGCGATGCTGCGCGAACAGATCGACGGCCTGCACCGCCGGTCCGAGGAGATCGGTCGGGACGCTGTGGCGCTGACCCGCGCGCTCAAGGGCGAAAAGCAGCGGCAGGGTGCTTGGGGCGAGATGATCCTGGAGCGCGTGCTTGAAGGCTCGGGATTGGAACGGGGGACCCATTACGACACCCAGGAAAGCTGGCGGGCCGAGGATGGCAAGCTGTGGCGGCCCGACGTGATCGTGCGCCTGCCCCGCAAGAAGGTGCTGGTGATCGACAGCAAGGTTTCGCTGAACGACTATGAACGCGCCGTGAATGCCGAGATGCCCGAGGAACGCGATGCCGCGCTCAAGCGCCATGTCACCGCGATCCGCACCCATGTCACCACCCTGTCCGAAAAGGGCTATCAGCAGATCGACAATGCCTCGGTCGACTATGTGCTGATGTTCATTCCCATCGAGGGCGCGTTCTCGGAAGCGTTGCGGGTGGATGCGGAACTCGGCCTTTACGCCCTGAACCGCCGCATCGTGCTGGCCACGCCGACGACGCTGATGCCGATGCTGCGGACGGTGGATCACATCTGGACGGTCGAGCGGCGCGAAAGCAACGCGATGGAGATCGCCGACCGCGCCGGCAAGCTCTATGACAAGTTCGCGCTGTTCGTGGATGCGATGGAGGATGTGGGCAAGTGCCTAGACGGCGCCAGCCGCGCGCATAACCAAGCGATGGACCGGCTGACCCGCGGCTCGGGCAACGTTGTCGGGCAGGTGGAAAAGCTGCGCCTGCTGGGCGCGCGGTCGCAGAAGCGCATCGCCTTGGATCACGACGCCGATGCGTCGGCAGAGGTGCGGCTGCTGGAAGCGGGCGAGTAGCGGGCAAGGCCTTTGGCAGCATATATCTTGGGGGTTGATGCTTCATCTATCCAAGTTCTGCGAAAGGCCTTATCGTCTTTCACGATCATGGCTGCACCGGGGATGATTTGATGCGCTGTCCGTTCTGCGGAAACGCCGATACGCAGGTCAAGGATTCCCGCCCGGCCGAGGATAATGTCGCCATCCGCCGCCGCCGCTTCTGCCCGGCCTGCGGCGGCCGCTTCACCACCTACGAACGGGTACAGTTGCGCGATCTCGTGGTCATCAAGTCCTCGGGCCGGCGCGAGGACTTCGACCGCGACAAGCTCGCGCGTTCGATCCGCATCGCTATGCAGAAGCGCCCGATCGAGGCCGAGCGGATCGACCAGATGATCTCGGGCATTGTCCGCCGACTGGAAAGCATGGGCGAGACCGACATCCCGTCAAAGGCCATCGGCGAGATCGTGATGGAAACCCTGGCCCGCATCGACACCGTGGGCTATGTGCGATTTGCGAGCGTCTACAAGAACTTCCAGGCTGCGGATGATTTCGACCGCTTTGTGTCGGAACTGCGTCCGGCCGAAGAGTGACCGTTCCGTCCGACCTGCGCCATATGGATCACGCGCTGCGGCTTGCCCGGCGCGGACTGGGAAACGTCTGGCCGAATCCTGCGGTGGGTTGCGTGATGGTCTCAGATGGCCGCGTGGTGGGGCGCGGCTGGACTCAGCCCGGCGGTCGTCCCCATGCCGAACGGATGGCTTTGGACGTGGCGGGTCCTGCCGCAAAGGGTGCGACAGCCTATGTCACCCTAGAACCCTGTGCCCATCACGGCCGCACCCCGCCCTGCGCCGAGGGACTGGTTCAGGCAGATGTGGCTCGCGTCGTGACCGCCCTGACTGATCCCGATCCCCGGGTTGCCGGGCGAGGCCATGCGATGCTGCGGGCGGCCGGGGTCGAGGTGGTGGAAAATGTCCGAGGCGAACAGGCTCGCATCCTGCAGCGCGGCTTCCTTTCCCGTGTGACCCGTGGCCGCCCGATGGTGACACTGAAGCTTGCGACCAGCTTCGACGGGCGGATTGCCACGGCCAGCGGAGAAAGCCGCTGGATCACCGGCGAGGCCGCGCGCCGCCATGTCCACCTGCTGCGGCTGACGCATGACGCGGTGATGGTGGGGGCCGGCACGGCGCGTGCCGACCACCCGGCGCTGAACGTGCGCGGCTTTGGTCCGGTGCGGCAGCCGGTGCGGGTGGTGCTGGCGAACGGCGCCATTCCCCGCCTGCCGCCCGAGGGCGCGGACCACGGACCATTGTGGGTCGTGCCGGGGCCACCCGCCAAGGCGCTGGCGGAACTCGGGCGCCGGGGGCTGACGCGGGTCTTCTGCGAAGGCGGCGGCCGTCTCGCGGCGGCGCTGCTGGCCGAAGGCCTGGTTGATGAGCTTGTCGGCTATACCGCCGGCGTTCTCCTCGGCGGCGATGGCCGGGCCGCCGTAGAGCCATTCGGCCTTTCGGCACTGGCCGATGCGCCGCGCTTTCGCTTGGCCGAGACGCAGGCGCTCGGGGGGGATGTCTTCCATCGCTGGGTGTCCGCAGAGGCGTGAGGCGGCTTTTCTGCCGGATCAGCCGATGCCTGCACCAGAGGCATCTGCGACGCCCTTGGCGGGACCGTCCGGTTCTTTTGTCCCAAAGGGCTCGGAACCCTGCACCGCATTTGGAAAATACATGCATGATTCATCCGGGGGATGTTGCCGATATGCCGGATCAGGTAAGCAGGTGGCCTAGCCTGAGGTCCAGACCAGAGATCGGGCACCAGCCGGATCAGCGCCGCCACAGCCAACTGTGTCCGCTCAGCCCTCCCTGCAGCTTGGCGAGCCAGCGCAAACCGGGACCAACGGGCGCGAGCCTCGGATCCGAAAGCCGGTCGGCCGCAACTTCGACCGGGCAGGGCAGGCCTGAGACCGGATCGCGATAGCGGGGATAGGCGATCAATGCCGCATGGACCAGCGTTTCAAGGTCGATGCGGACCTGCCTGCGCCCCGGAACGGGGCCAAGGTCGCGCGTCAATCCCCAGCCGGCGTAGAAGGGCGCCCCCAGGGTAGTGACAGCGCGGCCGCGGATCAGCGCCTCGAATCCCAGTGTCGAGGTGATCGTCCAGATTTCGTCAACCGCTTCGATCAGCGCGGCGGCAGGGGCGGCGGCGATGACATCGGCCAGGCCCTTCAGCCTGTCCGCAGGAACTGAGCCGGGTCGCAAGCCTGCCTCGACATCCGGGTGTGGCTTCCAGACGATCAGCGCGCCGGGGTTCTCGGTCCGGGTGCGGGCAAGCAGGGCAAGATTGGTCCGTTCAGCCCCCGCGCCCAAGCGGATCGAGGCATCGTCCTCGACCTGCCCCGGCACCAGGATCACCCGGCGGCCGTCGCGCGGGATCAGCGGCAGCTCGCCGCCAAGGTTGTATTTTGTCAGCGCTCCATCCCGCAGGCGCGCGATCAGGGCCTGCGCCCGTTCGCGTCCGCCGGGTGGCAGGGGCGCGGCCAGAAGCCGCTCAAGGTCGCTTTCCCCTGTGGGATCGTAATAGATCCCGCGGGCATCGGCGACCAGCGACAAGGGCGGAACCAGTTCGGCGCCCAACCCGCGCGAGCGCAGAAAGCCGTCCTCGACCCGCAGTGCCCGCGGCACCTCGGCGGCGCGGTTGGCCCAGGCGAGCGTGACCGCGGGCGAGGGGTGGCGTGTGAAGCGCACGCCACGGCCGTTCCCGAAGCTGGCCGCGATGGTGCGGCGCTTCCACAGGCGGATGCCATAGGCAAGATGCCCCTGATGGTCCTGCCGCCATGCCTTTGTTTCCTCCTCGATCTGGCGGACCGCGCTTTCCAGGTCGGTCAGGCGGTCGCGGCAGGGGTCATGCCACACCGGCGCCAGCAGATGGGTTGCGGCGAACAGCGCGGGTAGGCTGGTCCGACCCTGCCGGCGCGGCACCGCCCCCTCGTCCGCGCTGAGACCCCACCCGGCATAGAAGGGCTGGCCGAACAGCCGGGGACGATGGCCCGCCAGCATCGCCTCATACCCCAGTTGAGAGCTGACGGCGTAAACGCCGGCCGCATCGCCCACCAGCCGCCACGGAGACACGGGGCCGTCGCAGAGGATCTCGCCCGCCCGCAGGTCGGCGCGGCCCAGATGGCCCCGGCGCAGCCCCGCGGCGGTTTCCGGGTGGGCCCGCAGGACAATGCGGGCGCCGGGGTTCTCGTCCCGCGCGGCCTCGAGCATCCGCAGGAAGGTCGCGCGTCCCGCCCCCATCAGAGAGGCGTCCCCTTGTGTCTGGTCGATGACCAGCACGAAGCCGGGTTCCGGCGCCGCCGCGTCCGGCAGATGCGCGTTGTATTTCGACAGATCCGCCGCGCGCAGCCGGGCAAGTGCCGCCCGGGCCTTCGCCGAAAGCGCCGCCGCCTCGGGCGATGAGGCCAGAGTTTCGATCAACGACGGGGCAGAGGGGTCGAAATGCAGGCCGGTCGGGTCGATCAGCAGGCCGATGGGGCCGCGCCGGCCGACCGGGCTGCGGTGGCGTCCGGGCAGGACTGATCGCAGGAACGCGTCCTCGACCGTCACCACGGCGGCACCCGTCCGGGCGGCCAGTGCGCGCCCGCGCCAGGCGGTGGGGCTGGCGCCCCAGACGCCGATGCTGTCTTCGGGTCCCGGCCAGCCGACGGCAAGTCGCCAGCCGGCCAGGTTGAGGATGCGCCTGAGGCGGGGACGCGCGAAGAACCCGCCGTTCAGGACGAAAAGCCGCCGCAGGCCGATCGGGCCGGACGGCTTTCCGGTCATCCTCAGTTCGCGATGTTGTTCAGCGCATTCGCACTGTTCGCGCTGCCGGTGATCGCGCCGAGGGTCTTCTGCCACTGGACGTAGGGCGCCTCGGTCACATAGACCGTGTCGCCGTCGCGCAGCAGGAAGTCCCGCGCCAGGAACAGCCCGTTGGGACGTGTCAGGTCCAGCACATAGGCCATCCGCTGGTCGCCCGCGACGTTCCTGCCCAGCACTTTCTGGGCCACCGACTGCGGCTCGTTGCGCAGCACGAAGACGCCGGTCGGATCGGCGAGGTTCGAACTGAGGCCGCCCACCATGGCGATCGCCTCGATGGCGTTGATCTCTTCTGACCCCAGCGGCACCTTGGTCTGCCCGCCCAACGCGCCCAGCGCGGTGAAACTGCGCTGGTCTTCTTCCACCAGGATCACGTCGCCGGGGCGCAGCGCCACGTCGTTGCGCGGGTTGGCGTATAGGTCGCGCAACCAGACGCGGCCGGTGTTGTTGCCGCGCTTGACGGTCACCACCGCGATGTCGGGATCGACGGTGACGCCGCCCGCCCGCGCCAGCATGGCGGACAGGGTGCGGGTCGGCCGCTCGATCGGGAAGACGCCCTGGCCGCCGACCTTGCCCATCACCGAAACCGTCGCGCCGTCGCCGGCCACCCGGGTCACCGTGACCTGCGGGTCAGGGGTCTGGGTTTCAAGCTGCCGGGTGATGATCTGGCGCAGCTCGTCGGGCGAGTTGCCGGCGGCGCGGATGCGGCCCGCGTAGGGCACGAAGATGTAGCCGCCGCTGTCCACCTGCAGTTCCTGCAGGGGCGTGTTCGACTGGCCCATCGAGGCCAAGAGCCCGTCGTCCACGTTTTCCCAGATCGTCAGGCCCAGCACGTCGCCCGGCCGGATCTCGTCGGCGCCGACGGCGCCTGCGTTGATGAAGTCCGAGCCGAAGCCATAGGCCGGGGTGAAGGACGCGGCGCGGGCCACATGGTCGTTGACATAGATGACATGGGCGTTGCCACCCCGGTCAACCGAGCCGCGGTAGATCTCGTTCTTGTTCGGGCCCGAACGCGGAAGGGCGCAGGCCGCCAGCAGAGTCATCGACGAGAGCGCCGCGATCCTGAGGGCAACCCGCATTGCGCCGCCTTGAGAGGCAGGGGTAAGGGGAAGGTCGGTCAAGTCCAGTCTCCTGTCCATCGGGCGATTCTTGGTCGCTCCGTTTCGTTTTTTCTCACGTTTTCCTTACCGGCTGGCTGGCGGCGTATCCACTGGAACGCGCAAGTCAATGGTCCAGAATGTCCATCTGTTGCCGGTAGCGCGCATATCCGCCCTCCAGCGCGGCATAGGGGTCGTCGGGGTCCAGCATCATGTCCACGACCAGCCGCAGGGCATGGGCGCGGGAACGGGCGGCGTAGAAGCCGCCGGGTACCTGGCAAGTGTCCAGCAGGTAGTTGCGGTAGTCGCGGTAGCGCGCCTGGTCGGGCGGCGCGGGGCGGCGCAGGAAGTCGTCGAGGCTCTGGTCCGACACGAGGCCCGGCTTGGCGTAAACCGACCGGCCCAGCGCCTTGACCGGCAGCCCCCGCCACAATGCCTGCTGCGCCGCCGTCGAGTTGATCGTCACCGCGGAACGCGCCTGCGACAGCAGCCCGGCCAACTTGCCGCCGCCCACGAAATGCACCCGGCCGGCGATGCCCAGCGCGTGGGCCTGCGCGGTGATCGCCGCCTGCAGGGGCGCGCGTCCGTCTTCCAGCGGATGTGCCTTGAAGACAATGTGATGGTGGCGCGGCGCGGCGCGGGCAAAGGCCTCCAGCACCTCGGCGGTGAAGTCGGACATGGTGTGATAGGGCGAATGGGCCCGGAAGCTTGAATCATGCTCAAGCTGCATCAGCACCAGCACATAGGGAAAGCCCCCGGCCCGGATCGCCCGCGCCTGGCGCCAGCGGCGGGCCGCGTGAAGCGCCGACAGCAGCAGGCGCGACAGGTTCAGCCGGAACTCGCGCCAGAGCGTGATGTCGCGGTGCGAGGTGAAGCCCGGATAGCGCCCGTTCGCCACCAGCACCATGAAGTGGTAAAGCGCGCCGTAGAACTTGTGCTGACGCATGTCGCCCCAATGGGCGGGCGGGCGGTTGACCTCCGCCCCGAAGGCGCGCTGGGCGGCCCGCATCCGGTCAAGCCCGATGTCCATCAGCGCCGAGAAGCCGTTCGATCCGCCCCGTTCGTAGGTGATCCAGTAGGGGCGCAGGTAGCCTTCCTCGAAGACATGCAGCACCAGCCCGCGTCGCGACGCCGCCTCGCGCGCCGCGGCATGGATCGGGCGGACGTCGCCGTAAAGGACGATGTCCGTCACCTTCTTTTCGGTGATCAGCCGTTCCAGGTGGCCCGGCCATTCGTCGGGACCGGCGCTGTGGGCGACAAACCGCGCACGGTCGCGCCAGAAGAATTCGTCCCCCGCATTGAAGCCCACGCGCCAGGCCGTCGCGCCGGCCGCGCGCATAAGCCGTGCCAGCCGGTCAAAGAACGGACCATGCGGACCCTGCAGCAGCAGGAACACCCGTTTGTCAGGGGGCAGATGTGCCATCCTTGGAAGGGGGGCGGGAATGCCCTTGATGAAAGCGTTCATGAACATGTCTGCGGTATATCGGCGAACGTTCAAACATTGGGCACGGGAAAACTACCTCCGGGTTAACGCCTGCCGAGTTCATGCGTCAACCTGCCCAGAACGTCAGGTTCCCGGCGGGGCTTGCGCCCGCCCCGAACGGCGGCCATCGTGACGATCTGCAGATCAGGGGCGCAAGGATAGGCGATGTTCACCGGAATCATCACCGACATCGGCACGGTCGTGGCCGTCGAGATGCGCGGCGACATGCGCGCGCGGATTTCCTGCAACTACGACATGAGCGGCGTGGACATGGGCGCATCCATCGCCTGCGACGGCATCTGCCTGACGGTGGTGGCCAAGGGCATGGACTGGTTCGACGTGGACATCTCGGCCGAGACGCTGGCCCGCACCAACATCGGTGCAAGCGGCTGGCGGGTTGGACAGCGGATCAACTTGGAACGGGCGCTGCGGGTGGGGGACGAACTGGGCGGGCATATCGTGTCCGGCCATGTCGATGGCGTGGCCCGCGTTACCGCCGCGCGGGCCGAGGGCGACAGCCTGCGCCTGAGCTTCGAGACGCCGGAGGGGCTTGCGCGCTTCATCGCGCCCAAGGGCTCGGTCGCGCTGAACGGGACCTCGCTGACGGTGAACGAGGTCGAGGGCAACCGCTTCGGCGTGAACCTGATCCCCCATACTCGCGAGGTGACGAACTGGGGCGAGGTGGCCGAAGGCGACCTGGTCAACCTCGAGATCGACACGCTGGCGCGATACGTCGCACGGCTGGCCGAGGCGGGATAGGGGCTGCCCGAAGCTCCTGGAGCCGTGCTTCCGCCTTTCCTCGGGCGGGGGGTTCGGCTAAGTCATCAGCCGAAACGCGCTGCAGGAAGCCAAGATGCACTACGAACAGCCGGGACCGGTCGAGCGCGACTGGTCGGACGCCATCTCCCCGATCGAGGAGATCATCGAGGATGCCCGCAACGGCCGGATGTTCGTGCTGGTCGATCACGAGGACCGCGAGAACGAGGGCGACCTGGTCATTCCCGCCCAGATGGCGACCCCCGACGCGATCAACTTCATGGCGACCCATGGCCGCGGGCTGATCTGCCTGGCGCTGCCCGCCGCGCGGATCGACGCGCTGGGACTGCCGTTGATGAGCCCCAAGAATTCCAGCCGGCACGAGACCGCCTTCACCCTGTCGATCGAGGCGCGGGAAGGCGTCACGACCGGCATTTCCGCCCATGACCGCGCCCGCACCGTGTCGGTCGCCATCGACCCGACCAAGGGGGCCACCGACATCGCCACGCCCGGCCATGTCTTCCCGCTGCGTGCCCGCGACGGCGGCGTGCTGGTCCGCGCCGGCCATACCGAGGCCGCGGTGGACATCGCGCGGCTGGCCGGGCTGAATCCTGCGGGCGTGATCTGCGAGATCATGAAGGACGACGGGTCCATGGCCCGTCTGCCCGACCTGGTGGCCTTTGCGCAAAGGCACGGGCTGAAGATCGGCACCATCAGCGACCTGATCGCCTATCGCCGCCGCCACGACAACCTGATCGCGGAACGCGACGCACGGCCCGTCACCTCGGCCCACGGCGGCGAATGGCTGATGCGCGTCTTCGCCGACGAGGCGCAGGGGGGCGAGCATATCGTGCTGAGCAAGGGCGACCTGACCACGCCCGAGCCGGTGCTGGTCAGGATGCATTCGCTGGACCCGATGCATGACGTGCTGGGGATCGGGCGCGGCAGCGACCTGCCCGCCGCCATGCGCCTGATCGCGCAGGAAGGCCGGGGCGTCGTGGTCCTTTTGCGCGACCTGTGGCCCACCCTGCCGCGCGGGGGCGAGGCTTCGCCCCACACGCTGCGCCAGTATGGGGTGGGGGCGCAGATCCTCGCCGCGCTGGGCATCCATGAACTGGTGCTGCTGACGAACACCGCGCCCCTGAAGGTCGTGGGCCTTGACGGCTATGGCCTTTCCATTCATTCCACCCGCCCCATCCCGCAGGAGTGACATGGCATGGCCGCGCTGACCGAACATTACACCCTGCCCGTTCCGGGCTTTGACGCGCCGGTGCGGCTGCTGATCGTGGTCGCCCCCTATTACCGCGCCATCGTCGACGACCTGATCGCGGGCGCGAAGACCATGGCCGAAGGGGCGGGGGCCGCCGTCGATCTGGTCGAGGTGCCGGGCGCGCTGGAAATCCCCACCGCCATCGGCATGGCCGGGCGGCTGGCGCAATATGACGGCCATGTGGCGCTGGGCTGCGTGATCCGGGGCGAGACGACGCATTACGACACCGTCTGCAATGACAGCTCTCGCGGGCTGACGCTGCTGGGGCTGCAGGGGCTCTGCATTGGCAACGGCATCCTGACGGTCGAGAACATGGAGCAGGCGGCGGTGCGCGCCGACCCCTCGGGGCAGAACAAGGGCGGCGGAGCCGCTGCCGCCGCGCTGCACCTGATCGCGCTGCAGCGCCGCTGGGCCGGGGCGAAGCGTCCCATGGGCTTCGGCCGCGAAGGCGAACGCGACGTGATCCGGCTTGCGGGCGAACTCGACGGATCGGGGCAGGGATGAGCGACATGCCCGCGCAGCCGCGCCCGAACCGCCGTGCCCTCAGCGCCGCCGCCCGCGTCTATGCCGTGCAGGCGCTGTTCCAGATGGAGGCTGCCGACCAGTCCGCCGACCGCGTGGTGCGCGAGTTCGCGAACTGGCGCATCGGCGTCGACTATGACGAGGGCACCTCGCCCCAGGCCGACGAGGACCTGTTCGAGCGGATCGTGGATGGGGTCGTGAACTGGCAGGCCCGCATCGACCAGATGACCGACCGGGCGCTGGTCGCCAAATGGCCCATCGACCGCATCGACCCGGTGCTGCGCGCGGTGTTCCGCGCCGCCGGGGCCGAACTGGTGGCGGCGGACACCCCGCCCCGCGTGGTGATCTCGGAATATGTCGCCGTTACCGACGCCTTCTTCCCGGACGGGAAAGAGGCCCGCTTCGTCAACGCCGTCCTGGACCACATGGCCCGCGCCGCCCGTCCCGAAGCTTTCTAGCAATTCAGGCGGTGACAGGCCGCTTGCGGGACCCTACATATCAGGGATCACGCATGGGAGGTCGCGCGATGCCCGAACTCATCCGCCTATACATCCGCAACATTGTTTTCGGCTTTCTGCTTGCCGTCGCCTTCACCGCGGCGCTGGTCGGGCTGGACGTTGCGAACTTGCGGCACCTGACGCTTGAAACCACGGGCGGGTGGCTGGCGCTGGCAATGCTCGTCATCTTCAACACCCTTGTCTTCGCGGGCGTGCAGTTCGCCATCGCGGTGATGCGGATGGCCGAGCTGCAAGAGCCTCCGCGCGGGGGCGGTCGCGCACCGGTGACGCCTTCACGACCTGCGGTCGTCCGCGTCGCGGCCCCTTCGCGGCGACCGTGACTCGATCCGGCCAAGTGCATAAAAGTCATCTTCGCACTGAGATTGTGGGGATTTTGCAACAGAAATACGCGGCCCGGACCGAAGTCCGGGCCGCGGTTCGTTCCGGAACTGAGGCGATCCAGAGTCCGTCGCCAAGCTGCCGGGAACATCTTAACAACTTGTAAGTGAAAGAAAATCGGGAAATCAGACTTTTGAACCCGCTCACCATACCCTGCAGTTGCATAGGCTTGATGAAAGTTCCTTCACGTTTCCGTGATAAATCCTGTCTTCGACGACTCTCTTAATGACAGGGCACGATCTTCCTACATTTGCGTTGTCACACCGAGCGGCCCGAACCAAGTGGCCGCAAGAGGATCGAGAGGTTCAGTATGAAGAAGATTTCCCTGTTCACCAGTGCATCGGCCCTGGCTCTGCTTCTGGGCGCCCCGGCATTCGCCCAGTCCGAATTCGCGACCGGAGGCAACATCACCGGCGCCTCGGCCATAGAGGACCGTCTGGACGACGTCGAGGACGACGTTCAGGACGATTTTGACCGTTCGGAAGACGCTGCCCGCTTTGGGCCGGCGGACCGCCGCACCGGGACCTTCGGGTCGGTTGCACTGACCTATTCCGGCCGCGACGGCAACAGCGAGAATCAGGACCTGAACCTGGCCGGTCGCATCTCGCACAACGTGGGCCAGTTCCAGCAGTCGGTCGGTATCCTGCTGGAATATGCCGAGGACAACCAGGGTGACGCCGAAACCGAGAAGGTGTCGGTCATCTATGACGGCAGCTACTACTTCAACGACCAGTTCTATGCCTTTGCCATTGGCCGCCTGACCACTGACGGCGTGGACCTGGATGATCTGGACGACGACGACTTCCTGGACCGCAACGGCACCCTGCGCCGCGACGCGTTCTTCGGCGTCGGCCCCGGCTACCGTATCATCAACAACGACACCACCGCCTGGCGCGTGCAGGCCGGTATCGGTATCCGTTACGCCAAGGAAGTCGAAACCGACATCGTGGGCGGCGTCCGCACCCGCAACACGAACTCGGACACCAGCGAAGGCTACATCGTGTCGTCGCGCTTCTACCACCGGTTCAACGACCAGTTCTTCCTGACCAACGACACCGACTACCTGACGTCGGATGCCAACGACACGGCCACGAACGAACTGGGCCTGAACTTCCGCATGACGGACGCCTTCTCGACCCGCGTGTCCTACAAGACCGAGTATGTCTCTACCCGCGACACCCGCACCGACAACACGGTGGGCGTCTCGCTCGTTTACGGCTTCTGATCGTTCCCTGTCGGAAGTCTCATGGGGAAAGGGCGGTCATTTGACCGCCCTTTCCTTTTGCTGGTTCGGCCAAAGCAAAAAGGCCGCTCCCATATGGGAGCGGCCTTTTCAGGTGGCGGGAACCGCAGCGACCGTGGCGGCGCAGGTTCCCCCGAAAGCCTGGATATCCAGGTGGGTGCCGGGTAACAGGACCAGGGCCCTGACAGAGCCAGCCCCCTCGGAGAAGTTATAGGCCAGTGGGAAAAATGGCCGATCACGGGAAGAGCAGAAACCCGCCGGGACCATAGCTAGGAACCCCCGCCGCCCGCTGCAAGGCAAAGCCGCAGGGCTTGCGGGATGTTTATGCTTCGTTCATGGTGGCGGACATGGATGCCCCTTTGTCTGCAGCCGAGTTGCTGCCTTCCCAGCCGGGCCAAAGGCTCGCGCGCGGGGTTGCGCGGATGCTGATCGGCATGGGTCATGCCCCATTGACCGAGTTCGTGCCCATACCGGGGCTGCGGGTGGACGTGATTTCGGTCGCGCCCGCGGGCGAGATCTGGATCGTCGAATGCAAGAGCTGCCGCGCCGACTTCACCGGCGACCGCAAGTGGCAGGGCTACCTGGAATGGTGCGACCGCTTCTTCTGGGCAACCGACTGCGACTTTCCGGTCGAGCTTCTGCCCGAGGACAGCGGCCTCATGATCGCAGATCCCTACGGGGCCGAACTTGGGCGCATGGCTCCTTTGATCAAACTCGCAGCCGCGCGGCGGGCGCGCGTGCTGCGGGACGTGGCGCGGACCGCGGCCTGCCGCCTAGTGCGGGCGACCGATCCGGCGGCCTTTGCGGAAGGTTAGCAGAGGGCTTCGCCCCCTCGCGTGCCACTGCCCTGGCCTTCCTTGCTGGAAACAGTCCGCTGGACTCATCCGGCGGAAAAACAGCCTTGTGGGCCGTTTTCTCATCTGTACCCTGTCCAAGCGCTCGGAAGCCCTCAGGGTATTCGGGCCGGGAAGAAGCGGCTTACCGGCGTGCCGGACCCCTGGGACGGGGCTTGCCCTTTGGCTTGGACCCCTGGCTGATCTCGCGGGCGGCCTCGGCGGCGGCCAGCAGTTCCTCGGCGATCTCGGTGGCCTCGTCGGGGTCGAAATCGAGAGGCAGTTCGATGCCTTCGCCCTCGACATAGATGCGGACCATGCCGACGTCGGTCGGCCCGATCTGCAGATTGGCGGCGACGTCGCTTTCCTTGTTGATGCTCATCGCACCTTTCCCCTGCGGAACCTGTCGGGAACGGTCTAGCCGACCGCGGGCCCGCGCGGCAAGAGACGCTTGCATCGCCCAGGCCGAGGGTTTATCTGCTGCGCCTGTGCCGCCTTAGCTCAGTTGGTCAGAGCGCTGGATTGTGGATCCAGAGGTCCCCCGTTCAAGCCGGGGAGGCGGTACCATCCCCTCAGTCTTTACGCATCCCGGTCCAGCCGGTAACGACCGGCATCGACCCTTGCCGCGTGGAGCCTGCCGGATGTCCGACCCCGAAAGCGAATCGCCGTCCGAACGCAAGCGCGGCTCGGGGGTGCGGCTGGTGCATGGCGTGCTGCGCGACGAGATCCTCGATCTGGTCCTGCCGCCCGGCAGTCCCATCGACGAGGTCGCGCTGGCCGAACGCTTCGGCATGTCGCGCACCCCCATCCGCGAGGCGCTGGTGCGGCTGGCGGGCGAGGGGCTGGTCGAGGCGCTGCCGAACCGCACCACCATCGTCGCCAGCATCGACTTTCTGAACCTGCATCATTTCTTCGACGCGATCACGCTGATGTATCGCGTCACCACGCGGCTGGCCGCCCTGCACCACAAGCCTGCCGATCTGCAGCCGATCCGCGCCGCACAGGCCGATTTTGCCGCCGCCGTCGCCGCGCAGGATGCTCTGGGCATGATCGCGACCAACCGCGCCTTCCATGCCGCCATCGCCGAGGCCGGGGGCAACCCCTATTATCTCGGCCTGTTCCTGCGGGTGCTGGACGAGGGGCGGCGGCTGCTGCGGCTTTACTATCAGTCCTACGAGGACCGGCTGCCGCAGGAATATGTCGACGAGCACGAGGCGCTGATCGCCGCCATCGAGGCGCGGGACGTGGACTTGTGCGACCGGCTGGCGCGGGCTCATGCCGACCAGATCGTCCGGCAGATCCAGGCTTTCGTCGCCCGTGACCGGCGGGACGATGTGGCGTTGTAACACCCGCCAGATTTCTGTCGACACAGAATATACAATCGGTCAAGCTGGCTGCAACATTCGAATCGGCCGCCTTTTGCGCGGCGCTTCACTACAGGAGCCAAGATGAACACCGAGATTTTCACCGGCGTAATCCCGGCGCTGATGACGCCCTGCACGTCCGACCGCCAGCCCGACTTCGATGCGCTGGTCCGCAAGGGGCGGGAACTGATCGAAGCCGGCATGTCGGCGCTGGTCTATTGCGGTTCCATGGGCGACTGGCCGCTGCTGACCGACGCGCAGCGGATGGAAGGGGTCGAGCGGCTGGTCAAGGCGGGCCTGCCGGTGATCGTGGGGACGGGCGCGGTGAACTCGGCCTCGGCCGTGGCCCACGCGGCCCATGCGCAGAAGGTGGGCGCGGCCGGGCTGATGGTGATCCCGCGGGTGCTGTCGCGCGGCAACTCGCCCATTGCGCAGAAGAACCACTTCAAGGCGATCCTTGCCGCAGCCCCTGACCTGCCGGCGGTGATCTACAACAGCCCCCATTACGGCTTCGAAACCAAGGCCGACCTGTTCTTCGCCCTGCGGGCCGAGCATCCGAACCTCGTCGGCTTCAAGGAATTCGGCGGCCCGCAGGCGATGACCTACGCGTCCGAGCACATCACCAGCGGCAACCCCGACGTGGTGCTGATGGCGGGCGTCGATACCGGCGTCTACCACGGCTATGTCAAGGCGGGCGCCTTCGGCACCATCACCGGGATCGGCAACGTGATCCCCAAGGAAATCCTGCATATGGTGGCGCTGTCGCGTGCGGCGGCGGCAGGCGACGTGAATGCCCGCGTCCGCGCCCGCGAGTTGGGCGAGGCGCTTGAGGTGCTGTCTACCTGGGATGAGGGCACCGATCTCGTGCTGTATTACAAGCACATGATGGTCATGCAGGGCGATGCTGAATATGCCTTGCATTTTAATGAGACGGACGAACTCAGCCCCAGCCAGCGTGCCTGGGCCGAAGCGCAGTTCACCCAGTTCCGCACCTGGTACGCGGAATGGAGCAAGCTGCCCGGCGTCAGCGACTGCGCCGCGTGACGCTGCCGCCGTTACGTCGGATCAACCCTGCATACTGTCTGTATTTTCAGGTTGATCCGACGAAGACGGCGCGGATAGCTGACAAAGGTCAGGATTCGATACGGCCAACGAGCCACACAGGGAGTGAAACCATGAAGACCTCGATCCTCGGCGCGGCGCTGGTCGCCGCCACCGCCTTTGCGGGCGCGGCGCACGCCGACAAGCTGGATGACATCATCTCCTCGGGCATCCTGCGCTGCGCGGTGGTGCTGGACTTCCCGCCGATGGGGATGCGTGATGCGCAGAACAACCCGATCGGCTTTGACGTCGACTACTGCAACGACCTTGCCGCCGCGCTGGGCGTGACGGCCGAGATCGTGGAAACCCCCTTCCCGGAACGCATCCCCGCGCTGATGGCGGGCCGGGTAGACGTGGGCGTGGCCTCGACCTCGGACACGCTGGAACGGGCCAAGACAGTCGGCATGTCGATCCCCTACTACGCCTTTGAAAACGCCGTCGTCGCCCGCGAAGGCGTCGAGATGGCGGATTGGGAAGGGATGAAGGGCAAGACCGTCGGCGCCACCGCCGGCACCTACGAGGCGATCTGGCTGGAAGGCAAGATCAACGAATGGGGCGAGGGCACCTTCCGTCCCTACCAGACCCAGGCCGACGTGTTCCTGGCGCTCAGCCAGGGCCAGCTTGACGCGACCGTTTCGACCGTCGAGGTCGCCAACGCCAATGTCGCATCCGGCAACTTTCCCGGCATCCGCGTCGTGGACAAGGCGCCGATGGTGCCGGACTATGTGTCACTATTTACGATGCGGCAGGAATACGGACTTCTCAACTACCTGAACCTGTTCGTGAACCAGCAGGTCCGCACCGGCCGCTACGCCGAGCTTTACACCAAATGGGTGGGCGAGGGCGAACCCGCCAACCTCTCGATCCCCGGCGTCTACCGCTGACGACCAACGCGCGGCGCAGGCTTTGCGCCGCGCCCTTTCCTCGGCAGGGTCAGGCGCGATGTTCGGTTACACATTCCAGTGGAAGCAGGCCCTCGCGCGCCTGCCGCAGATGCTGGACGGCGCGATCGTCACCATGCAGATCGCCGTCCTGTCGATGCTGATCGGCATCGTGCTGGCGATCCTGCTGACGACCTTCCGGCTGTCGGGCAGTCGCGTCCTGGGGGGCGTCGCCACCACCTGGGTCGAGGTCGCGCGCAACACGCCCGCGCTGTTCCAGATCTACATGGCGCATTTCGGGCTGGGCAGCTTCGGCATCCACCTCAGTCCCTACCTGTCGCTGCTGGTGGGCATCACCTTCAACAACGCGGGCTATCTGGCGGAAAACTTCCGCGGCGCGCTGAAGGCCATCCCCGACACGCAGGCCCGCGCGGGCCGGTCTCTGGGGATGACCGCGCTGCAGTCCTTCCGCCATATCGTCATGCCGCAGATGCTGCGGATCGCCTTCTTGCCGATGACGAACCAGATGGTCTGGGCGGTGCTGATGACCTCGCTGGGCGTGACCGTGGGGATGAACACCGACCTGTTCGGGGTCACGCAGGCGCTGAACGCGCTGACCTTCCGCACTTTCGAGTTGTTCGCCATCGCGGCCGTCATCTTCTATCTCATCGTCAAGGTGATCCAGACGGCTGCGCGGCTGATCGCCTGGCGCCTGTTCCGGTATTGAGGCGCGGATGTTTGACACGGCCCTGACCACCGCCGACCTGCTGTTCCTCACCCGTGGGGCGGGAGTGACCATCCTCGTCACCCTGATCTCGGTGGCGCTGGGGACCATCCTGGGGATCGCTTTCGGGGTGATCCGCTACCAGGTGGGACCGTGGTGGGCGGCACCCCTGACCTTCGTGCTGGACGTCTTCCGCTCGGTCCCGCTGCTGATCCAGCTTGTGCTGGCCAATGCCTTCCTGGGGGTCGTGCTGAAGCTGCGCATGTCGGGCTTCACCGTCGCCTGCGGCGTGCTGACGATGTACACCGCCGCCTATTGCGCCGAGATCGTGCGCGGCGGGATCGAGGCCGTGCCCATGACCACCCGCCGCGCGGCGCGGTCCCTGGGCCTGACCTGGCGGCAGGACATGACCAGCATCGTGGCGCCGCTGGCCACCCGCGTGGCGCTGCCGTCCTGGATCGGCCTGGCGCTGGGGGTCATGAAGGATTCGGCGCTGGTCTATATCGTGCAGGTGACGGAACTGCTGCGCTCGACGCAGATCCTCATCACCCGCCTGCAGGAGCCGCTGTTCCTGCTGATGATCTGCGGCGCCTTTTATTTCGTCATCAGCTTCCCGCTGGCGCGGCTCGGCGGCTATCTCGAAAGGCGCTGGACCAATGATTGAGATCGAGAACGTCCGCAAATCCTTCGGCACGCTCGAGGTGCTGAAGGGCATCGACCTGACCGTCCAGAAGGGCGAGGTGCTGACGGTGATCGGCGGCTCGGGGTCGGGCAAGTCCACGCTCTTGACCTGCATCAACGGGCTTGAACCCATCAACGCGGGCCGCATCCTTGTCGACGGGACCGAGGTTCACGCGAAGTCCACCGACCTCAACAAGCTGCGCCAGAAGATCGGCATAGTCTTCCAGCAGTTCAACGCCTTCCCCCACCTGTCGGTGCTGGAGAACGTGACGCTGGCGCCGCGCAAGGTGCTGGGGATGTCGCGGGCGCAGGCCGAGGAAATCGCGGTCAAGCAACTGACCCATGTGGGGCTGGCCGACAAGCTCAAGGTCTATCCCACGCGGATGTCGGGCGGCCAGCAGCAGCGCATGGCCATCGCGCGCGCGCTGGCGATGTCGCCCAGCTACATGCTGTTCGACGAGGTGACATCCGCCCTCGACCCGATGCTGGTGGGCGAGGTGCTGGACACGCTGCGGATGCTGGCCTCGGAGGGGATGACGATGATCTGCGTCACGCATGAGATGAAGTTCGCCCGTGAGGTGTCCGACCGCGTGGCCTTCTTCCATCAGGGCGTGATGGCCGAGATTGCACCGCCCGCGGAGTTGTTCGGTGCTCCGAAAAGCTCTGATCTGCAGAAGTTCCTGGCGGCGACCCACTGACATGAGCGCGGAACTGATCGTCATCGGAGCGGGAGTCGTCGGCCTGTCCATCGCCGCCGCCGCGCAGGCCCGCGGCCTCAACGTCACCGTGATCGACCGCGAAGGTCCCGCCGCTGGTGCCTCGGCCGGGAACGCTGGGGCCTTCGCCTTCACCGACATCCTGCCGCTGGCATCCCCCGGCATCCTGCGGAAAGCGCCGCGCTGGCTGATGGACCCGCTCGGGCCCCTGACGGTGCCGCCGCGCTATGCCTTGCAGATCGCGCCTTGGATGCTGCGTTTCGGCCGCGCCTGCGCGCCCGACCGGGTGGCGCGGTCCATCGTCGCCCAGACGGCGCTGATGGACCTGTCCAAGGCGGAACTGGACGGTTTCCTCGCGCTGACCGGCACCACCCCGATGCTGTGGCGCGAGGGCAACCTGCAGGTCTATGAATCGCAGGCGGAACTGGACGTGAGCCTGCCCGGCTGGGATGCCCGCGCCCGCCACGGGATCGAGTTCCGCCACATGGACGCAGCCGAGATGGCCCAGGTCCAGCCCGGCATGTCGCCGCGTTTCACCTACGGCACCTTCACGCCCGGCTGGTATTCCATCGCCGACCCCAAGCTTTACACCCTGGCGCTTGCCGATCACGTCCGCGCCCGTGGCGGTATCATCGAGACCGCCGAGATCGCCGCCCTGTACCCGACCGACTCGGGCGTGGACCTGCGCGCCACCGACGGCCGCAGCTTCAGTGCGGCGCAGGTGGTCGTCGCGGCGGGCGCCTTTTCCCACCGCATCGCCCGCACCTTGGGCGAGCGCATCCCGCTGGAAACCGAGCGCGGCTACAACACCACGCTGCCCCCGGACGCCTTCGACCTGAAAACGCAGGTGACCTTCGGCGGCCATGGCTTCGTGGTCACGCGGCTGTCCACCGGCATCCGCGTTGGAGGGGCCGTGGAGATGGGCGGGCTGAACCTGCCCCCGAACTTCCGCCGGTCCGAGGCGATGCTGAAGAAGGCCAAGACCTTCCTTCCGGCGCTCAAGACCGAGGGTGGCGTGCAATGGATGGGCTTCCGCCCCTCGCTGCCCGACAGCCTGCCCGCCATCGGCCGGGCGCGGGCGACGCCCCGCGTCACCTATGCCTTCGGCCACGGCCACCTGGGCCTGACGCAATCCGCCGGCACCGCACGGCTGGTCGCGGACCTGCTGACCGGCCGGACCCCGCCCATCGACCTCGCGGGTTTCTCGCCGCAACGCTTCAAGAGGCTGCCATGACGACCCACACCTTCTCCTGCATCGACGGGCACACCTGCGGCAACCCGGTGCGGCTCGTCTCGGGCGGCGGCCCGCGGCTGGAAGGCGCGACGATGCTGGAACGCCGCGCCCATTTCCTGCGCGACTTCGACTGGATCCGCACCGGGCTGATGTTCGAGCCGCGCGGCCATGACATGATGTCGGGCTCGATCCTGTATCCGCCGACGCGCCCCGACTGCGACGTGGCTGTGCTGTTCATCGAGACCTCGGGCTGCCTGCCCATGTGCGGCCACGGGCTGATCGGCACCATCACCATGGGGATCGAGAACGGGTTGATCCAGCCGCGCGAGCCGGGGAAGCTGTCCATCGACGCCCCCGCCGGCCGCGTGGACGTGACCTACCGGCAGGAGGGCCGCTTCGTCGAGGAGGTCCGCCTGACCAACGTCCCCGGCTTCCTTCATGCCGAGGGCCTGACCGCCGAGGTCGAGGGCCTGGGCGAGATCGCCGTGGACGTGGCCTATGGCGGCAATTTCTACGCTATCGTCGAGCCGCAGGCGAACTTCCGCGACATGGCCGACCACACTGCCGGAGAGCTGATCGGCTGGTCGCCCAAGCTGCGCGCCGCGCTGAACGCGAAATACGACTTCACCCATCCCGAGCATCCGGCGATCAACGGGCTGTCGCATATCCTCTGGACCGGCCAGCCGACCGTTCCGGGTGCCCACGCCCGCAACGCCGTCTTCTACGGCGACAAGGCCATCGACCGCAGCCCCTGCGGCACCGGCACCTCGGCCCGCATGGCGCAGCTTGCCGCCAAGGGGAAACTGAAGGTCGGGGACGAGTTCTGGCACGAATCCATCATCGGCTCGATCTTCAAGGGCCGGGTCGAGGCAGCGGCCCGCGTCGGCGACCGCGAGGCGATCATCCCCTCGGTCGCGGGCTGGGCGCGGATGACCGGCTACAACACCATCTTCATCGACGATCGCGACCCCTTCGCCCACGGCTTCGTCGTGAAATGACCGCCCGGCGCATCCTGCCCGGTCTGGTCGAGGGCCCGGTCCTTGCGATGGCCGAGGGCCTCAGCTTCTGGGGCGGCGTCGATCCGCAGACGGCGCGGGTGATCGACGCCCATCACCCGGCGCATGGGCAGGCGCTGGCAGGCGCGGTGGTGATGATGCCGACCAGCCGGGGGTCCTGTTCCGGTTCGGGCGTCATGCTGGACCTGATGCTGAACTCCCGTGCGCCGGCGGCGCTGGTGTTCTCGGAAGCCGAGGACATCCTGACCCTCGGCGCGCTGATCGGGGCCGAGATGTTCGGCCGCGCCGTCCCGGTGTTGCGCGTCAGCCCCGAGGACTTCGCCCGCCTGTCCGCCCAGCCGCGCCTGCGGATCGGGGCGGATGCGATCACCGGCGAGGGTCTCTCGGTCCCCATCGAGAACGCCCCCGAGGCGGCCCTGACCCTGACCGCCGAGGATCAGACGATCCTGAACGGCCGCGACGGAGAAGCGGCGGCACTCGCCATGCGGATCGTCTGCGCCATGGCCCGCCAGCAGGGCGCCCAGCGCCTGACCGACATCACGCGCGGCCATATGGACGGCACGCTGCTGGCCCATCCCGCGAACCTGATCTTTGCCGAGAAGATGGACGAACTCGGCGCCAAGGTCCGGGTGCCCACGACCATCAACGCCATCTCGGTGGACCGCGAGAACTGGCCGGGGCAGGGGGTCGATCCCGATTTCGGCGCCCGCGCCTCGCGCCTGGCCGATGCCTATGTCCGCATGGGCTGCCGCCCCAGCTTCACCTGCGCGCCCTACCTGCTGACCGATCGTCCCCAAGCGGGCGAGAACATCGCCTGGGCCGAATCCAACGCCGTCGTCTTCGCCAACACGGTCCTTGGTGCGAGGACGCCGAAGCACCCGGATTACCTCGACCTCTGCATGGCCGTGACAGGCCGAGCCCCGCTGACGGGCGTCTATCTTGAGGAAGCGCGCCGCCCCGCACTGGTGCTGGACGTCGAGACGCCCGGAGGCGAAGATGATGCCTTCTGGCCGCTGCTCGGCTATGTCGCGGGCCATGCCGCAGGCGGCGCGATCCCACTGCTGCGGGGGCTTGCGGCGCTTCGCCCCACGACCGACGACCTCAAGGCGATGTGCGCGGCCTTCGGCACCACCTCGGGCGCACCGATGCTGCACATCGAGGGCGTCACGCCCGAGGCGCATCTGCCTCCGCTGCCCCAAGCCACCCGAGGCCGCGTCACCCGCGTCGATCTCGCACGAGCCTGGGTCGAACTGAACCAAGGCCCCACGCAGGTGGACCTGATCGCCATCGGCAGCCCACATGCCTCGGCCCCTGAGTGCCGGGCGCTTGCGGATCTGCTGGACGGCCCTGCCGCCATCCCCCTGATCGTCACCGCAGGCCGCGCCATCATCGCGGACCTCGACCGCGACGGCACGCTCAAGCGGCTGAAAGCCAACGGCGTGCAGGTCATCCCCGATCTCTGCTGGTGTTCCATCACGGAACCCGTCTTCCCGCCGCAGGCGCAGGCCGTGATGACGAACTCCGGCAAATACGCCCATTACGGCCCCGGGCTCTCCGGCCGCGCCCTGCGCTTCGGCAGCCTGACCGACTGCGCCCGCGCCGCGCGGACTGGCCGCGCCGCCCCCATGCCTCACTGGCTGACCTGAGAGGCCCCGATGCGTAGCTCGAAGACCATCCATGTCATCTCCGCCCATGCCGAGGGCGAGGTCGGCGACGTGATCGTGGGCGGCGTCACCCCGCCTCCGGGCGAGACGCTGTGGGAACAGTCCCGCTGGATCGCGCGGGACAACACCCTGCGCAACTTCGTCCTGAACGAACCGCGCGGCGGCGTCTTCCGCCACGTGAACCTGCTGGTGCCACCGAAGAACCCCGAGGCCGACGCCGCCTTCATCATCATGGAGCCGGAGGACACGCCGCCCATGTCCGGCTCGAACTCGATCTGTGTATCCACGGTGCTGCTGGACGCAGGCATCCTGCCGATGACCGAGCCGGAAACGCGGATCACGCTGGAAGCCCCGGGCGGCCTCGTTCGCGTCCGGGCCGAGTGCAAGGACGGCAAGTCCGAGCGCATCTTCGTGGAAAACCTGCCCAGCTTCGCAGGCAGGCTGGACGCCGCGCTCAAGGTCGAGGGCATCGGCACCCTCAAGGTCGATACCGCCTATGGCGGCGACAGCTTCGTCATCGTGGACGCCGCCGCGATGGGCTTCGCGCTGACCCCCGACGAGGCGCATGACATCGCCCGCCTCGGCGTCCGCATCACCGCCGCCGCCGACGAACAGCTCGGCTTCCACCACCCAACCAACCCCGACTGGCGGCATTTCTCCTTCTGCCTGTTCGCCGGTCCCGTGAGCCGCGAGGGCAACGAACTGCGCGCCGGGGCCGCCGTGGCGATCCGTCCCGGCAAGGTGGACCGCTCGCCCACCGGCACGGCGCTGTCGGCCCGCATGGCCGTCCTGCACGCGCGGGGGCAGATGGGCAAGAACGACCGGCTGACCGCCGTCTCGCTGATCGGGTCCACCTTCGCGGGCCGCATCCTTGGAACCACCACCGTGGGGGAGTTGCCCGCGATCCGGCCCGAGATCTCAGGGCGCGGCTGGATCACCGGCATCCACCAGCACATGCTTGACCCCTTGGACCCTTGGCCCGAGGGTTACAGGCTGACCGACACATGGGGCGCCCGTTAAGCCCCGCCACGAAAAGGAGCGCACGATGGCCCAACTGATCACCCTCAGTCCCGAGGCCCTGGCCGAAAGGGTCACGCGCATCTTCGCGGCCGGCGGCCTGTCGCAACTTCAGGCGGAAACGCTGGCCGGCGTCATCGTCGCGGGCGAGCGTGACGCCTGCAAGTCCCACGGCATCTACCGGATCGAGGGCTGCCTGCGCACCGTCGCCGCCGGCAAGGTCCAGCCGCAGTCCGAACCCGAACTGCAGGACGACGGCTCGCCCATCGTCCGCGTCGATGCGAAGGGCGCGTTCTCGACCGCCGCCTTCGCCATCGGCCTGCCGGTGCTGGTGGCACGGGCGCGGCAGCACGGGCTGGCGGCGCTGGTCGTGAACTCCTGCACCCATATCTCGGCGCTCTGGCCCGAGATCGAGGCGATCACCGCCGAGGGCCTCGCCGCGATGGCGATGTGCCCCAGCTATTCGACCGTGGCCCCGGCCGGGGGCAGCGCGCCGCTGCTGGGCACCAACCCCTTCGCTTTCGGCTGGCCCCGCAAGGATGCCGCTCCTTACGTCTTCGACTTCGCCACCTCGGTCATGGCGCGGGGGGATGTGGAACTGCACCGGATCGAGGGCCGCCCTCTGCCCGAGGGCACCGCGGTGGACCGCGACGGCAACCCCACCACCGACCCCGCCGAGGCGCTTTCGGGCGCGATGCTGCCCTTCGGCGGCCACAAGGGTTCGGCCATTTCGACCATGATCGAACTGCTGGCAGCGGCCATGATCGGCGACCTGACCAGCACCGAGGCGCTGGACTACCTCGGCACCACGACCCTTGGCCCGCACCATGGTGAGTTGATCCTCGCCTTCTCGCCCGAGCGCTTCGCCGCCGGCCGCGCCGACCCCTTCTCCCGCGCCGAAACGCTGTTCGACGCGATCCTGGGCCAGGGCGCCCGCCTCCCCTCGCAGCGCCGCTTCGAAGCGAGGAAGCGCTCGGCGGCGGAAGGCATCACGCTGATGGGCGAGGAGGTCGAGATGCTGGAGCGGCTTGAGCGCGCGCCTTTCGGCGACAAGGCGTAACGCTCACCGGTCTGGTCCCGGAGCCTGCCGGAGCCGGACGCAGGCTCAGGGTCGCGGTGAACGCGCGTTGATGGCAGGTCGTCCAGAATTCAGCGGCCGGACGTCCTTCGGAATTGCCGTTTTTCCGTGTTGCGCGCTTGTCCATCTCCTCGGGCTGGACTGAAGTATCCCCGGGGCTGGGGAGCGCCCGGACAGGAGGCGGATCAGAAAACAGCCGTCATGGCTGTTTTCCCGCCGGATGGGTCCAGTGGAGCGTCTTCAGTGAGCCGGGGGGCGAAGCCCGATCGGAGGCAGACAACCCCCGGCTCCTTCCGGTGCTACGCCCCGCTGCCTTTGCGCAGCAGTCAGGCAGCCGGTGTAAATTGTCCTGTGTTATTGTTCCGTCACAAGGCTCAGGCCTCGGCGTAAAGACGGCGTCCGCTGCACGAACGCCGCCTTGAAGTTCACCCCGCCAGCAGCGCCGCGTTGCCGCCAGCCGCCGTGGTATCCACGCAGAGATGCCGTTCATGCGCGACATGGGCGCGGTCGGGCATAGCCGTGATCAGCGGCAGGATCGGGCCCTTCCGGCCCGCCAGCGCCTGCGCGTAGGCTTCGGCCATCTCGGCCTCTCCCCACCACAGCGCGCCCGAGAAGCCCTGCAGATGCGCCAGCACGGCGGGCTCGACCCGGCCCGTGGCCTCGACGGCCGAGCCGCCCAGCGCCTCGACCGCCGCGCGCTGGGCGCGGGCCGCGCCGGGGCCGGGGCCGAGGCACAGCAGCGGCGGGCGTGTGTAGAGGCTCAGGCGGTTCATCTCGCCTGTCGGCCCCGGCATCAGGCGCTCGTCGATGCGGCGCTCCTCGGTCGAGCCCAGCGCACGGTCCAGCGCGGCCATGTCCTGTGCGCCCTCAAAGGCGCCTTCGGCCAGGTCCGCCCCTTCGGGGGCATAGAAGCGCGGCAGGTAGAAGGGACCGCCCGCCTTGGGGCCGGTGCCCGACAGGCCCTCGCCGCCGAAGGGCTGCGAGCCCACGACCGCGCCGATCTGGTTGCGGTTGACGTAGATGTTGCCCGCGCGGACCGCCTCGCTGATCTCCTGCACGCGGGTGTCGATGCGACTGTGCAGCCCGAAGGTCAGGCCGAAGCCGCGGGCATTCACATCCCGGACGACCTCGTCCAGCTTGTCGGCCGGGAAGGTGGCGACGTGCAGCACGGGGCCGAAGACCTCGCGTTCCAGGTCGTTGATGCCCCCCACGCGGATCAGCGTCGGCGCGACGAAGGTGCCGCCGTCCGGCTGCGCGCCGCGGTGCAGGACCGCGTTGCCGTTGGCCTGGATGTAGCCGGCGATGTCGGCCTGCGCGTCGCGGTCGATCACCGGACCCACGTCGGTCGAGACATGCCACGGGTCGCCCACCGTCAGCTGGTCCATCGCGCCCTTGATCATCTCGATCACATGGGGGGCGCTGTCCTCCTGCAGGTAGAGGCAGCGGAGCGCCGAGCAGCGCTGCCCCGCCGACTGGAAGGCCGAAGCCACGATGTCGCGCACCGCCTGTTCGGGCAGGGCGGTCGAATCCGCAACCATGGCGTTCAGACCTCCCGTTTCCGCGATCAGCGGTGTGCCGGGGTCCAGATGCTGCGCCATCGTCCGCGCGATGACCCGGGCAGTGTCAGTCGAGCCGGTGAAGACCACGCCCTTGACGCGCGGGTCCGCCGTAATGGTCGCGCCCACCGTCGCCCCGTCCCCTGGCAGCAGTTGCAGGGCATGGCGGGGCACGCCTGCCTGATGCAGCAGCCGCACGGCCATGGCGGCGATCAGCGGGGCCTGCTCGGCGGGCTTCGCCAGCACGGCGTTCCCGGCCATCAGCGCGGCGGCAATCTGCCCGGTGAAGATCGCCAGCGGGAAGTTCCACGGGCTGATCGCCGCGAAGATGCCGCGCGGGCTGCGAGTCTTGGCCTCGCCCTCGGCCGCGTAATACAGCAGGAAGTCCACGGCCTCGCGCAACTCGCCCACCGCGTCGGGCAGGGTCTTGCCCGCCTCGCGCGCCAGCGTGGCGAAGATGGGGCCGAAGTTTTCCTCATAAAGATCGGCGGCGCGGCGCAGGATGGCGGCGCGTTCCGCGGCCGGGGCGTCCCAGACACGCGCGTCGTCCAGCGCACGGGCGACGGTGGCCTCGTCCGCCTCCGTGACCTCGCCGATGATTTCTCCGGTCGCGGGGTTGATGGCGGGACGGGTCGTTCCCGAAGGCTCGGCCACGGTCAGCGGCCCGGCGGCGGGCAGGGGCGCTTGCCGGGCGGCCTCGATCCGCTCCAGCACGCCCTCGTCCGACAGGTCAAAGCCGCGCGAGTTCCGGCGCTGCGGCGCGAACAGCGCCTCGGGCGTATTCAGGCCCTTGGGCGCGCGGGCCTCGGCCAGCGCCTCGAAGGGGTCGCGGACGATGGATTCGGGCGTCACGCCTTCATCCACGATCTGGTGGACGAAGGAGGAGTTCGCGCCGTTCTCCAGCAGCCGCCGGACCAGATAGGCCAGCAGGTCGCGGTGCGCGCCGACCGGGGCATAGATGCGGCAGTTGCCCTTGGTCTCGGCCAGCAGGATGTCGTGCAGCCGCTCTCCCATACCATGCAGGCGCTGGAACTCGTAGGGGCGTCCCTGGGCAAGTTCCAGCACGGCGGCGGCGGTATGGGCGTTGTGGGTGGCGAACTGCGGGAACAGCCAGTCGCCCATGCCGAACAGCTTCTGTGCCAGACAGATATAGGCCACGTCGGTCGCGGGTTTGGTGGTGAACAGCGGGAAGCCGGGCATGCCTCCGACCTGTGCCAGCTTCATCTCGGCGTCCCAATAGGCGCCCTTGACCAGCCGGATGTTCATGCGGCGGTCATAGCGCTGCGCCATCTCGTAGAGCGCGTCGATGGTCGCGCCCGCGCGCTTGCCATAGGCCTGCACGACAACGCCGAAGCCGTCCCAGCCGGCCAGCGCCGTGTCCGACAGCACCGCGTCGATCACCTGCAGCGACAGGACCAGCCGGTCCTGCTCTTCGGCGTCCACGTGCAGGGCGATCCCCGCCTCGCGCGCCTGCCGGGCGAGTTGGCTCACCACGGGCACCAGTTCGGCCATCACACGCCCGGTCTGCGCGACCTCGTAGCGCGGATGCAGCGCCGACAGCTTGATCGAGATGCCGGGGTTCTTCACGATCGAATCCGCCTTGGCCGCCCGGCCGATCGCGGCGATCGCGTGCTGGTAGTCGCGGGCATAGCGGGCAGCGTCGGCTTCGGTCCGCGCAGCCTCGCCCAGCATGTCGAAGGAATAGGTGTAGCCCTGCGCCTCGCGCTTTCGTCCGCGTTCCAGCGCGCCCTCGATGGTTTCGCCCAGCACGAACTGGCGGCCCATCTCTTTCATGGCGCGGGCGACGGCGGTGCGGATCACCGGCTCGCCCAGGCGCCGGACAGCGCCCCGCAGGGTGCCCGCAATGCCGGGGCGCGGCTCGGTCAGGACCTTGCCCGTCAGCATCAGCGCCCAGGTCGAGGCGTTGACCAGCGAGGAGGCCGCCGTCCCGAGGTGCCGGTTCCATTCCGAGGGCGCGATCTTGTCCTCGATCAGCGCGTCGATGGTGGGGGCGTCGGGGACGCGCAGCATGGCCTCGGCCAGGCACATCAGCGCCACACCTTCGCGGGTGGAGAGGCCGTATTCGGCCAGGAAATGCTCCATCAGCGTGGGCTTTGCCTCGCTGCGGATGCGGCTGACAAGGGCCATGGCGCGGTCGGTGATGCGCTGGCGCGTGGGCGCGCCGATCGCGGCCTCTGACACCAGCCGGTCCAGCACGGCCGACTCGTCGGCGAACTTGGCATCAAGGCCGAGGGAGGGAAAGGCGGCAGGGGTCATGGCGGGCTCTCGGGTTCAAGGATGGCACAGGATAGCCGCAGAAGTCTGGACGATGTGACCAAAGATGGGCAAAGAACCAGCCGGAACGGCTGCAAGGAAGGCCATTTTCAGGATGAACCAGCTTGACCCCATCGACCGGCGCATCCTCGAAATCCTCGTGACGGATGCGCGCATCCCGCTGACGGAACTGGCCCGCGCGGTGGGCCTGTCCAAGACCCCCGTGGCGCAGCGGCTGAAACGGCTGGAGGAATCCGGCATCATCACCGGCTATCGCGCGATCCTGTCGCCGCTGAAGCTGGGGCTGACCCATGTGACCTATGTCGAGGTGTCCATGTCCGACACCCGTCAGAAGGCGCTGGAGGCGTTCAACGCCGCCGTCCGCCAGATCCCCGAGGTCGAGGAATGCTACATGATCGCGGGCGGCTACGACTACCAACTCAAGATCCGGTCCCGCGACATGGCGCATTTCCGGCAGGTCATGGCCGAGCGGATTTCCACGCTGCCCTACATCACCTCGACCTCAAGCTATGTGGCGATGGAGGCGGTGGTGGAACAGAACTGGACCGCGATCTGACGTCTGAAACCCGTTGAAAGCGCCGCGCGTTTCCCTAGATACAAGGGGAACATCAGGGGAACTTCCGTGACGCCAGAACTGACCCGGAAGCTGGCGATCCTGTCGGACGCGGCGAAATACGATGCCTCCTGCGCCTCCAGCGGGACGGAACGGCGCGATGCGCGCAAGGGGGGGCTGGGGTCCACCGAAGGCTCGGGCATCTGCCACGCCTATACCCCGGACGGACGCTGCATCAGCCTGCTGAAGATCCTGATGACGAACTTCTGCATCTTCGACTGCGCCTATTGCGTGAACCGCGTCAGCAGCAACGTCGAGCGCGCCCGCTTCTCGGTCAAGGAGGTCGTGACGCTGACGCTGGAGTTCTATCGCCGCAACTACATCGAGGGGCTGTTCCTGTCCTCGGGCATCATCCGCAGCCCGGACCAGACAATGGCCGACATGGTGCGGATCGCTAGGACGCTGCGCGAGGATCACGGCTTCAAAGGCTATATCCACCTCAAGACCATCCCCGACGCCTCGCCCGAACTGATCGACGAGGCCGGCCTTTACGCCGACCGCCTGTCCATCAACATCGAACTGCCGCAGGACGACTCGATCCGCACGCTGGCCCCCGAAAAGCGGCCCGAGACGATCCGCACCGCCATGGCCCGCGTCCGCAGCGGGCGAGAGGCGAGTCGCGAGACAAGCCACACGGGCAAGCGCCCCGCGCGCTTTGCCCCCGCAGGCCAGTCCACGCAGATGATCGTTGGCGCGGACGGGGCCAATGACGCGACGATCCTGAACACCTCGGCCCGGCTTTACGCGGGCTACGGGCTGAAGCGGGTCTATTACTCGGCGTTTTCCCCGATCCCCGATTCCTCGGTCCTGCTGCCGCTGGTGAAGCCGCCCCTGATCCGGGAACACCGGCTGTATCAGGCCGACTGGCTGATGCGCTTCTACGGCTTCGAGGCCGAGGAGATCGCCTCGGCCACCCCGGACGGGATGCTGGACCTGAACGTCGATCCCAAGCTGGGCTGGGCCTTGGCGCATCGCGAGGACTTTCCCGTGGTCGTGAACCGCGCCACGAAGGAGCAGCTTCTGCGCGTTCCCGGCTTCGGGACAAAGACCGTCGAGCGCATTATCTCCGCCCGCCGTCATCGGACGCTGCAATGGGACGACCTCGTCCGCATCGGCGCATTGATGACCAAGGCCAAGCCGTTCATTTCCTTGCCCGGCTGGTCCCCCGGCGGGCTGATCGACAAGGACAATCTCCGCGCCCGCTTCGCGCCCCCGCCGCAGCAATTGAGCCTATTTTGATGCACCGCGTCGTCCTGCCCGAGACCGGGACGATGGACGCTTGGCGCGAGGCCGCGCGCCAGTTGGCCGCCCATGCCGTGCCGCCCGCGCAGGTGGAATGGGCCGTGGGCGAGGCCCCTCAGAGCCTGTTCGACGCCCAGCCGCTGCCTGTGGGCGAGGGGCGCGCGCTGAGGGTGCCGCGCGCCTTTCTCGACCTTGCCGACCGGGCGATCCTGCACCGCGACCCCGCCGCGCCGGGCCTGCTGTATCAGGCGCTCATGCGCCTTCAGGACCAGCCGCATCTGCTGGCGGACGAGGCCGATCCGCTGGTCCGCCGGCTTGAAGCGCTGCGCAAGTCCGTCCGCCGCGACATCCACAAGATGCGTGCCTTTGTCCGCTTCCGCGAGATCCCCTCAGACACGGATCGCCGTCGCTTCGCCGCCTGGTTCGAGCCAGAACACCGGGTCGTGGAAGCCAACGCCGGCTTCTTCGCCCGCCGCTTCGCCGACATGGACTGGGCGATCCACACCCCCGACCTCAGCGTGATCTTCGAGGATGGCGAGATCACCTTCGCCCCCGGCGCCCCGCGCCCCGACCTGCCGGAAGACGCGGCGGAGTCGCTCTGGGCCACCTATTTCACCAACATCTTCAACCCGGCGCGGATCAAGCTGGGCTCCATGCGTCAGCATATGCCGCTGAAATACTGGAAGAACATGCCGGAAACGGCGCAGATCCCGGCCATGCTGGAAGGGGCCGAATCCCGCGTCCGCGCCATGCAGGCCGCTGCCGCGACCCAAGCGCCCGCGCGCGCGGCCACCATTACCGAACGTTACCGCGCCGCCATGCCGAAGGCCCCCGAGGTGATCGAAACGCTGGCCCAAGCCCGCCAAGCTGTCCAGCATTGCACCCGCTGCAACCTTTGCCGCCACGCCACGCAAGCTGTTTTCGGTGAGGGGCCAGCGGATGCCCCTCTGATGGTCGTGGGCGAGCAGCCCGGCGACCAAGAGGATCTGCAGGGCCGCCCCTTCGTCGGCCCGGCGGGCAAGGTGCTGGACGAGGTGATGCAGCAATCCGGTCTGGACCGGGGCGCGGCCTGGATGACGAACGCCGTCAAGCACTTCAAGTTCACCCCGCGCGGCAAGCGTCGCATCCACCAGTCTCCCGACAAGGGCGAGGTCGCGGCTTGCAAATGGTGGCTCGAACTCGAACGCGATTTCGTCAAGCCGCAACTCACCCTCGGCCTCGGCGCGACTGCCGCGCTGGCGCTGACCGGCCGCAACTCTGCTCTTACCAGGCGGCGGGGCACGGTCGAGGAAACCGCCGATGGCCCGGTGCTGCTCAGTTGGCATCCGTCCTATATCCTCCGCATTCCAGACACCTCCCGCGCCGCCGAGGCAAAGGCTGAACTGGCCCACGATCTCGCACTTGCCCGCAAGCTGCTGGCGCAGGGCTGAAAACCCCGCCCCGGGGTGGGAGGCAGCGAACCCAAGGGGTGCTGCTGACGTTGGGCGACAAGGTTCACGCGGCCATGGCCGTTGCCTTCAGCCTTCCGCAACAGGTGCCTCATGCCCCGAGCCGTCCCCGCCGCCGTATTCGTCACCCTGCTGCTCATCCTGCTGGTGCTGGCGGCCTGGCAGTTGTCCTTCGTTCTGCTGCTGGCCTTTGCCGGCATCCTGCTGGCAGTGCTGCTGCGGCATCTGGCGCTGGTGCTGTCGCGCCACACGCCAGTCTCGACCTCGGCCGGGGTGCTTGTCGTGGCGCTGGGGATCGCGGCGCTGCTGGTGCTGGGCATCGTCTTCCTGGGGCCCCAGCTTTTCGGGCAGGTCGACCAGGTCATCCGCAGCCTGCCCGCCGCGTTGGGTCAGGCCGAGGCGCTGCTGCAGCAATACTCCTGGGGCCAGTTCCTGCTGGAACGGGTGCCGACGGCGGATGAAAGGCCGAACTGGAACATTCTCGGCACCATCAGCGGGACCGTGTCCACCGTGGTCGGGGTGCTGGCGAACATGGTGATCGTGGTGACGGTGGCGATCTTCCTTGCCTCGGACCCGCAGCTTTACCGGCGCGGCGTGCTGCACCTGATCCCGCTGGACAAGCGCGAGCGGGCGGCCGAGATCATGGACGCGCTGGGGCAGGGCCTCTGGCGCTGGCTGATCGGGCAGGGCGTGGCCATGGCGACGGTCGCGGTGCTGTCCGGCCTCGGCCTGTGGTTGATCGGGGTGCCGTTGGCGATGGGGCTGGGTCTGATCGCCGGTCTGATGGACTTCATCCCCTATGTCGGCCCTTGGCTGGGCGCCGCGCCCGCCGTGCTGCTGGCCCTGGCGCAGGGGCCGACCGAGGCGGCCTACACGGCGCTGCTGTTCCTCGTCATCCAGCAGGTCGAGGGCAACGTCCTGATGCCCGTCATCCAGAAGAGGGCCAGCGCCCTGCCGCCGGTCCTGACCATCCTTGCCGTCGTGGCCTTCGGCGTCCTTTTCGGTTTCATGGGCGTGCTGCTGGCGACGCCGCTGCTGCTGGTGACGATCATCCTCGTGCGGATGATCTATGTCGAGGATGTCCTCGGCGACCATTCCATCGAGGCGCCAGAGGAGGAAGCCGCGAAGAAGGCATCCTGACCGGCCGGAACTTCCGGGCCCGCTTCATGTTCCTGCAAAAGCAGGGAGGACGCTGCCATGACCGACAGGCGGTGGATATGGGCGGGGGCGACCCTGGGCTTTGCGCTGGGCGGGTTCTTCGACGGCATCCTGCTGCACCAGATCCTGCAGTGGCACCATCTTCTCAGCCTCGTGCCCGGCATCACCGACATCCGCATGCAGGTGATGTGGGACGGCATCTTCCACGCACTGATGTATGTGATCGCGGCGGTGGGACTTGGGGCCTTGTGGCGGGCGCAGCGGCGGGATGCGCCCGTGTCGCGCGGCGTGATCCTGGGCGCGCTGCTGATGGGCTTCGGGCTCTGGCACGTCATCGACACTTTCCTGTCGCACTGGTTCCTCGGCATCCACCGGATCAGGGACAACAGCCCCAACCCGCTGGCCTGGGATCTGCTGTGGCTGGTCGTCTTCGGGCTGGTTCCGCTGGTGATCGGATGGCGGATGCTGCGCGGCGGCGGCGGAGCGGCGCCCGCGCGGGCGGTGGTGACGGGGCTGGCACTGCTGACCCTGGGCGCGGGCGCATGGTCGCTGCGGGTGCCGCCGGACATGCCGCTGACGGCGATCGTCTTCCGCCCCTCGGTCGATGCGGCGCAGGCCGCGGCCATCCTTGACGATGCAGGTGCGCGGGTGGTCTGGGCTGACCCGGAAATGTCGGTGGTGCTGGTCGATGTCCCGCGCGACCGGCGCTGGAGCTTCTACGGCAAGGGCGCGATGCTGGTCAGCGGCTCGGGCGTCCCCGCCGGCTGCTTCAACTGGAGCCGGGCGTGACCCGACGCTTGACGAAGCGCACCTGCCTGTCGTCCAGCACGCCCGCCGGCACCCATCCGAGGTGGCGATAGAAGCCCCAGGCCCGCAGGCTTTCGTCGCTGCCGGTCGCAAGCCAGATCTGATCCCAGCCCTGCCGGAACAGCCAAGTTTCCGCCTCGGCCATCAGCCGGCGGCCGATGCCGCGTCGTTCATGGCCCGGGCGCACGAACAGCGCGAAGACGGTCGCCCGCGCTGAATCCGCCATCGAGAAGCCCACGGCGTTGCCCTCCACATGAGCCAGCCAGGCCCGGCTGCGGGTGCGCAGCATCCCGGCAAGGCTGTCGGGCGTCACCCCCAGACGGCTGAGTTCCTCGCGCGACTGGTGATTCTGCTCGATGCTGGTGCGGATGTCGAACAGTGTTTCGATGTCGTCGGGCGTGGCAAGGGTGATCTGCATGGCGGGCAGCTTACCCCATGTCGGCGGCGGCGTGGTATTTTTCCTCGACCAGTTCCGAGCGCAGCAGGGCATTGATCCGCCGCTTGATGGCCGAGCGTTCGTCGTTCGTCAGATAGACCAGGCGCGCGAGTTCAATGAAGCCGCGCCGAAATCGGCGGCGGCCTCCTTAGCGCGGATGTCGTCCTCGATCCGCCAGAGGGCAGCGTTGACCCGGCGCAGGTCGTCCAGCAGCGGCGAAAGGCCGGGCTGCGCCATCACCGGCGCGGCGACTTGTTCCAGCAGCGCAAGCTCGCGCCCGACATTGGCGCGGGCGGCCTGATCGGCAATCCGCTTGGCTTTGATTTCGAGAATGGTGATCTTGTCCAGAAGCTCGCCCCAGGACACGGGCGCGAGGGGGGCTGCACGGAAGTCGGTCATGTCATCGCCCCTGTCGCAAGCACGGGCTCGTGGCGCAGCGCCCGTGTCACGTCCGCCATCACGGCTTCCCAGTCACCCGGCGCGGGCTGGCGGAAGACGCGCATCGTCGGATACCAGGGCGTGCGGGTGCCCTCGGTCGGCCAGCGCCAGTCGGGGTCGTGCTTAACGAGCAGCCAGACCGGCCACCCCAGCATCCCCGCCAGATGCGCGATCATCGTGTCCACTGTGATCACCAGCGCCGAACCCGCGACAAGCTGCGCGGTCAGCACCATGTCCAGCGGGCATCCGTCCGGATTCAGTACCGGCAGCCCCGACGGCCCCGGCATCAGCGACAGCGCCGGGCCATCGCACAGCGGCGCGAACATCGCCTGCGGGACCGAGCGTTCCCTGTCCCAGTCCCCCGCGCCCCAGCACAGCGCCACCGTGCCGGAGGGCAAGGCCGCCGGCGTGATCCCCATCTGCGGGATGGGCGCATCGATAGGCGAGGCCCGCAGGGCGAGCGGCAGTTCCATGATCTCGATGTCGCACTCCTGCGGAGGCAGGGGGCGGGCGACATCAAAGGGCCTCAGGTCGATGCCGGGGAAACCTCGGAACAAGGGCAGCAGATGCGGCTGCATCTCGACCGTCACACGCGCGGCGCGGCGTGCCAGCAGCGGCAGGAAGCGCGAGAACATCAGCGTGTCGCCAAGCCCGTGATAGCAGCGCACCAGCACCCTTCGCCCGTCGAAGGGCCGCCCGTCCCAGACCCAGCGCAGGTGATAGGGCAGGCTCGGGTCGTCGCGCGTGACCGGATCGCGGGCGGCCAGAGCCTTCGCGGCCATTCCCCATGCGGCGGGAAAGTCGCCGCGCCGCATCGCTTGCGTCCAGGGATCGTCCATCGCGCTCAGCCAGCGACCTCGGCCGCCGGCTCGGCCACGAGCTCCTCGGCGAACCAGGCGCAGGTCGCCTCCAATCCTTCGGTCAGCGGCACCCGCGGCGCCCAGCCCAGCAGCGCGCCCGCCCGGCTGATGTCGGGGCGGCGGCGGCGCGGGTCGTCCACCGGCAGCGGGCGATAGGCCACCGGCGCGCTGGTGCCGGTCAGTTCCAGCACATGGCGCAGCAGTTCGTTCACCGTCATCTCGTGAGGGTTGCCGAGGTTCACCGGCTCCATCCCGTCGACCTCGGCGTCCATCAGGGTGATCAGGCCCGCGACCATGTCCGAGACATAGCAGAAGCTGCGGGTCTGGCTGCCGTCGCCGTAGATCGTCAGTTCGTTCCCGCGCAGCGCCTGGCAGATCAGGTTCGACACCACGCGCCCGTCGTCCGGGTCCATGTTCGGCCCGTAGGTGTTGAAGATCCGCGCGACGCGCACCTGCACCCGGCCCGCGCGGCCGTAATCGAAGGTCAGCGCCTCGGCGGCGCGCTTGCCCTCGTCGTAGCAGGCGCGGGGGCCGGTGCAACTGACATGGCCGCGGTAGTCCTCGGCCTGCGGATGGATCTCGGGGTCGCCATAAACCTCGCTGGTCGAGGTCAGAAGGAACCGCGCCTTTGCCGCTTCGGCAAAGTGCAGCAGGTTGTTGGTGCCGACCACGTTGGTCAGCATCGTATGCTCCGGGTCGCGCTGATACAGCGGCGGCGAGGCCGCGCAGGCGAGATTCCAGACGCGGCTGATGCGCGGGGCCATCCGCAGCACCTCGGCCGGCATGGGCTGGCCGATGTCGTGGCGGATGAAGCGGAAGCCGGGCTGCCCTTCCAGCGCGCGCAGGTTCGAGGGCCGCGATGTCTGCAGGTTGTCGAGGCACAGCACCGATTCCCCCCGGTCCAGCAGCGCACGGCAGAGATGCGATCCGATGAAGCCCGCCCCGCCCGCGACGACGTTCAGCGCCAGCGGCCGCACGGTCGATCGCGGACTGTTCAGGTCGGTCTTCCTCATGGTCTCATCCCTCCGCTGTTTCGACGTGCCGGGCTGCGGCCTTGTGAGCCGCCGCCTCGGCCAGATGCGCTTCCAGTTCCGCCGCCCGGTGGTCGGACGAATGCGCATCCTCGATCCGCGCTCGCGCCGCCCGGCCCATGGCCCCGGCGTCGCCGTCCAGCGCGGTCAGCACGCAGGCAGCGCCGTCGGCCAGCACGATCTCGGACCCCGGACGGAACAGCGTCTCGATCCCGTCCCACTTGTCCGAGATGATGGGCGTGGCGCAGGCGCCCGCCTCGAACAGCCGGACCGAGGGCGACCAGCCCGCGCGGATCATGTCGGCCCGCGTCACGTTCAGGGTGAAGCGGCTGGCCGAATAGAAGGCGGCATGGTCGGCGGGCGGGCAATGCTCGATCCGCTCGACGTTTTCCGGCCATTCGATGGTCGCGGGATACTGCGGCCCTGCCACGACAAAGCGCAGGTCAGGCCGGTGGCGGGCGGGGTCCAGCAGCAGCCGCTCCAGTGTGGGCTGGCGATCGTCGCTGTAGGTGCCGAGGTAGGAGAGATCCCAGCGCTTGGGCACCTCGCGCAGGCCGTAGAGATCCAGGTCCACCGAGCAATAGAGCGCCCGCGCCATGGACGCGCGGTAATGCCGTTCGATATGCCGCAGGGTCGGGCCGCCGGTAAAGGAAAGATAGACGTCGAAGCCGGGGATGACCTCGGGCGAGAGATACTCGTGGTCGCCCCGTTCCAGCTTCGCCAGCGTGACCGGCGTGTCGATGTCGTAGAAAGCCGTCGTGCCGCGTGCCCGCGACTGGACGTGGCGCGAGACCTCGACACCCTCGGGGACGTAGGAGCCGACGATGACGGCATCCGCCGCCGCGATCTCGTCCCGCCAGCGGTCGAGCCCGGCAAGGTGCGCGTAGAACTCCAGCCGGCACCAGTCGGGGTCGGTCAGATCGCGCTGGCTGGCATACCAGGGCACATCGCGCTCAAGGAACAGCACCTCGTGCCCTCGGCGGGCGAAGGACTTGAGCAGCGCCCGGAAGGTGGTCGCATGGCCGTTCCCCCAAGAGGACGACAGCGACAGGCCAAGGACGACCAGCTTCATGCCCGCGCCTCCTCGGGTTGCCGCGCATGGGCCTTGAACAGCGCGTCCACCTGAGCGCCGCGCAGGGCATAGCTGTGTTCGGCCTTGACCCGCGCCAGCGCGGCCTGGCCGATGTCCTTCGCGCGCTCGGGCGTGAGGGTGGCGAGATGGTCGGCCACGTCCTGCGCGTCGCGGGCAACCAGCACCTCGGAATTCGGGGTCAGGAACAGCTCGATCCCTTCCCAGGCGTCGGTGATGAGGCAGGCGGCCGCGCCCGCCGCCTCGAAGACGCGGGTGGCGGGGGAAAAGCCCACGTTCGCCATGCTGTCGCGGGCGACGTTCAGGACGGCCAGAGGCGTGCAGTTGAAGGCGTTGTGCTCGGTCGTATAGACGTGGCCCAGATGGCGGACGTTGCCGGGCATCTCTTTGGTTTCCCAGCCGTTTCCTCCGATAAGAAAGCTGCGTTCGGGCAGCATCGCGGCGGGCTTGAGGAGGAACTCTTCCACCCGCGCCTCTCGATCCGGCAGGCGGTTGCCGAGAAAGGCGAGGTCCGAGGCGAAGCGCAGATCGGCGGGCGCAGGGTGGTGCGTGGCGGGGTCGAGCGCGTTATAGACCGGCTCACAGAGCTTCGCGCCGAAGCCGCGATAGGCCTGCACCACCGGCGGGCCGCCGCCATAGGTCAGCACCATGTCGAGGCCGGGCAGCGCCCGACGAACGGGATGGCTGTCGGCGGCGCGCATCTCGTCCAGTGTGGCGGCGGCGTCCACGTCCCAGAAGATTTTCAGGGCGCCGGGGCGGGCCTGGGCGATCACGCCCTCCAGCAGCTCGCGGTCGAAGACGCCGACGCCGTTGGCCTTGACCACGATGTCAGCGTCCCCTGCCTCGGCCAGCACGCCGCGCATGGCGTCCTCGGTCGCCGGATAGACGACCGAGCGGCACCAGTCCGGCGGGTCGATGTCGCGGTGCTTCTGCCGGTCGAAGGCGTCGGGCTCGTAGAAGGTGATCTTGTAGCCGCGCTTGGCGAGTTCCCCGAGGATGCCGCGGTAATAGGTGGCCGCGCCGTTCCAGTAAGAGGACAGCAGGCTCGATCCGTAGAATGCGATCTTCATGCCGCAGAGGCTCCGTGGTTGAGGCCGAGCGTCGCGGCGATGGAGAGGAGTTCCCGCGCGCGATGGGCGCAGGTGTGGCGGGCGCGGATGGTATCCAGTCCATGCGCCACAAGCGAAGCGCGCAGGGCAGGGTCGTTCGAGAGATCGCGCAGATGGGCGGTCATTTCCGCGCCGTCTTGGGCGAACAGGAAGTCTCGGCCGGGATGGAACAGGTTTTCGCTGTCCTGCCACGGGGCCGAGACAAGGGGGATGCCGCAGGCCAGCGCCTCGAAGACGCGGATGGTGGGGATGCCGGGCAGCATCGTGGTGTAGAAGCGGCGCGGCACGTGGACTGTCGCCATGTGGCGCGAGAAGATCCCCGGCGCTGCGGCATTCGGTGCCCAGCCGTGATAGCGGACGCCGTAGCGGTCCAGCGTCGCCAAGGCTTCGGCCGGATAGCGGACGCCGTAAATGTCGAGCGGAAGGTTTGCGTCCCGCGCGGGGCGGAACAGGAAGCTTTCCAGTTCCTCGGTCCGCTCGCCATCGCCCCAGTTGCCGATCCAGACAAGGCCCTCTCGTCCGGTTTCCTCAGCCGGCGGGTGGAACAGCCTTGTGTCGGCGGCCTCGTGCCATGTCCAGACGCGGTCGCCCCAACCCCAGCGGCGATAGACTTCGGACAACGTTTCCCCAAAGGCCAGCACGCCGTCGAAGCCGGACAGGTCGAAGGCGCGGATCGCATCCGGGTCGCTGACCGCGCGGTGATGGGTGTCGTGGAACAGCAGCCTGAACCGGGCGCCGCCCTTGCGGGCCTTGCCGAGCGTTGCCGCCAGCGAGGGATTGTTCCATTCATGGACGATCACCAGATCGGCGTTGCCCGCCAGTTCCACCGGATCGGCGGCGGGATCGTAGGTCTCGACCGTCAGTTCGGGATAGTTCCGGCGGAAGGGCTCCAGCCCCTCCTGCCCGTGGTCGCGCAAAAGGTTGTCGAGGCTCCAGGCGCCCTCCGGCTCCAGCGCGTGGACATGGTGGCCAAGCGCAGCCAGGTCCCGCAGCACTCCGCGCAGGAAATGGGCGTTGCCGTGGTTCCAGCAGCTTTGCAGCGAATGGGTGAAATAGACGATCTTCATGCGGCTTTGTCCTTGGCCGAAAGGAGGTCGCGGTAGATGCCGGACATCTCTGCGGCCATCGCGGCGGGGGTGTAGCGGGCGGCACGCTGCCGGGCGGCCTGACCAAGCGCCGCATGGCGCGCGGGATCGGACAGCAGCGCGGCGATGGCCTTGGTGAAGCCTGCGGCGTCGCCGGGGCTGACGAAGGTGGCGGCACCGTCCCAGAGTTCGCGAAACGTCGGGATGTTGGACAGCACCAGCGGGCAGCCCGCCTGCGCGGCTTCCAGCACGGCAAGGCCGAAGGGCTCGAACCGGGCGGCGCTGACAAAGACCGGGCGGCGGGAAAGCCAATGGGCGATCTGGTCGGCGGGCAGGGGACCGGTGGCTTGCAGATGCGCGGGCGTCACCGTCGCGCCATGCGGCGCACGGGTGGCGCCGATGGCGATGAAGGGCGCGTCCAGCAGCGCGGCGGCGGCGTCGAGGGTGGCCGTATCCTTCACCTCGTCCCACAGCCGCCCGATCGTCAGCGCGCCGTGGAAAGGATGGGGGGCGCCGAGGGGCAGGCACGGCGCGCCATGGGCAGGCCGAGCGCCGGACAAGGAGCGCAGGGGGGTGCGGCCGTGCAAACCGGTTTTGCCCCCCGTCGGCATGGACGTTTCACGACCGGGTCCAGCCTTCGGCATCACCGGCAAGGACCCTGCGCCGCTGAAATCGCCCTGCGGTATCGTCGGCAGAGCCAGTTGCGTGCGGCCGTTGTGGACGGCCGTCGGCGTCACGGTCAGGCCATAGCGGCAGGCGGTCGCCTCGGCATAGGCGCGAGTCGGGGCGACCACCCGATCCGCCGCGCGCAGGCCTTGGCCCACCAGTTCCGGCAGCCAGGTTAGGCCCGGGTCCACGGGACCGCCGCGCGCAGCGTCCCACCAAGTGCCGAGGCAGCCGTGGTTCACCGCAACGACCGGCTGGGCGAAACGCGCCGCGGCCAGTGCGGGCGCGTTCAGGTGCACCACATCCGCGCCCATCTCGCAGGCGAGCCGCGCGATGTCCTTGCCCGCCGCCAGCACCGGCGCGGGGCCGTCGCTGAGCCAGTCGAGCGGCAGGCCGGTGTCCACCAGCCGCACGACCGCGACCTCGGCTGCCGCGCGCTGGTGCGTATCCGCCATAGGGCCGAGGACAGCCAGCACGACCTCGGCGTCCAGCGCCGAGGCCAGTTCCAGCGAATACTGCCAGACGCCGCCGACCGCGTCGGTGCTCATCAGCACCCGCATCATCCGCGCCCCGTCATGCCGACTGCGCCAGCGCGTCGCGCCGGTCCAGAGGGCTGCCCACGGGCAGGTTGATCCCGCCCTCGGCCGCGAGCCATTGCGCGAGCCGGGTCACGCCCTCCTGCCAGTCCACCTTGGGCGACAGGCCCAGCGCCTTTTCCGCCGCGCGGGTGTCGGCGACGAAATAACGCTGGTCGCCCGCGCGCCAGTCGGAAAACTGGATGTCCACGGGCCGGTCGATGATCCGGCCCACGAACTCCAGAAGCTGCCGCAGGCTGACCGCGTTCTGCGGGCCCCCGCCGAGGTTGAAGACGCGGCCCGAAACTTCCTCGATCCGGTCCCACGCGGCGAGATAGGCTTCCACGGCGTTCGACACGTCGAGGATGTCGCGGACCTGGCAGCCGTCCCCGTAAAGGGTGATCTGCTGACCCTTGAGCGCGCGGATCAGGAAATGGGCGACCCAGCCCTGATCCTCGGTCCCCATCTGTCGCTGGCCATAGATGCAGGACATCCGCAACACGCAGGTGGGCACGCCGTAGCTGCGGGCATAGTCCAGCACATACTGGTCCGCCGCCCCCTTGGAACAGCCATAGGGCGTGTGGAAGTCCAGCGGGCGGACCTCGCCGATGCCAGAGGCGCGGACGTCGCTGTCGGTGGGCTGGTAGGCTGCGCCCTCCAGCGCGAAGTCGAGGTCGGCGAGGTCGCCATAGACCTTGTTGGTCGAGGCGAAGATCAGCGGCGTGCCGTCACCCTTGGCGCGCAGGGCCTCCAGCAGGTTGACGGTGCCGATCAGGTTGATCGTCATGTCCTCGACGGGTTCCACCATGCTGGTGGTCACAGCGACCTGGGCGGCGAGGTGGAAGACCGCCTTCGCCTCGCGCGCCCCCGCCGCCATGCGGGCACCGTCGCGGATGTCGGACTGAATATGCTCGATCCGGTCGCCATGGCGGCTCTGCAGCCAGGACAGGTTGCGTTCCACCCCCGGCCGGCTCATCGCGTCATAGACGATGACCCGGTGCCCGTCCGACGCCAGCCGGTCCGCGAGGTTCGAGCCGATGAAGCCCGCCCCTCCGGTGACCAGCACCGGGCGCGGATCGGCGGCGGGATCGGTCCGCCCCGTCACGCCACCAGCCCGCGCTTGTCGAGTTCGGCGCGCATCTTTTCGACATTGTCCACGGCGGTCTGGCTCGCGACCCATTCGGCCAGTTCCGCCAAGCCTTCGCGGAAGTCGGTGTCGGCGCGGAAGCCCAGCGTCTCGGCGGCCAACGTTGTGTCGCAGAAGCAGTGGCGGATGTCGCCGATGCGGGCCTTGCCGATGATCAGCGGTTCCAGGTCGTTGCGGCCCATCGCGCGGCCCAGTTCCTGCGCGACCTCGGTCACGGAACGGTCGTGGCCCGAGCCGATGTTGAAGGTGCCGCCCGCCGCTTGGGGCAGCGACAGCGCCTCGGCGAAGGCGCGGGCGACATCGGACACATGGACGAAGTCGCGGCGCTGCTCGCCATCCTCGAAGATCATCGGCGCCTGGCCGTTCAGATAGCGCGAGGCGAAGATCGCGAGGACGCCCGTATAGGGGTTCGACAGCGCCTGTCCGGGGCCGAAGACGTTGAACAGCCGCAGGCACACGCCCTCGATCCCGTAGGGAGCGGACATGATGTGGGTCGTGCGTTCCTGCACGAACTTGTTCAGCGCATAGATCGAGGCGAGGTTCGGGCGCTTCCATTCCGGGGTGGCCACAGGTGTCAAGGGACGGCCCTGCGCGTCGGTCGGGTCCCATTGCTTCAGGCCGTCGCGAATGCCCTCGCGCTCGGCGTCTTCCACCATCTGGCCGTTGGCGTCGCGGTAAAGCCCCTCGCCGTAGATCGACATCGACGACGCGGTGACCACACGCCGCACGGGGTTGTCGATCAGTTTCTCGAACAGGACTGCGGTGCCGACGTCGTTGGTCGAGGTATACCGCTCGACCTCATACATCGACTGGCCGACGCCAACCTCGGCCGCGAGGTGCACAACGCTGTCCACGCCCTTCAGCGCACGGGCCACGGCGTCCTTGTCGCGCACGTCGCCCTGGATGAACTCGGCGTCCTTGTTCAGCGCATCGGGGCGTCCTGCGCCCTCGCCATGGACCTGCGGGATCAGGGCGTCCAGCACGCGGACCTGGTGGCCGCGCCGCAGCAGTTCATCCGCGACGAAGCGGCCAATGAACCCTGCGCCGCCGGTGATCAGAACCTTTTCCAACACGTCCCCCGTTGATCTTTGAGAAATTGAAGCGGTCTCAAGTCCGTGATGTAAAGCCGTCATGAGACTTGGGTTCCATCATCTTCTTCATCTTTGTTGCTTGACAGGCGCGCGGCCTGTCCGGGTTGGTCCGGCATGAGCCTTCTGGTGGGACTGGTCCGCCACGGCGCGCATGACGACCTTGGCGCATGGCTGAGCGGGCGGACCCGCGACGTCGCGCTGAACGCCATGGGGCGAGAGGAGACGCTGGCGCTGGCGCGTCGCCTCGCCGGGCGGGGCGTGGCGGCGATCACCGCCAGCCCCCGGCGGCGGACGGTGGAAACGGCGGACATCCTCGGCGCGGGGCTGAACCTGACGCCCCTCCTGGCCCCCGACCTGGACGAGATCGACTTCGGCAACTGGTCGGGCCGGCGTTTCGCCGATCTGGACGGCGACCCGGATTGGAACCGCTGGAACGCGGCCCGCGCCACTGCCCTCACGCCGGGAGGCGAGACGATGGCCGGGGCCGTGGCGCGCGCCATGCGCCACATCGACCACCTCGCGGGGCAGGGGTGCGGGCCGGTGCTGTGCGTCAGCCATTGCGACGTGATCCGGGGGGTGATCGCGCAGGTGCTGGGGCTTTCGCTCGACCATCTGCTGCGGTTCGAGATCGCCCCCGCCTCGGTCAGTTGGCTGATGGCGCATGGACATGGCGCGGGTCATGTCCTAACCGTTAACGGCCCTGCCTGACGGAACGGTTGATGAACGCAACGCAGATCGCAAAGCGAATCGAGGGGCTTGGCCCGTGGTTCCAGAACCTCGACCTGAACGGTGTCCGCACCGCGCCCGAGCATTTCCTGGGCGATTACCCTGCCGACAAGTTCGCCCGCTTCGCGCATCTGATCCCCGCCGACCTGACGGGAAAGACCGTCCTCGACATCGGCTGCAACGCCGGTTTCTACAGCTTCGAGATGCGCAGGCGGGGTGCCGCCCGCGTCCTCGGGATCGACAGCGACCCCCGCTATCTGGCGCAGGCGCGCCTTGCGGCCGAGGTGCTGGGCGATGGTGTCGAGTTCCGGCAGATGGGCGTCTATGACGTGGCGGCCTTGGGGGAACGCTTCGATCTCGTGATCTTTATGGGGGTGCTTTACCACCTGCGCCACCCGCTGCTGGCGCTGGACCTGATCCGCGAATACGTCGCGGGCGATATGATGCTGTTCCAGACCCTGACGCGCGGCCCCGAGACGGTGGCCGTGCCCGCCGAGGACTATGACTTCAGCGAGGACGCCCATTTCCAGCAGCCCGACTGGCCCCGCATGACCTTCATCGAGGGCAAGTGGGCCATTGATTGGACCAACTGGTGGGTGCCGAACCGCGCGGGGGTCGAGGCGATGCTGCGCGCCTCGGGCTTCGCCGTCGAGGATGGTCCCGCCGACGAGGTTTACCTCTGCCGCACCGCAAAGGTGCCTTTCGCCGAATACGGACCGCATGCGGTCTATCCCAGCCAAGGAGACGCCGCGCGATGATCGAAGCCGCGATGATCTGGAACGAGCCGAACAACAAGTCCCATTGGGACCCCGAACTTGACCCGGACTGGTCGCAATTCGGGCGCTGCGTGACGCTCGCGGGGCAGGCGATCAAGCAGGCGAACCCGGCGGTGACGCGGGTGCTGGGCGGCATGTCCCCGATCGACCCGCTGTGGGTGCAGCGGATGGAAGGGCACGGCGCGCTGGACCATGTGGACGTGGTCGCGGTCCACGGCTTTCCGCTGGACTGGAACCTGTGGCAGATCCACGAATGGCCCGCCAAGGTGGCCGAGATCGAGGCCGTGACGGACAAGCCCGTCTGGGTCACCGAGGTCGGCGTAGGCTCCTTCGGCGCCGAGGAAGTGCAGGTCTTCGGCGTCCAGAAAACTGCCGAACTTCTGGTCGGCCGCGTCCCCCGCATCTTCTGGTATTCGCTGTTCGACCTGCCGCAGGAATGGGGCGCGACGACCCGCCACCGCGAGTCCGAGGGGTCGTCCTACTACCGCCATTTCTACATGGGCCTGATCCGCGCCGACGGCACCCCCAAGCCGGGGCTTTCGGCCTATGAGCCTTACGCCGCCGACATAGGGCTGATGCAATGGTTCCACTATCAGGACCCGCGCCTTGACGATGCCGTGGCCTGGATGAATCGGCTGGGCGTCCGACACCTGCGCACCGGCCTGTCCTGGGCTGACAGCTTCCGCCCCGACGCTTTGGGCTGGTTCGACCGGCAGATGGAGGCGCTGGCCGATTTCGACACCACCGTCACCTTCTGCTTCACGCCCGAGCATCTCGGCCCCGGCGCGCATCACACGAGTCCCCCGCATGATCCGCAGCAATTCGCGGATTTCTGCGCCGCGATGATCGAACGATATGCGCCTGCCCGTGTTGAGGCGACGCCGCCCGCGTTTCAGCCTGCCCTGACCTGAAGGCCCTCCGCATGAAAGACGCCCACATGCCGATCAACATCGCCATCATCGGGGTCGGCAACTGCGCCAGTTCGCTGGTGCAGGGACTGACCCACTATGCCGGGCGCAACGATGCCTCGGGGCTGATGCATCACAGCCTCGGAGGCTATCGTCCGGACGACATCCGCGTGGTCGCCGCATGGGACATCGACGCCCGCAAGGTCGGCCGCGACGTGGCGCAGGCGATCTTCGCACCCCCGAATTGCACGGCCGTCTTTGCGCCCGAGGTGCCGGAAACGGGGGCCGTGGTGCGCATGGGCCGCATCCTCGATGGCGTGGCCGAGCACATGGCCGACCACCCTGACGCGCGGACCTTCCTGCCCTCGGACGCGCTCGAGCCGTCGCGCGAGGAGGTCGTGGCGGTCCTGCGCAAGGCGGGGGTGGACGTGCTGCTGAACTACCTGCCCGTGGGCAGCCAGAAGGCGACCGAGTTCTACGCCGAATGCGCGCTGGAAGCTGGCGTGGCCTTCGTCAACAACATCCCCGTCTTCATCGCCTCGGACCCCGCCTGGGCGGACCGCTTCCACAAGGCAGGCGTCCCGGTGATCGGCGACGACATCAAGGCCCAGCTTGGCGCGACCATCGTCCACCGCGTGCTGACGGACCTGTTCGCCAAGCGCGGCGTCAAGCTGTGCCGCACCTACCAGTTGAACACCGGTGGCAACACCGACTTCCTGAACATGGCCAACCGCAAGCGCTTGGAAAGCAAAAAAATTTCCAAGACCGAGGCGGTGCAGGCCGTTGCCGCCACCCGCATCGCCGACGAGAACATCCACGTCGGCCCCTCGGACTATGTGGCGTGGCAGAACGACAACAAGGTGTGCTTCCTGCGGATGGAGGGCGAGCTGTTCGGCGGCGTCCCCATGAACCTTGAACTGCGGCTGTCGGTCGAGGACAGCCCGAACTCGGCCGGGGTCGCCATCGACATGATCCGCTGCGCTGCCATCGCCCGCGACCGAGGGCTGAGCGGCCCGGTCCTCGCGCCCGCCGCGTATTTCTGCAAGCACCCGCCGCGGCAGATGACCGACGACGAGGCCTATGAGGCGGTCGAGGCCTTCATCGCGGAAGATCGGCCCGTGGCGGTCCCCGCATCGTGACGGGCGGGATGGCCGGGCGCGCCGCCGTCCCCCTCGATATCTTCCAGCGCGTCCAGCACCTGTTCGGGATCGACGTTCTTCTCGACCTCCTCGGCGGCTTCCTCGTCGATCGGAACCTCCAGCTTCTCGGCCATCCGGTGGATGACGGTGGCAAGCTTGGTCAGCTCGTCCTCGGTCAAAAGGCTGACATGCAGGGTGAAGTCGGCGCGGGCGTCGGCGCGCTGTTCTTCGCGCCGCTGGTTCATCAGGACGAAAAGCGACAGGAAAATGGCCTCGACCGAGGCGAACGATCCGATCAGCCCCAGGCCCTCGCCAATGGGGACGGGAACGGGGATCAGGTCCGTCAGGATCAGCAGCGCGCCGCCGTAGAAGGCGAGGTGCAGCAGGATGAAGGCCATCGAGCCCGCGACCTTGGTGATCCATTCGGCTATGCGGTCGCTCAGCGAGGCTGCCGCGTCTTCCTGCCGGCGGCGGGCGACCAGCCGGGCAATGTTGCTGGTCAGTTGCTCCTTCATGCCGTCGCCGGGGGGAACGGGGTCTTTTCGATCCATGACGGCCTCGCTAACTATGCCACCGATAAGGGGCGGGGCAGCAAGCCGGTTCCGGGCGTTGATTTTGTTGCGGATGATCGCAGATGACCCAGACCATGCGCGCGGCGGTCCTTGAAGGACCGGGGCGGTTTTCCCTGGCCGAGGTGCCGGTGCCCCGGCCGGGTCCCGGCGAGGTTCTGATCCGGCTGGAAGGCTGCGGCGTCTGCGCCTCGAACGTCGAGCCTTGGGAGGGCCAGCCCTGGTCCACATGGCCGGGTGCCCCGGGCGGCATGGGCCATGAAGGCTGGGGCCGGATCGCGGCTGTGGGCGAGGGGGTCGAGGAACTGTCGGTCGGCCGGCGGGTGACGGCGCTGACGGAACGCTCCTATGCCGAATACGACGTTGCGCCAGCCGAGATGGTGGTGCCGTTGCCCGCCGCTTTGGACGGGATGCCGGTTCCGGGGGAACCCGTTGCCTGCGCCATGAACATCCTTGCCCGGTCCGACGTGCGCCCTGGCCGGACGGTGGCGATCGTCGGCGTAGGCTTCCTGGGCGCGATCCTGACGCGGCTGGCCACCGACGCGGGCGCGCGGGTGATCGCCGTGTCGCGCCGGGCCGAGACGCTTGATCTCGCGCGCCGGATGGGCGCTGCCGAGACCATCACGATGGACGATCACTGGCGCATCATCGAGGACGTGCGCCGCCTGACCGATGGCCGCATGGCCGAGCGCGTGATCGAATGCGTGGGCAAGCAGTGGCCGCTGGACCTTGCCGGGGAACTGGTGGCCGAGGGCGGGCGTCTGGTGATCGCGGGTTATCACCAAAACGGGCCGCGGCAGGTCAACATGCAGATGTGGAACTGGAAGGGCATCGACATCGCCAGCGCGCATGAGCGTGACGCAGGCGTGCGCGTGGCGGGGTTGCGGGCGGCGGTCGAGGCGCTGGCCTCAGGCCGGCTGGACCTTGGGCCGCTGTTGACGGGGACCTATGCGCTGGACGATCTGGGCGCGGCGCTGGCCGCCACCCGCGACAAGCCGGGCGCCTTCGTGAAGGCATGGGTGGCGCTGTGAGCCGTCCGCTCGATCCATTGTCGGGGATGCTGGCGGCCCTGCGCCAGAGGGCGCGGGGTGAAGACGCCGCAACTGCCGCCACCTCGGGAAGCACGACACCGAAGCGGATGGCACCATGAGGCCGCGCTTGGGCTTCTTGGGAACCGGCTGGATCGGGCGGCATCGGATGGCGGCGCTGGCCGAGGCCGGGCTGGCCGAGATCGTCGCGGTGGCCGAGACAGACGATACCAGCGCCGCCGAGGCGCTGGCGCTCGCCCCCGGCGCGCGACGGGTCGAGGGGCTGAACGCGCTGCTTGGCTCCGACATCGACGCGGTGGTGATCGCCACCCCCAGCGCGGCCCATGCCGAACAGTCCATCGCGGCGCTTCAGGCGGGCAAGGCCGTGTTCTGCCAGAAGCCGCTGGGCCGCACCGGCCCAGAAGTCTCCAAGGTGGTGGAGGCCGCCCGGCGCGTCGACCGGCTGCTTGGCGTGGACCTGTCCTATCGCCAGACCGCTGCAATGGGGGCGATCCGGCCCCTGCTGGATGCGGGCAGCCTGGGCCATGTCTTCGGCGTGGACGTGACCTTCCACAACGGCTGGGGCCCGGACAAGCCGTGGTTCTATGACCCGAAGCTTTCGGGCGGCGGCTGCGTCGTGGACCTTGGCGTCCACCTGATCGACCTTGCGCTGTGGTCGCTCGGCTGGCCCGAGGTCCAAGGCGTCGAAAGCCGCCTTTACGCCAAGGGCGCGCCCTTGGCCGATCCCGCGGCCCAGGTCGAGGATTACGCCGTCGCCACGCTGGACCTTGCGGGCAGGACCGTGGTGCGGCTCGCCTGTTCCTGGGGGTTGCAGGCCGGGCGCGAGGCGCTGATCGCGGCCGAGTTCTACGGCACCGAAGGCGGGGCATCCCTGCGCAATGTCAACGGCTCGTTCTACGACCTGCGGGCCGAGCGGCATCACCATATCCGCGCCGAATCCCTTGCCGAACCCCCGGACGACTGGGGCGGTCGCGCGGCTGTGGACTGGCTGACGCGGCTGGCCCAAGGGGCGCGCTTCGACGACGAGGCGCGGCATCTGGTGACGGTCGCGCGGGTGATCGACCGGATCTACGGCCGATAGATGCGGGTCGGCGTCCTGACCTTCCACCGCTGCATCAACTACGGCAGCTATTGGCAGGCCCGCTGCCTGGTCGAGGCTATCGCCGCGCGGGGGCATGACGCTGTGCTGCTGGACCACCACTCCTGCGAAGTGACCTCGCGCGAGTGGCGCTATGCCTTCCAGCCGCTGACGCCGCAGCGGTCCCCGCGCGCGGATGTGGCGCAATACGGGCGCAAGCTGCGGAAATTTCTTGACGCCTTCCAGGCGCTGCCGCTGTCGGCACCCTTCGACCTGGAGGCCCCCGAGGCGATGCTGCCGGTGGACCTGGCTGTGATCGGCAGCGACGAGGTGCTGAACCTCTCGCATCCCTGGTATGGCGGCAAGCCCGTCTTCTGGGGCGAGGGGATCGCAGCCCTGCGCGTCGTGACCTATGCCGCGAGCTTCGGCAACTACGCCGCCGGTTTCATCGAGCCGCAGTGGATGGAACGCCTGCGCAATCTGGACGCGATCTCGGTGCGCGATGACAACAGTCGGGAGCTGGTGGCGGGGGCCACGGGGCAGGAACCCGCGATGGTTCTGGACCCCGTGCTGCTGAACCCGCCCCGCGTCGAGGCGGCATGGGGGCCGCCCTACCTGCTGGTCTATGGCCACCACGTCCCCGACTGGTTCGCCGCCCGCGTGCAGAATTCCGCCCGCGCGCGCGGCTTCCGGACGATCAGCGTCGGCTATCGCAACGACTGGGCGGACGAGCAGCGGCTCGACGCCGGGCCGCAGGAGTTCGCGGCGCTGGTGGCGGGGGCCGAGGCCGTCGCCACGACCTATTTCCACGGCTGCTGCTTTGCGCTGGTGAACGGCAAGCCGCTGGTCTGCGCGCCCTCGGATTACCGCTGGACCAAGGTCCGCGACCTGACCGCGCTGCTGGGGGCGGAACGGCACCTGACCTTCGAGGACCGCGACCCCGCCGATGTCACCGCGCTGCTGGCCGAGCCGGTCTCGGACGCCATTCAGGCGCGGATCGCGGACCTGCGGGCGCAGTCGGCGGCATGGCTCGACGCGGCGCTGGCGGGACGGGCATGACGCAGGCGCTCAGCCCTGCGCAGATCGTCCGCTCGGGCCTTTGCATCGGGTGCGGGGCCTGCGCTTCGGGCGCAGACGCAACCATGACGTGGGACGACTACGGCCAGTTGAAGCCCGCCGGCCCCGCCACCCACAGGCGCAGTGAGGGTTTTGCCCAACTCTGCCCCTTCTCGCCCGAGGCCGCAGACGAGGATCAGATCGCCGCCGCCCGCTTCCCCGAGGCCCCGCATCACGACGCCCGCCTGGGCCGTTACATCTCCTGCCATGTGGGTGCCGCTGCCGAGCCGCCCTTCCGCGAAGGCGGCAGTTCCGGCGGCATGGTGAGCTGGGTCGCGGCCGAGCTGATGCTGCGGGGCGAGATCGACGGCGTGCTGCACGTCCATCCGGGTGCGCCGGGCCAGCCCTTCTTTGGCTACCGCATCAGCCGGTCTCAGGACGAACTGCTCGCCGGCGCCCGGTCGCGCTATCACCCCATCCACCTGGCTGCCGTGCTGGATCAGGTCCGCGCCACCCCGGGCCGTTATGCGGTGGTGGGCATCCCCTGCTTCATCAAGGCGGTGCATCTGGCCTGCGCGCAGGACGCGGTGCTGGCGGAACGGATCACGCATTTCCTCGGCCTTTTCTGCGGCCACATGAAAAGTGCGCGCTTCGTGCAGAGCTTTGCCTGGCAGTTGGGCGTGGACCATGACCGGGTGCGCGCCGTCGAATACCGGCTGAAGGACGCGAACCGGCCTGCGAACTGGTATACGGCGCATCTGACACTGGACGACGGCTCGACTGTCCAGAACGAATGGTTCCACCTCGCCGACGGCGACTGGGGCGCGGGGTATTTCCAGAACCCGGCCTGCAACTTCTGCGACGACGTGGTGGCGGAAACGGCCGACGTCAGCTTCGGCGATGCCTGGGTCGAGCCCTATTCCTCGGACGGGCGGGGGACCAATGTCATGGTCGTGCGCGCGCCTCTGGTCCAGCGCCTGATTGACGAGGGTCAGGCCGAGGGGCGACTGGACCTGCAGCAGGTCGATGCCGATTTCGTGGCGGGCACCCAAGCGGCGGGGTTCCGGCAAAGGCGCGAGGGGCTGGCCTATCGCCTGACATGGGCGAAGCGCGGCATCCGGCCGGTGAAGCGCGTGACGCCCTCGGCCAAGGGGATCGGCTGGCGCCGCAAGCTGGTTTACCGCACCCGCGCGGCGATCAGCCGGGGATCGCACCGGATGGCCTGGCTCGCCGCCCGAACGGGGCGGCCGCAGGTTTATCTGGCCTGGGCGCGCCGGGCCTATGCGGTCTACGAGGGGCTGACCTATCACCGGGGCCGGCTCGCGCCGCTGTTCGACCGGATGGAGCGGATGCGGGGCCGGGGGCAAAAGAATGAGGGCGGGTAGCCCCTGTCGAGTTTCGGCAGGACCATGCCCGGCGTGCTGACGCCCATGAATATCCTGAGCCCGCCTCGTGCGGTCCTGATCCGCCCGGTTGCCTGACGGACCGGGGGGCGGACGCACTCCCTCAAAGGATGCGAAGGGATGAAGCGGCTTTCCCCGGAACGGCGCTCACTGATCCTGTCGCAGTTCCAGCCGCAGTCCCGGCAGTCCGACCCATTGGCCGGCCAGGCGGCGACTGGAAGGTCTGCGGCGACGGTGTCGGCTTCCGCATTGACGTGGTGATGAAGCGCCTGTCCGTTCCGCCGCCGTGCCGGTCCACTGGCGGCAATGGCTCGCCTGCAAGGGGTGTAAACGGCGCTTCGGGATCGGGATGCCCGCATCGTCCATGACCGTCGCCATGGCGGTGTGCGGAAAGCAATGTCTTTGACCTTGCGCCCCCGCCTCGCGCATATGTGGCCGGCAGGGAACGCGCCGGACGCGCGGGGAAGAAAGAACGCCGATGGTGCAACTCGACTTCGGGGTGGTGCTGGAACGCTGGCCGCAACTGGCCTGGGGCACGCTGGGGACGATCTGGCTTGCGCTGGCCGGCATGGGGCTGGCGCTGGCGATCGGCATCGGCGGCGTCGCCGTCCTGCGCAGCCACAGCCGGATCGGGCACATCATCGTCCGCACCTTCGTCGAGGTTATCCGCAACACGCCCTTTCTTGTGCAGATCTTCTTCATCTTCTTCGCCCTGCCGCTGGCGGGCATCCGGCTGAACCCGACCGCGACCGCCATCGTGGCCCTCGGCCTCAATGGCGGCGCCTATGCCATCGAGATCATCCGCGGCGGCGTCGAGGCGATCCCGCAGGGCCAGACCGAAGCGGGACTGGCCTTGGGCCTGCGCCGGTCCGAGGTCTTCCGCTTCATCATCCTCAGGCCCGCGATGCGCTCGATCTATCCTTCCCTCGTCAGCCAGTTCATCATGCTGACGCTGACGACATCCATCGCCACCTCGATCTCGGCCTTTGAGCTCACCTCGGTCGCGCAGCGGATCGACGGCGACACCTTCCGCACCTTCGAGGTCTATTTCACCGTCACCGCGATCTACCTCGGCGTATCGTGGCTGATGATGCTGATGTTCGCCGCCATCGGGCGCCGCGCCTTCGCCTGGCCGACGCGCTGAAAGGGCAAGCCGATGATCGGACCGCAAGAGCTTGCCTTCCTCGGCCGCGGGTTGATGTGGACGCTGGCGCTGACCGCCATCGGCTTCACCGGCGGCATCGTCTTCGGCTTTCTCGTGGCGCTGGCGCGGGTGTCGCGTATCCGCTGGCTGTCGGCTCTGGCGGCGGGCTGGATCGCCATTTTTCAGGGCACGCCGCTGCTGATGCAACTGTTCGTGGTCTATTTCGGCCTGCCGCTGCTGGGCTTCAGCCCGCCCGCATGGGGCGCCGTGGCGGTCGCGCTGACGGCGCACGCGTCGGCCTTTTTGGGCGAGATCTGGCGCGGCGCGATCCAGGCCGTGCCAAGGGGGCAGGCCGAGGCCGCCCATGCGCTGGGTCTCGGCTACGGCTCGCTGATGCGTGACGTGATCCTGCCGCAGGCCTTGCGACTGTCGCTGCCCGCGACCATCGGCTTTCTGGTGCAACTGCTCAAGGGCACGTCGCTGGCGGCCATCGTGGGCTTCATCGAGTTGACCCGCGCGGGGCAGATCGTGTCCAACCAGACCTTCCGCCCCTTGCTGGTGTTCGGCATCGTCGGGCTGGTCTATTTTGCGCTGTGCTGGCCCCTGTCGCTCTGGGGCCGGCGGATGGAAAGACGGCTCGCGGCGGCGACCGCGCGCTGAGACATAACAAACGGGAGGAAGAACCGATGATTCCAAGACTGCTTTCCGGCACCGCGCTGATGGCCGCGCTTGCCCTGCCGCTGGCGGCCCAGGCCCGCACGGTCGAGGAGGCAAAGGCCTCGGGCACGATCCGCGTCGGCATCCAGGGCGACAACTGCCCCTGGGGCTGCATCAACTCGGCCGGCCAGGCGGACGGCTTCGACGCCGACATGGGCCGCGCCTTTGCGGAATACCTTGGGGTCGAGGCCGAGTTCGTGCCGCTGCAGGTCGCGAACCGCATCCCGGCGCTGACCACCGACAAGGTGGACGTGCTGTTCGCCACCATGGGGATGACGGCCGAACGCGCCCAGTCGATCCAGTATTCGCGCCCCTATGCCGCCAACCAGCTTTCGGTCGTGGCGCCGAAAGAGATGGCGGCGGCCAGCGGCGCGGACCTCGCCGGCAAACGCGTGGGCGTCCCCCGCGCCGCAGCGCAGGACACCGCGCTGACCGCCGAGGCGCCCGAGGCCAACATCCTGCGCTTCGACGACGACGCGGCGACGATCCAGGCGCTGCTGTCGGGGCAGGTGGATGCGGTCGGCGGCAACCAGATCTACATCCAGCGGCTGGAAGCCGCGCGTCCGGGCGTCTACGAGAACAAGATGCCGCTGACTGCGCTTTACAACGGCGCCGGCAGCCGGCTGGGCGAGACCGACTGGAACGAGGCGCTGAACGGCTTCCTGGAAAGCCACATGATTTCGGACGCCTACAAGGCGACCTATGACAAGTGGATGCAGCTTTCCCCGCCCGACTTCCCGGCCGAAATGGACGGCATTCCCTATACCGTCACGCAGTAACGCTTTCGCCCGGCGCCACGGCGCCGGGCATCACCCGAGGACGCCATGCCCCGCACCATCTTCATCCTGAACGGACCCAACCTGAACCTGCTCGGCAAGCGCGAGCCCGAGATCTACGGCCACGAGACGCTGGCCGACGTCGAACGCGACTGCGCTCGCCTCGCCGCCGATCTGGACCTCGACATCCGCTTCCTGCAATCGAACCACGAGGGGCAACTGATCGACTGGATCCATCAGGCGCGCGAGAAAGCAGCGGGCATCGTCATCAACCCCGGCGCCTTCACCCATACCTCCATCGCGATCCTCGACGCGCTGAACGCCTTTGCCGGGCCGGTGATCGAGGTCCATGTCTCGAACGTCCACCAGCGCGAAAGCTTCCGCCATCATTCCTATGTCAGCCTGCGCGCGAACGGGGTGATCGTGGGCTGCGGGACGGAAGGCTACCGCCTTGGCCTGCGGCGGCTGGCCTCGCTGACCGGGGCGTGACGCCATGCCGGACGACATCCTGATCAGCATGGAGCGGGTGGAGAAATACTACGGCGACTTCCACGCCCTGCGGAACGTGAACCTTTCCGTCCGGCGGGGCGAGAAGATCGTGCTCTGCGGGCCATCCGGTTCGGGCAAGTCCACCCTGATCCGCTGCATCAACCACCTTGAGCCGATCCACGCGGGCCGCATCGTGGTGGACGGCACGGAACTGACCGACAACCCGCAGGCCATCGACCGGGTGCGGCGCGAGGTCGGCATGGTCTTCCAGCAGTTCAACCTGTTCCCGCACATGACCGTGCTGGAAAACTGCATGCTGGCCCCCATGCGCGTCCGCCGCGTGTCGAAACCCGAGGCCGAGGCGACCGCCCGCCGCTATCTCGACCGCGTCCGCATCGGCAACCAGGCCGAGAAATACCCGGCGCAACTCTCCGGCGGCCAGCAGCAGCGCGTGGCCATCGCCCGCGCGCTCTGCATGGAACCGATCGCCATGCTGTTCGACGAGCCGACCTCGGCGCTGGACCCCGAGATGGTCAAGGAGGTTCTGGATACCATGATCGGGTTGGCGAATGACGGCATGACGATGATCTGCGTGACGCATGAGATGGGCTTCGCCCGGCAGGTCGCCGACCGGGTGATTTTCATGTCCGACGGCCGGATCATCGAGGAGAACGCGCCCGAGGCCTTCTTCCGCAACCCCCGCCACGAACGCACCCGCGCCTTCCTGGGCGAGATCCTGGCGCATCACTGATGGACGCGGCCCTTCCGACCATGCCCCTGATCTCGGGGCGGACCGCGCTGGTGGCGCATCTCGGTTATCCGACCGAGAGCTTCAAGGCGCCGATGATCTACAACCCGTGGTTCGGCGCCCGCGGCATCGACGCGGTGGTGGTGCCCATGGGCGTGAAACCCGAGGACTACCCGGCCTTCCTGCCGCTGGTCTTCCGTCTGTCGAACATCCGTGGTGCGCTTGTGACGATGCCCCACAAGGTCAGGACGATGGGCCTTGTCGATCATGTCACCCCCACCGCCGCCATCGCCGGGGCGGCCAATGCGGTGCGGGCCGAGGCGGACGGGCGGCTCACCGCCGACCAGTTCGACGGCGAGGGCTTCGTGCGCGGCGTCCTGCGCAAAGGCCAGTCCATCGAGGGCCGCCGCGCGCTGGTCGTCGGCTGCGGGGGGGTGGGCCGCGCGATCGCGGCCTCGCTGGCGCGGGCAGGGGCGGCGGAACTGGCGCTGTATGACCCGGACCGCGCGGGGATGGAGGCGCTGGCCAGGCGGCTGGCCGCGCATTACCCGGCGCTGCGGCTGACGCCGGGCCGGAATGATCCGGCGGGCTTTGACATCGTGGTGAACGCGACGCCTCTGGGGATGCGTCCTGGCGATCCGCTGCCGCTGGACGTTGAGCGCATCGACCCCTCGGCCTTTGTGGGCGAGGTGGTGCTGAGTTCCGGGATGACGCCCTTCCTGCGGGCGGCGGCCGCGCGGGGCTGCCGGTACCAGGTCGGGACCGACATGCTGTTCGAGATGATCCCGGCCTATCTGGAGTTCTTCGGCCTCGGCACCGCCACCGCCGGGGAACTGCGGGCGACCGCGCAGATCGCCTGTTGAGGAAGCGATCCCGCCCGCGCGCAACCCTGCGCCGCGCGTTGGGGGCGGCGCTGCGCTCGGGCACTCCCGCCTGCGAGGACCCTGTCGCAGCGTTCAGCCTCTGGCGCTTGAGGCGGCGGCGGGGACTGCCTGTCGCGGCACTCCCGCCTGCCCGTGAAAGCCCCCGCCATCAGGGGTGCCGCGTCCAGCCCCGCGCGCTTCCAGCGACAGCGCAGACCGCTTGTTCGGACACTCCGGCCTGCCGGCACGCTCCTGCTGTCACGGGCGCCGCCTGTTGCCTCTCGCGCCTCGGGTGAGGGCGTGCTGACGCTGGCGGCGGGTTGCCTTGCCGCATCGCTGCGGCTGATCCACGGGCATCGGCCGGCAGGGATGCCGCCGGCCTTTCTCCCGGTCGGGCCGGATCAGCCTTCGGGCGGCGTTTCTCCCAGCACCTCCCAGGCTCTTTGGGCGAAGCGGCCCGCCAGCGGGGCGTAGCGGGCGGCCTCGGGGTCGGCGGCGGTGCCCTGGGCGGCGCGGTCGGCGATGCCCGTGAAGATCACCGCGAAGCGGAAGAGCGCAAAGGCGATGTGGAAGGCTTGGGGCGGGGGAACCTCGGGGTGGACCTCGCGGTAGGCTTCGAAGAACCCGGCCTCGGTGGGGATGCCCTCGGTTTCGGCGCCGAGGATGCCGCCGTATTCGTCCGGGCTGGTGTGGAAGGGCATGGCGGCGAAGCCGAGGTCGGCCAGCGGATGGCCGATGGTGGACAGTTCCCAGTCGAGGACGGCGATCACGCGGGGCTCGGTCGGGTGAATGAGCATGTTGCCCAGCCGGAAGTCGCCATGGGCGATGGAGGACAGCCTGTCGTCGGGCGGCTGCAGTTCGGCCAGCCGTTCCGACAGCGCCAGCAGCACCCTGTCCTCCGCGAAGGAGGAGGCCTCGAGCTGGCTGGTCCAGCGGTGGATCTGGCGGGCGAAGTAGTCGCCGGGGCGGCCGAAGTCCGACAGGCCGATCTCGTCCGGCCGGACCCGGTGAAGCCGGGCGAGGGTGCGGACCATCGACAGGTAGACCTCGCGCCGTTCGGCCGGGGAGAGGTCAGGCAGGCGGCCGTCGGAGAAGACCCGGCCCTCGACGAAGTCCATCAGGTAGAAGGGTGTGCCCAGCAGCGCGGCGTCCTCGTGGAACAGCAGTGCGCGGGGCACCGGCACTCTTGGCGGGATATAGTACCACAGCGCGATGCCGGGCACTTGGGTGGATCGCCGCCAGCATGATCAGGCAGGCCAGCAGGAACCGCCCATTCTGCCGCAAAAGCGCCATGATGGGAATGCGGTTCGTCAGCGCGGCTACGTAGAGGTTGGCGGCAAGCGGCGGGGTCAGCAGGCCGATCTCGATGTTGATGACGACGATGCCGAAATGGATCGGATCGATGCCATAGCGGGCGGCTGCGGGCGCCATCAGCAGGATCGCGGCGCTGGTTTCCATGAACATGCCGACGACCAGCAGCGCTAGGATCACCAGCAGCAGGAAGCCGAAGAGGGCGAGGATCATGCCATGCTTCCCCCTTCGGTGCGGTCAACCACTATCGCGATCGTTTTCGGCACCAGCCGACAAGCGGACGATCCCGGACGAGGTCCTGAAGGGCTGCGCCGGGTCCTGCCGGAAAGGCAAGGGCAGTCGATCCGGGGAAGGCCGCGTTTATCCGGCAGTCTCTCCTTGGAGATCGCGGTCCCGAACGCGTAACTAGGGGCTGAGCCGTCCGGCTCGCCCGGCATGGTGCAATACCACGGAACTCTCAGGCGATGTCCTCCAGTCATGTAATTCCCGCGGCCCGTCGCAATGCCCCGATGCTGGGAGAGACGGTCCAGTATGTCGTCGATACGCTGACCATGCGGATCGTGTCGCAGGAATACGGGCTGGAGGAGCGGCTGCCCTCGGAACGCCAGCTGGCGCAGGACCTGGGCGTGGCGCGCAACACCGTGCGCGAGGCGCTGGATCAGGTCGAGGCCGCAGGCCTGATCCGCCGGCGGGCGGGGTCGGGGTCGTTCGTGACCTTCGATCCCGAAGGCGCCAAGGAATCGGCTTCCGCCGTGGCTGCGGAAACCGGTCCCCTGCAGTTGCAGGTGATGCGCGGGATCATGGAGCCAGAGATGATCCGCCTGGCCATCATCAGCATGTCCCCCCGCCAGATCGAGGCCCTGGGCGAGACCCTGTCGCAGATGGAGGCCGTGCAGGTGGACGCCATGGCCTTCGTCCGGCTGGAGGAGGAGTTCCACCGCCAGATCGCGGCGGGCACCGGCAACCCGCTGCTGATCGCCTGCTACAACCTGGTGCTGGACGCCCGGCGACAGTCCTTCCGCGCCGCCATGTATCGCCGCCACCTGACGCCGGACCGGATCGCCCGCTATCAGCGCGGCTATAATTCGCTGTTCAACGCGATTACCGCCCGCGACATCGAGGAAGCCTGCGAATTCATGAAGCTGGGGCTGATCGAGGATCAGAAGCTGCTGCTTCAGGACGGCTGATCTGGCGGCGCAGGCGCTGGTGCCACGACTGGCCCAGTCCGTCCAGTTGCCGGGCCAGCGCCTCGCCGTGGCGATCGAGCCAGTCCAGCACCGAGCCGAATTCCTGAATGCGCGCGCGGCCGTCCCGGATCGCCACCACGGGCCAGTCGCCGATCAGGGCATTGTCGGTGCCGAACAGCTCGCGTCCGGTCCAGCGCGCGGGACCGAAGGCATGGGGAACCTGTTGGGTGCGCTTCATCGCCGCCAGGACCGAGGCCGGCTCGACCGTGTCTGCCAGTTCCACCGCCCCGTGCCACAGATCCAGGATCGAGGCGTATTCCCAGCTCACCGCGCCCCATTCCCCCGGAAAGCGGGCGTTGTATGCCTCGAAGAAAGCCTGTGGCTGGCGGAAGAAGAAGGGGACGTCGGCCAGCATCGGGTCGTCGAAATCGGGGAACTGGAAGGTGTAGCCTTCCATGAACTCGGGCGAGGTGCGGGCAATCAGGCGCGGATAGCCATCGGCCACGCAGGACAGGATCTGGCCCCTGAAGCCGCGCCGCCATGCCGCCTCGGTCAGCGCATGGACCATCGGCGAGGTGGATGAGCACCAGCACAGCACATCGGGATCATCCGCCATCATCGCGGCCACGATCGCGTCGGCATCGCCCTCGCGCGGGGCATAGCGCAATTCCCTGATCCGCGACCAGCCGACGGCATCGAAGGCCGTGCGATAGACCGCCAGCGACGGCAGGCCGAGGCTGTCGGTCTGGGTGCACAGCGCCACGCGGCGGGCAGGGGGCAACTGCCGCGCCAGCCATTCGACTCCGGTCGCGTTGAAGAACGGATGAACCTCGACGGGGGCGATCAGGAAGGGCGTGTCGGGAGTCAGGTCCGAGGGCAGCAACGTCGCCACCAGCATCCGGCGCTGCATCAGGTAGGGTATGGCGGCCGCGAAGCTGTCGCCCCCCAGCGTCAGGATCAGCCGGACATGCAGCCGCTCGGCCATGTCGCGCGCGGCCTGCAGGGTCTGCTCGGGTCCTTGCGCGCTGTCATGGGCGACGATCTCGACCCGGTGCCGCTTGCCGGCCACCATCAGGCCGCCGCGCGCGTTGATCCAGTCCATCCAGATGCGGCACCCGTCCAGTCCCGGGCGGCCCCAAGGCTCTTCGGGGCCGGACAAGGGGGTGAGGAAACCGATTCGCAACGGGGCGCGATCCGCCGCCCCAAGACGTGGCAGGGATGCGCCGACCGCGAGTCTCTGGGCAAGGCTGGTCCTGTTCATCCCCGCGACAATAGCGCGATTTCCTTGAAGAACAGCGGCAAATCGCCGCATCCGGGTACGGCCAAGAAATCTGTTGCCAGATCGGGAAAGGGATGGTCTGATTGGTTCAGGGTTATTGAACCACTTTTTAAAACTGGTCGGACCATCCTGGGGAGGAGAACGGACCACATGACAAAGCGCATCGCGATCATCGGCGCGGGGCCTTCGGGGCTTGCCCAACTGCGCGCCTTTCAATCTGCGGCCCAGAAGGGCGCGGAGATCCCGGAAATCGTCTGTTTTGAAAAGCAGGCGAACTGGGGAGGCTTGTGGAATTACACTTGGCGCACCGGCGTCGACGAGAATGGCGAGCCGGTGCATGGCTCGATGTATCGCTATCTCTGGACCAACGGTCCCAAGGAAGGGCTGGAATTCGCCGATTATCCGTTCGAGGAGCATTTCGGCAAGCAGATCGCCTCTTATCCGCCGCGCCCGGTGATGTTCGATTACATCGAAGGCCGGGTGAAGAAGGCGGGCGTCCGCGACTGGATCCGCTTCAGCAGCGTCATCCGCTGGGTCGAATACGACGCCGAGGCCGATGATTTCACCATCACCATCCACGACATGAAGGCGGACCGCGTCTACAAGGAGCGGTTCGACAACGTGATCGTGGCCTCGGGCCATTTCTCAAGCCCGAACGTGCCGGAATATCCGGGCTTCGCGCAGTTCAAGGGCCGGATCGTCCACGCCCATGATTTCCGCGACGCCTGCGAATTCTCGGGCAAGGACGTGCTGATCCTGGGCGCGTCCTATTCCGCCGAGGACATCGGCTCGCAATGCTGGAAATACGGCGCGAAATCCGTCACCAGTTCCTATCGCTCGGCCCCCATGGGCTTCAAATGGCCTGATAATTGGGACGAAAAGCCGGCGCTGACGCATATCGACGGGAAGACCGCCCATTTCGCCGACGGCAGCAGCAAGGACGTGGATGCCATCATCCTCTGCACCGGCTACCGGCATTATTTCCCCTTCCTGCCCGACGACCTGCGGTTGAAGACGAAGAACCGGCTGGCGACCGCCGACCTGTGGAAAGGGGTGGTCTATGTCCACAATCCCAGGATGTTCTATCTGGGGATGCAGGACCAGTGGTTCACCTTCAACATGTTCGACGCCCAAGCCTGGTATGTCCGCGACATCATCCTGGACCGCATCGCCATCCCGGCGGACAAGCAGGTGATGCTGGCCGACGTGGCCGAGCGCGAGGCGCGCGAGGAAGCCTCGGACGACGTGAAATATGCGATCCAGTACCAGGGCGACTACGTCAAGGAACTGATCGCCGAGACCGACTATCCCAGCTTTGATGTCGATGGTGCCTGCAAGGCCTTCTTCGAATGGAAGAAGCACAAGGCTCAGGACATCATGGGTTTCCGCAACAACTGCTACCGCTCGGTCATCACCGGGACGATGGCGCCGGTGCATCACACGCCTTGGAAGGATGCGCTGGACGACAGCATGGAGACCTATCTCCAGAACGAATCCGCGCCCCACAAGGACGAGAAAATCCTTCGGGACCAGCCGGCGGCGATGGATCAGGATTGCCGCCTTCTTTCTCTTCCGGCGTGAGGGCCTGACATGCTGTCCCTTCCCTATGACCGGCTGCTTCGGCCCGGTCCGCCGCAGGCGACGCGTTCGCGCCGGGTCGCCAGCTACAACCTCGCCCCGGCGCAGGAACGCTATTCGGTTCCGGGGGCGGGCGCCGTGATGGTGCCGGTCCTGGCCGGCGACCGGATCGAGATCATGAACGACGAGGGCGGGCAGCGCGCCGAGCTGCTGGCCGCCCACCGGGATGGCCGCCTTGACGCGGGCATCCTGGGGGCCGCGGCCGATGTGCCCGCGGACGGGCTGCGGGCGCTGCTGGCCTCGGGCCAGCCAGGTCTCGACCGGCTTCGCAAGGGCATGGCCGCGCGCGGGATCGACATCGGAAAGGCCCGTGCCATCGGCCTTTTCGGCGACCGTTCCACCGCAGGCGACCGGGCGGATTTCACCGCGCAGGCCGAGGGATGGCTGGTGATGGCCGCGCCGGGCGGGGCGATGGACTTCGAGCGGCAGGACACCGCCACGCCCCTGACCCTGCTGGTGAACCGGGCCAGACCGCGCGAGGCGGGCAGCTTCGCCTTGGCCGATCCGCTGGCCGACCCCGTCCTTGACCTGCGGGTGAAGTCCTCGACGGCCGAGGCCTATCTGCTCCGGGCCGGCGAATACCTGCAGATCATCGATGTCGATGGCCGGCAATGCACGGATTTCCAGTGCTTCGACGCCCGCAAGGTGGATCGCGGCATCTTCAACCCGCTGGACGTGACCTCGACGCGGACGCTGATGGGGCATTCCTATCCGATGCCGGGGCTGCACGCGAAATACTACGACCATGACCTGACCCCGCTGATCGAGGTCGTGCAGGATACCTGCGGGCGGCATGACGCCTTCGCCATGGCCTGCGCGGCGAAATACTATGACGACATCGGCTATCCGGGCCACGCCAACTGCACCGACAACTTCAACGCAGCGCTGGCGGAATACGGGGTGCCGGCGCGGCGCGGCTGGATGGCGGCCAACTTCTTCTTCAACACCGGCATCGACGCGCATGGGGTCATGTATGCCGACGAGCCGTGGTCCCGGCCGGGCGACTATGTGATGCTGCGGGCCTTGACCGACATCGTCTGCGTGTCCTCGGCCTGCCCCGACGACACCACCGCCGCGAACGGCTGGACCCTGACCGACATCCACCTGCGGACCTATGCCGCGACCGAACGTTTCCAGCGTGCCGTCGCCTGGCGTCCGACCCCTGACTCGGAACCGATCATGACGCGCGAAACCGCTTTCCACCAGAAATTCGCCGCCATGACGCGCGACTTCGTCGAATACCGCGGCTTCTGGCTGCCCAACAGCTTCCCCGGCTGCGATCCGGTGGAAAGCTACTGGGCCTGCCGCGAGGGCGTCGTGGTGATGGACCTGTCGCCGCTGCGCAAATTCGAGGTGACGGGTCCCGATGCCGAGGGGCTGCTGAACTGGGTGCTGACCCGCGATGTCAGCAAGCTGGGCCATGGGCAGGTCGTCTATTCCGCGATGTGCTATCCGCATGGCGGCATGATCGACGACGGCACCCTGTTCCGCCTGGGCGACCAGAACTTCCGCTGGATCGGCGGCAGCGACGAGGGCGGCGCCTGGATGCGCGAGGAAGCCGCGCGGCTGGGGCTGAACGTGATGATCCGGTCGTCCACCGACCAGATGCACAACCTGGCCGTCCAAGGCCCGAAATCGCGCGAGCTGCTGGCGCAGATCATCTGGACCCCGCCGCACCAGCCCTCGCTGGAGGAGCTTGGCTGGTTCCGCTTCACCGTGGGCCGGATCGGCGGACCCGAGGGCGTGCCGGTCGTGGTGTCCCGCACCGGCTATACCGGCGAACTCGGCTACGAGGTCTTCTGCCACCCCCGCGACGGCGAGGCCGTGTTCGACGCGATCTGGGAAGCGGGCCAACCCCTGGGCATCAGGCCCATGGGCCTGGCCGGGCTGGACCTGGTGCGGATCGAGGCGGGGCTGGTCTTCGCGGGCTATGACTTCAGCGACCAGACCGACCCCTTCGAGGCGGGCATCGGCTTCACCGTGCCGCTCAAGTCCAAGACCGCCGATTTCGTCGGGCGCGATGCGCTGGTCCGTCGCAAAGAGCATCCGTCGCGCAAGTTCGTGGGCCTGATGATCGACGGGCAGGAACGCGTCGGGCATGGCGACTGCATCCGCATCGGCCGGGCGCAGGTGGGCGAGATCTGCTCGGCCATGCGGGTGCCGCGGGACGGGCAGATGATCGCGCTGGCGCGGGTGGACGTGGCCCATGCCGAGCCGGGGACCGAGGTCGAGGTGGGACGGCTCGACGGCCATCTCAAGCGGATCGCGGCGCGGGTTTCGGCCTTCCCGCATTACGATCCCAAGAAGGAACGCCCCCGCGCCTGATATGGCAGCGGTGGCAACGGAACCATCCGCGCCCCGAGGGGCGCGGGCCGGAAAAGCGTCCCTGCTGTCTGAGGGGGAGGAAAATGGGTTCGATCATCGACGGAAAGAGTTTTGCCGCGGGGCTGCGGGCGCGGGTCGCGGATCACGTCGCTGCCCTGAAGGCAGAGCACGGGATCGTGCCGGGGCTGGCGGTGGTGCTGGTCGGCGAGGACCCGGCCTCGGAGGTCTATGTCCGCAACAAGGGCATCCAGACCCGCGCCGCCGGGATGGAAAGCTTCGAGCACAAGCTGCCAGCCGGCATTTCGCAGGATGAGCTGATGGCGGTAGTCGCACGGCTGAATGCCGATCCTGCCGTGCATGGGATACTGGTGCAGCTTCCGCTGCCCGGCCATCTCGACAGCGACGCGGTCATCAACGCGATCGACCCGGCCAAGGACGTGGACGGCTTTCATGTCCTCAGCGTCGGGCTGCTTGGCAGCGGGCAGAAGGCCATGGTGCCCTGTACGCCCTTGGGTTGCCTGATGATGCTGAAGGACCGGCTGGGCGACCTGTCGGGCCTTCACGCGGTCGTCGTGGGGCGGTCCAACATCGTCGGCAAACCGATGGCGCAACTGCTGCTGCGCGAGAACTGCACGGTGACGATCGCCCACAGCCGGACGAGGAACCTGGCTGAATTGTGCCGGGGTGCCGACATCGTCGTGGCGGCGGTGGGCCGGCCGAACATGATCCCCGGCGACTGGATCAGGCCCGGCGCCACCGTCATCGACGTCGGCATCAACCGGATCGAGGAGGATGGCGCGACCCGCCTTGTCGGCGACGTGGATCATGCCAGCGCCGCGCAGGTGGCCGGGGCGATCACCCCGGTTCCGGGCGGGGTCGGGCCGATGACCATCGCCTGCCTGCTGGCCAATACCATCACCGCCTGCTGCCGCGCCAACAATCTGCCCGAACCCGAGGGAATGGGCTCATGAAAGGAGAAGACATCATGGAAGCGGATCAGATCGTGGCGGAAGGCCGCGCCCTGCGCGGCCCTGCCCCGGAGGCCGGGGTCAAGCCGGTGAAGACCACGCCTGCCCCCGCGCCGCGGCAGACGCAGGGCGCCGACGCCTTGATGACGAAATTCTGCCTGACGGTGACTTGCGATTCCACCAAGGGCATCGTCGCGGCGATCTCCGGCTATCTGGCGGCGGCCGATTGCCACATCACCGACAGTTCGCAGTTCGACGACCCGCAGACGGGCAAGTTCTTCATGCGCGTCAGCTTCGCCTCGGAAAAGGAGACGACGCTGGACAAGCTGGGCGAGGGTTTCGGGGAAATCGCCGACCGCTTTGGCATGACCTACAGCTTCCACGACCAGACGCAGAAAATGAAGGTCGTGGTGATGGTCTCGCGTTTCGGGCATTGCCTGAACGACCTGCTCTATCGCTGGCGGATCGGGGCGCTGCCGGTCGAGATCGTGGCGGTGATCTCGAACCACATGGACTACCAGAAGGTGGTGGTGAACCATGACATCCCCTTCCACTGCATCCGGGTGACCAAGGAAAACAAGCCCGAGGCCGAGGCCCGGATCATGGATGTGGTCGAGGACACCGGGGCCGAGCTGATCGTGCTTGCGCGCTACATGCAGGTGCTGTCGGACGCGATGTGCCGGAAGATGTCGGGGCGGATCATCAACATCCACCATTCCTTCCTGCCCTCGTTCAAGGGGGCGAACCCCTACAAGCAGGCCTATGAGCGGGGGGTGAAGCTGATCGGGGCGACCTCGCATTACGTCACCGCCGATCTCGACGAAGGCCCGATCATCGAGCAGGACACGATCCGCGTGACCCACGCCCAGTCGCCCGAGGACTATGTGTCGCTCGGCCGCGACGTGGAAAGCCAGGTGCTGGCCCGCGCCATCCACGCCCATGCCCATCACCGCGTCTTCCTGAACGGCAACAAGACGGTGGTCTTCCCGGCCTCGCCCAGTTCCTATTCCAGCGAACGCATGGGCTGACCACCCCGACAGATCAACCCCTGTCCGCCCGTGCCGATACTGGCGCGGGCGGACACATGACTGTCCGGCACCCGGATGACACGCAGAAAAGGAGCATCACCATGGCCATCATCAAGTTCGGCAGCTACCAGAAACCGAATGTCGAGCCGATCACCACCGATCTGGACTGGTGGCAGCCGGTCGAAGGCTCGCCGACCATGAAGACTTGGATCGAGCGGCAGTCCGACGACGGCAAGTACCTGACCGGCTACTGGGAGGCGACCCCCGGAAGCTACCGCGTCAAGTACGAGGTTGATGAGCTGATCCACATGTTCGAGGGCAGGGCGGTCCTGACCGACAAGGACCAGGAGCCGAAAACCTATGTCGCCGGCGATACCTTCTTGGTCGAGGCCGGCTTCGATGGCATCTGGAAGACCGAGGAAACCGTCCGCAAGCTTTTCGCCATCCGCGCGAAATAGGACGAACAGGGCCGTCGCGCCGGTCCTGTCCGGCGCGATGATGGCCTGCGGCCGGTCCCTGCCCGAAGGGCCGCAAATCAGCCGCCCCCAGCCCCGACGGCACCGGTCCGTCGGGGTCTCGCGCTTCCGGTTTGCATAACAGGGCGAAACGCGCCGCCTTGGCAAAGCCGTAAGGCGCGGCCACCCCGGCCAAGGCCAGCCGCGTCCGGCGCAGCAGTTCGTCGGTTCTGGCCAGCCGCAGGCGCAGCCAGAACCGCTGGACCGAACGCTTGGGCCGCCGATGGAACAGGCGCCGCAACTGCCGGGCGATGACCTTGGCTTGATGGGCTGACCGCTCGGCCAGCAGCGGATCGGCCATATGCGATTCCATCATCTCCTGCAGCGCCGGAGGGTGGGTGCCGTATGGATGAACCAGCCGCTGGAACCCGCCGCCTGATGCGCCTGTTCTGCGCGGCAGTCCGAACCGGGGGTCCCGGGAAACCCGAACCGCAGGTCGAGCCATCACGACAAAACCCGCACCTTCCATGCCGCCGGCATGGCGCGGCCCGCAGTTGCAGCGGTCCTTCTACCGGTCCGAAGCCTGCGCTGCCTCAAGCTCGGTCCCGGCATCGGCCTCCCGGTTGACCAGCATCAGCGCCGCCCGGCGCAGAGCGGGGCGGGCGCGCTCGATCGCGCCGCCGGCAAGGCCGTTGTCGGCGATGGCCTGATCCATCAGGGCCAGCCAGTCCTCGGCCTCCTGCGGGCGGATCGGCAGGTGGTCGTGCAACTCGCGCAGGTTCATGTGGCCGTGCCGCTCGGCGAAAAGGCGGGGGCCGCCCAGGAAGCCCGACAGGAAGGCGAACTGTTCCTCGCGGACATGGGCGATGCCGTGGCCGCGCAGGTGCTGGCCCAGCATCACGGCGCCGCGCGGATCGGTTTCGACCAGGTCGTAGAACCGCCCGACCAGAGCCCGCAGGGCGGTCGCGCCGCCGATCTCGTCATAAACCGAGGGCATCGCCTTCCTCCATCTCAGACGTCCAGGGTGTGCTCCCGTTCCCAGCGCGAGAAATGGGACACGAAGCTGTCCCATTCGCGGTGCTTCATCTTCACATAGGCCTTCGAGAAGCCGCAGCCCATCATCTCGCACAGGACCGTGTCGGCCTCATAGGCGCGCAGGGCGTCCAGCAGGTTCAAGGGCAGCTTCGGCGCGTCGGTGACGGTGTGGCCTTGGGTGTACATGTCGAGGTCGCAGCGGGGTCCGGGGTCCAGTTTCCGGCGCACGCCGTCGATGCCGGCGGCCAGGATGACCGCGTGCAGCAGATAGGGGTTTGCCGCGCCGTCGGGCAGGCGCAGCTCGAACCGCCCTGGTCCGGGGACGCGGACCATGTGGGTGCGGTTGTTGCCGGTCCAGGTCATGGTGTTCGGCGCCCAGGTCGCCCCCGAACTCGTGCGCGGCGCGTTGATCCGCTTGTAGCTGTTGACCGTCGGGTTGGTGATCGCCGCCAGCGCCGAGGCGTGGGTCATGATCCCGCCCAGAAAGTGATGGCCCTGCTCGCTGAGGCCCAGTTCGTGCGAGGGATCGGCGAAGGCATTGTCGGTCCCGTCGAGGTTCCAGACCGAGATATGGGCGTGCATCCCCGACCCGGTCAGGCCCTTGAAGGGCTTGGGCATGAAGGTCGCGCGCAGCCCGTGCTTTTCGGCCACCGACTTCAGCATGAACTTGAAGAAGGACAGCTTGTCGGCGGTCTGCAGCACGTCGTCGTATTTCCAGTTCAGCTCGAACTGGCCGATGGCGTCCTCGTGGTCGGCCTGATACGGCTCCCATCCCATCTGCATCATGTATTCGCCGATCTCGGCGATCACGTCATAGTGCCGCATGATCGCCTGCTGATCGTAGCAGGGTTTTTCCGCGGTGTCGTAGATGTCGGCGATCTGGTCGCCCGCCGGGGTCAGCAGGAAGAACTCCGGCTCGACGCCTGTCTTGACCCGCAAGCCGTCCTTCGCGGCCTCGTCGATGAGGCGGCGCAGGACGTTGCGTGGCGCCTGTTCGAGCGGCTTTCCCTCCATCACGCAATTGGCCGGAACCCATGCCACCTCGGGCTTCCAGGGAAGCTGGATGACGGCCTCGGGATCGGGGACGCCCATCATGTCCGGGTGGGCGGCGGTGAGATCCAGCCAGGTAGCGAAACCGGCAAAGCCGGCCCCGTCCCGGACCATCTCGGTGATGACCTCTGTCGGCACCAGCTTGGCCCGCTGGCTGCCGTAAAGGTCGGTGAAGGAAATCATGAAATACTTGACGCCGATTGCCTTGGCATAGGCGGCCAGATCCCTTGTCTTCGTTGTAACCTCGTCCTTCGCCATCTTCGCGCTAACCTCCCCGTTCCCGCTTGTTGTTGGCGTTCTCAGTAGCCGGTCCTCCCCGGGATCCAGCTTGTTCCGGCGACAGGAACCCCCGCCATGGCTGCGGCTTCCACCGTCAGGGCACACAGATCCTCGGGTTCGAGATTGTGCAGATGATTCTTGCCGCAGGCACGCGCGATGGTCTGCGCCTCCAGCGTCATCACCTTGAGGTAGTTCGTCAATCGCCGCCCGCCGAGGACCGGATCGAATCGGCCGAAAAGCTCGGGGTCCTGGGTGGTGATGCCGGCAGGGTCGCGGCCCTCGTGCCAGTCGTCATAGGCGCCGGCGGTGGTGCCGAGCTTGCGGTATTCCTCCTCCAGCGCGGGGTCGTTGTCGCCCAGCGCGATCAGCGCCGCCGTGCCGATCGCCACCGCATCGGCCCCGAGCGCCATGGCCTTGGCCACGTCCGCGCCGTTGCGGATGCCGCCCGAGACGATCAACTGCACCTGCCGGTGCATCCCCAGGTCCTGCAGCGCCTTCACCGCCTGCGGGATGCAGGCGAGGATGGGCATGCCCACATGCTCGATGAAGATGTCCTGCGTGGCGGCCGTCCCGCCCTGCATCCCGTCCAGGACGACGACATCCGCGCCCGCCTTCACCGCCAGGGCCGTGTCGTAATAAGGCCGCGCGCCGCCGATCTTGATGTAGATCGGCTTTTCCCAATCGGTGATCTCGCGCAGTTCCAGGATCTTGATCTCAAGGTCATCCGGCCCGGTCCAGTCGGGGTGCCGGCAGGCCGAGCGCTGGTCGATCCCTTTCGGCAGGTTGCGCATCATCGCCACCCGGTCCGAGATCTTCTGGCCCAGCAGCATCCCGCCGCCGCCCGGCTTGGCGCCCTGGCCCACGACCACCTCGATGGCGTCGGCCCGGCGCAGGTCGTCGGGGTTCATGCCATAGCGCGAGGGCAGGTATTGATAGACCAGCGTCTTCGAATGGCCGCGCTCCTCCTCGGTCATGCCGCCGTCGCCGGTGGTGGTCGAGGTGCCGGCGGCCGAGGCGCCGCGGCCCAGCGCCTCCTTGGCGGGGCCGGACAGGGCGCCGAAGCTCATCCCCGCGATGGTCACGGGAATGTCGAGATGGATCGGCTTCTTGGCGTGGCGGGTGCCCAGCCAGACATCGGTCGCGCAACGCTCGCGATAGCCTTCCAGCGGATAGCGGCTGATCGAGGCGCCAAGGAACAGCAGGTCGTCGAAATGCGGCAAGCGCCGCTTGGACCCGCCGCCGCGGATGTCGTAGATGCCGGAGGCTGCGGCCCGCCGGATGTCGGCGTTGACCTCGGGCGAAAAGGTCCAGGAATACTTCGGGGGCGTGTGCGGAAGCTCGTTCATGGCCGGACCTTCAATAGGCGGATGCGTTGTCGATGTTGAAGTTGTAAAGCTGGCGGGCCGAGCCATATCGGCGGAACTGTTCCGGCCGGGCCTTGGCGTCGGCCTCGCCCCGGCGCAGCAGATCCTCCAGCGCCTCCAGATGCTCGGGCCGCATCTCCTTCTCGATGCAGTCGGCGCCCAGGCTTTTCACGCGGCCGCGGACGAACAGCCGCGCCTCGTAGAGCGAATCACCCAGCGCGTCGCCCGCGTCCCCCAGGACCACGAGGTTGCCCGACTGCGCCATGAAGGCCGACATGTGGCCGATGTTGCCATGCACGACGATGTCGATGCCCTTCATCGAGATGCCGCAGCGCGACGAGGCATTGCCCTTGATGACCAGCAGCCCGCCGCGCCCGGTGGCGCCGGCATACTGGCTGGCGTCGCCCTCGACGATGACGGTGCCCGACATCATGTTCTCGGCCACGCCCGGCCCGGCCGAGCCATGGACGCGGATGCTGGCCAGCTTGTTCATCCCGGCGCAGTAATACCCGGTCGATCCGCGCACGGTGATGTCCAGGGGCGCGTTCACGCCGACCGCAATGGCGTGGCTGCCCCGGGGATTCACGATTTCCCAGCTTGTCTCGTTGGTGTCCGGCGGCAGGGCGTGCAGCGTGCCGTTCAGCGCCCGCAGGCCCCGGGCTTCGAGGTCGAAGACCTGCGTGCCGGTCTCGATGCTGTTCTGCGGCACGGCCTCGGCGCGCAGCCCGCGGGTGTCGAAATCGAAATTGTTCATTCCTTCAGCGCTCCCAGAAATAGGCGGTCGCGGGCTCCGGCTCCCAGACGCGGGCATTCTCGATCCCCGGCAGGTTGACGAGCGCGCGATATTCGGACCCGAAGGCCACATACTGGTCGGTTTCGGCCATCACGGCGGGCTTGCAGGCGATCGGGTCGCGAATCACCCCGAAGCCGTCCTTCGTGCCGACGACAAAGGTGAAGAAGCCGTCGAGATCGGTCAGCGTCGCCTCCATCGCCTGCTCAAGCGAGGCGCCCTCGTGCATCCTGTGGGTCAGGAAGGCGGCGGCGACCTCGGTGTCGTTCTCGGTCTGGAAACTCATGCCGGCGACCTTGAGGCGGCGGCGGACCGAGTTGTGGTTCGACAGCGAGCCGTTGTGGACCAGGCACTGGTCGGACCCGGTCGAAAAGGGATGCGCCCCGGCTGTGGTGACGGCCGATTCGGTCGCCATGCGGGTATGGCCGATGCCATGGGTGCCCGCCATCCGGTCGACCCCGAAGCGGGCGGCCACGTCCTTGGGAAGCCCGGTTTCCTTGAAGATCTCGATCTCTTCGCCCGCGCTCATCACGGTGACGCCGGGGCGGATCGCCTGCACGGCCTCGCGCGCCTCCTGCAGCTTGTCGGCAGGGACGGTCAGCACGACATGGGTGTCCTTGACCTCGGCCCGCGCCTCGGCACCGATCGCCTGACCCACCGCCTCGGCCAGCCCGGCGAAATCCTGCGCGGGATCGGCGGACTGGATGGTCAGCTTGGCCCGGCCCGGCTCGCCGCGGCCGTAGATCGCGATTCCCGCGCTGTCGGGGCCGCGGTCGGTCATGGTGATCAGCATGTCGGTCAGCATCTCGCCGAGCCGTGGTTCAAGCCCGGGGTCCTTCAGGAACAATCCGACAATTCCGCACATGATGGATATCCTCTTTGCGGGAGGGGGCGGCAGGGCAACGATGTGCCTTACCGGAATGAAACTTTTTTCACTTTGAGGTAACGTCAAGGCGCTGGTCAACGAAAGCTTTGCCGGTCAGCGCAAAAAACTTTCTTGACAGATTGTCGCACCTCCATATTCCCTTCGGGTAAATAAGTTGCCTGCCACGGGATGCGGGATCGCGGTCGGGACGAGGAACGGAAGGCTGGATCTTCGGCCCGCACGGACGTCTCCAAGGCTCTCGGCCACCGCTTCGCGGCTACCCAACCCAATTGATTGCGCCGCGTCATTCCCGGCGCGACCAGCCCCATCCCTCGGGGCAACCCGCCTGCGCCCGCTGCCTGACGGACGCGGAACGATCCCTTCCGGCCCGACATGGCCGGTCGGTTCCCGGACGGGCCGCCCGCCCGCACCATCGCCATGACTGGCGCTTTCCGAGTCCCGCGCATCCGGGCCACGGACCCCGCGACGGCAAGAAACCCCTGACGCGTCCCGCGCAGCCCCCTGTCGGCGGCTGCCGATCACACCTGTCCCGATCTGACCGACCGCGAAGCAGGCCAGCACCCCGCGTCACCTGATGGAGACCACAGCCGATGACATTAATCAGCACGGAACGAGAGGCGCTGGGCAGCTCGCATCCGAACGAGCTGCAGCGGACGCTGACCTGGAAAGGGGCCTTCTGGGTCGCCACCGGCGTCCCGCCCCTGGTCCTGTTCAGTATCGGGGGCATCGCCGGGGTCGCCGGCAAGGCGGCCTTCCTCGTCTGGATCGTCTCGATGACGATGGGCTTCCTGCAGTCCTTCACCTATGCCGAGATGGCGGGGCTGTTCGGCAACAAGTCCGGGGGCACCTCGGTCTATGGCGCGACGGCCTGGCTGCGCTATTCCAAGCTGGTCGCGCCCCTGTCCGTCTGGTGCAACTGGTTCGCTTGGAGTCCCGTGCTGTCGCTCGGTTGCGCCATCGCGGCGGGCTATATCCTGAACGCCCTGTTCCCGATCCCCGTGGCGGGCAGCGCCCCGGTGCTGGACTGGATGCAGGCCAATATCGGCAGCCTTACCGCCTCGGACCCCCGCGTGATCGAGTGGCTGGGGGCCAATGCCGGGCGCAGCGCGCAGGAAGGCATCGACGCCATCCTGTCGGCCAATGCCATCGAGGCGCTGACCCCCGCCTTCCGCGTCTGGGAAGCGGCGGCCCTGCAGATCCCCGGCCTCGGCACGCTGCATTTCAACGCCACCTTCGTGATCGGCGCGCTGATCATGCTGGTGATCTTCCTGATCCAGTGGCGGGGCATCGCCTCGACCGCCTCGGCCCAGAAGATCCTGGCGCTGATCGTGTTGATCCCGCTGCTGGCTGTGGGCATCATCCCGATCCTGACCGGCTCGATCAACTGGTCGAACGTGACCGACATCGTCCCGCCCGCGGCCGCGTATTCGGCCGAGGATGGCAGTTGGGGTGTGGGCGGATGGACGCTTTTCCTGGGCGGCATGTATATCGCCGCCTGGTCCACCTACGCCTTCGAGACAGCCGTCTGCTACACCCGCGAGCTTCGCAATCCGCAGACCGACACCTTCAAGGCGATCTTCTACTCGGGTCTTCTCTGCATCCTCTTCTTCATGCTGATTCCCTTTACCTTCCAGGGCGTCTATGGCCATGAGGCAATGCTGGCGCCTGGGATCGTGGACGGCACCGGCATCGGCGAGGCGCTGGCGCGGCTGGTCGGCGGCAGCCAGCTTTGGGTCCAACTGTTCGTGATCCTGATGATCCTGGCGGTGATGCTGGCGATCATGACCTCGATGGCAGGATCGGCGCGGACGCTCTACCAGGGGTCGCTGGACGGCTGGCTGCCGGTCTATCTGAGCCGGGTGAACCGGAACGGCGCGCCCGTGGGCGCAATGGCGACGAACATCGTCTTCAACCTGTTCCTGCTGGCTCTGGCATCGGACGCGGGCGGATACTTCTACGTTCTCGCGATCTCGAATGTCGGATATCTGCTGTTCAACTTCCTCAACCTCAACGCGGGCTGGATCCACCGGATCGATTCGCCTCACCTGCCGCGGCCGTGGAAGGCACCGACCTGGCTGATCGGGCTGAACACCGTGCTGGCCTTCGTCAACGCCATGTTCCTCGGGGCGGGTGCCAAGGTCTGGGGCTATTCCAACGCGCTCTGGGCCGGTCTGATCTTTTCCGCCCTGATCATCCCGGTCTTCGCCTGGCGGCATTATGTCGTCGACCGAGGCATCTTCCCGCAGTCCGCGCTGGATGACCTCGGGCTGTCCAATGACGGCAAGCTGGGCGAGCGCAGGGCCGGAATCCTGCCCTATCTGGCACTGGCGGGCGGGGTTGCCGTGGTGCTGTGGGCGAACTGGTTCTTCGTCCTTCCCGGATAGGCGGACAGACCCGGCCCCGGCAGGCGCGTCTTGCCGGTGCCGTTTTCAGCCTTGCCGAAAATTGCCTGTCAGTAATATTTTTTCACATAGAAGTTGATTTCCGGGAACTTGCCACGCAACAATCGACCAACAACTTCACGGAGAAGAAAACCGATGACCAATTCCTGGCGTATCTCGACCCTGGCTGACCGTCACCGCGCCCTCGGCTCGAATCTCGAGGACTGGAACGGGATGCCCACCGCCTGGACCTATGACAAGCCGATGATCGACGACTACACGGCCATCCGCACCAAGGCGGGGCTGATGGATGTCTCGGGCCTGAAGAAGGTCCATGTCACCGGCCCCGCCGCGACCCAGGTGATCGAGCGCGCCACCACCCGCAACATGGCCAAGCTGATGCCGGGCCGGGCGGTCTATGCCTGCATGCTGAACGACGCCGGCAAGTTCATCGACGACTGCGTGATCTACCGGCAGGGTCCGAACAACTACCTCGTGGTCCACGGCACCGGCCTCGGGACCGAGCAACTGACCACCGCGGGCGCGGGCCGGAACGTCGCGGTCCTGTTCGACGACAACATGCACGACCTGTCGCTGCAGGGTCCGCTTGCCGTGGACTTCCTGGAAAAGCACGTCGCGGGCATCCGCAACCTCGCCTATTTCGGCCATATCCAGACCTCGCTGTTCGGCAAGCCGGTGATGATCTCGCGCACCGGCTATACCGGGGAACGCGGCTACGAGATCTTCTGCAAGGGCGAGGACGCGCCGGAAATCTGGGACCGCATTCTGGAAGAAGGCCGCGAGATGGGAATCGTTCCCGTGCAGTTCGGAACGCTCGACCTGCTGCGGACGGAAAGCTATCTGCTGTTCTATCCGGGCGACAACTCGGAAACCTTCCCCTTCGACGACGATTCCACCGGCGATACGTTGTGGGAACTGGGTCTCGACTTCACCGTCTCGCCGAACTTCACCGGCTTCCGCGGCGCCGAGGAGCACGCCCGCCTGAAGGGCAAGGAGCGGTTCAAGATCTGGGGCCTCAAGCTCGACGGCGACAGCCAGCCCGACAATGGCGCCGAGGTCCATGACGGCGGCCGCAGGATCGGGGTGGTGACGCAGGGGCTGGCCTCGCCGGTGAACGACTACACCGTCGCGATCGCCCGCCTTCCGGTCGATTACGCCACGGATGGCAAGACCGTGACCGTCAGGACCGCCAATGGCGACGTGTCCGCGACGACCCATTCAATGCCCTTCTACGATGTCGAGAAGAAGCGGCGCACCGCCAAGGGCTGACGCAGGGTGATCCCATGATGATGAACACCGCATTCCCTCCCTCGATCACGACCCGCCCGGTCTATGGGCTGCTCGAACCCCATCCCGGAAGCGAGCATCTGATGGTGGCGGATGGCGAGGGGGGCGGTGCGCTGCTCGACCTCTTCGCCAAGGCGGACGGGCAGGGGATCGACCTGCGCCCGACCGCCCATGTCATCTATGTCAGGGCCGCCAACGGTACCGACATGGGCGACCGGCTTGCCGCACTGGGGGCCGCGCGGTTCTACCACGGCCCCTCGCTGGCAGCGGCGATGCCGCGCATCCGCAAGGCACTGGGCGACGCCCACATGGGCCTGCAGATCTACCTTGCGGGGACCGAGACATTGATCGGCGTGGTCCAGAGCGAGGCGATGAAGGTGGGCTATCCCCATGACGGGGTGCATACCGAGCATCGGGGCTCGCTGGCCCGCCGTGTCCAATGCGTCCATTGCAAGGGCATCACCGAGAACGTCACGACCGATCCGATGGTCTGCAGCCACTGCGGGTTGCATCTTTACGTGCGCGACCATTATTCGCGCCGGATCGCGGCCTTCCAAGGGGTCAACATAGACGCCGAGGACCCCGGCCAGGTGCCGGAAATGGTGGAGAAGTTTCCATGAGCAGCGGAGGCCCCCATATCCAGGCCCGCGTGGCAGACGTGATCCCGGTCAACGCCCTGATCAAGACCTTCCGCTTCGAGCCGGTGGACGGAAGCCCGGTGCCGCCCTTTTCCGGCGGCAGCCATGTCGTCGTCGAGATGAACGACAACGGCACACGCCGCCTGAACCCTTATTCGCTGATGAGCGATCCTTCGGACACCAAGGGCTATTCCATCTCGGTCCGGCGCGATGACTTCGGCCGGGGCGGGTCGCTTTACATGCACAACCATGTCACGCCCGGCATGGAGATGACGATCAGCTACCCGGTCAACCTGTTCCCCGAGGATGCGCGGGCGCGCAAGCACCTGCTGATCGCGGGCGGCATCGGCATCACTCCCTTCATCGCCCATATGGCGCAGATGGATCGACGGAACGCCAATTTCGAACTGCATTACGGGGTGCAAAGCCGCTCGCTCGGCCAGTTGGGGGATGAACTGAAGCGCAGCTACGACAACCGCGTTCATCTTTACTACGACGACGAGAACATCCGCATCGACCTGCCGCGCCTTTTGCGCAGCCAGCCATTGGGGACGCATGTCTATGTCTGCGGCCCGAAGGGCATGATCAACGCCGTCCGTGAGCTTGCCGCCCAGGCCGGCTGGCCGAGGGGAGCGATCCATTCCGAGGAGTTCCTGGCCCCGCCGGTGGGCAAGCCCTTCTCGGTCGAACTGGCGCGGACGGGGATCACCGTCGAGGTCGCCGCCGTCCAGTCGCTGCTGGAAGCCATCGAGGCCGCGGGCGTCGATCCGCCCTATCTCTGCCGCGGCGGCGCCTGCGGACAATGCGAATGCAATGTCCTCGATTGCGAGGGCGACATCGAGCACAATGACCATTGGCTGACGCCCGAACAGCGCGCCTCGCAGAAGAAGATCATGCCCTGCGTGTCGCGCTTCACCGGCAGCAGGCTGGTCCTGGATCTCTAGGAGGAGAGAATGGGAATTCAGTTCAGCGACGTCACCTTCCGCAACGACTATACCTTCCGCAACTCGCCGGAGGGAATCAGGCGCTTTCCCTTTCCGTTCCCCGAAGACGACTACATGTATTCGGTGAACATCGAGCCGCATGTGCCCGGCCGCAAGGGCTCGATCTTCGAGCATACCTTTGACGTGGACGAGCATTACATCTCTGAAATGCGGGACCGCGCGCAGGTGCTGGCGGATGACCCGCTGCGCTGCCAGTCGCTGCCGCACATGACGCTGGCCGGATGGGACCTGCTGGAACTCATCATGGAATCCAAGGCCCGCGACTACCCGGACCTGTTCGAACTGCACAAGGACGGCGACCGCTGGCGCTGGATCAACCGGCCGCTGGGCGTCGATGACACCTTCACCTTCCTGGATGAAACGACGCTGCCCTGCGGGCCGATGGAATACATCACCCGCCAGACGCAGGGCGACTTCACCCTGCAGGACCAGCGCGACGAGAACCTGTGGATCGAGGCCGGCATGGTCACGACCCAGGCCGACTGGTCGCTGGACTTCGACATCGGGATGAGCTTTCACGAATGGCACGCCCCGGTGCCCTTGGCGGGCGGCATGGGCATCTTTGACCGCGCGTTGAAGTTCCTTTTGAAGCTGCAGCACGGCGCGCCTGTCCGTCGCTTCAACTGGACCATGACGGTCGATCCGCTGCTGGACACCAGCCCGGAGAACTATCCCAAATGGGGACCGGGCAAGGCCACGCTGACCCCCGACACCGTCGGCGCGCGCCAGCATCTGCGGGTCGAGCTGCAGACCCTGTATCGCCTGCCGCGGTCCAACGCGATCGCCTTCGGCATCCGCTGCTACCTGATCAGCTTCCAGGATCTGGTGACGGTGCCGAAATGGGGCCGCCGTCTGCACCGCGTCCTCAAGGGACTGCCGGACGAACTCGCGGAATACAAGGGCTTCGCACGCAACCGCGCGCTTCTGGTCGAGTGGCTTTCCCGGCATGACGACGGTGCGCCGACATCGCTGGGCTGGTGGCCCGAGGACGAGCCGGAGGCCGTGCCCGCCTAGCCCTGCGGATAGCAGATCACCGACAGGAAACGGGCCGGAAGGGCGATATGCGCTTCCGGCCCGTGCTGCGCGTCGGCGTCGAAGAACAGGCTGTCGCCGGGACGAAGGTGATAGGTCTGGTCGCCGTGGCGATAGACGATTTCGCCTTCCAGCATGTAGATCAGTTCCAGCCCGTCATGCTGGAAGGTCGGGAACACGTCCGAGGTCGTGGTCAGCGTGATGAGATAGGGCTCCACCACCACGCCCGACTGGTTCGGCCCCAGGTGCCCCAGCAGGTTGTACTGGTGCCCCGACCGCGTGCCACGCCGGGCGATCTCGACATGCTGCCCCGCCTTCACATGCTGCGCCTCGCGGCGTTCCTCGAAAAGGCGGAAGAAGGCCGTCACCGGCGTGGACAGCGCATGGCTGAGCGTCTGCAGCGTCATCAGCGAGGGCGAGGTGACGCCGTTCTCGATCTTCGACAGCATCCCCACGGAAAGCCCGGTCTTGCGGGCAAGGTCGGCGACCGTCATCGAATGTTGGCGGCGGATGCTGCGGACCTCGCGCCCGATCGCCACCTGAAGATCCCTTTCGCGAGGGGTGCTGACCCGGTGAGGGTCCTGGCTGAGTGGTGCATTGGGCGCGTTGGAGATCGCTCGCACCTTGGCCATCGTCATCTCCCTCGCACCCAAGTCGCTATGTATGCCCTGACCTGCTTCCCGTTTCCGGCAGGCATGGTCAAGCCGCCATGGCAGGGGATGACGTTCCCGGAGCCTGATGGAGACACCTCGGGCAGCGCCGGCTTCGGGAAAGAGTCCTGCCGTATCAGTCACGTCTGCCGCCGATCTGGCGGGATCGGCGCCAAGGATGAAAATCATTTCAGGCGGAAAAATCCCGCGGCAGGCTGCCGCGGGACGCATGGCTTGTGGCTTCTGGTTTTCCCGGCGCGCCCCTGTTCCTCACATCCCGTCGTAGAGGGGGAACCTTGCGCACAGCGCCTTGACCTCGCCTGCGACGCGGGCCTCGACCTCGGCATTGCCGCCCTCGCCGTTG